>NZ_JAOCKC010000029.1:0-35623 GCF_029844625.1 Stenotrophomonas sp. GD03680 | reverse complement strand
CCCTCAACCGGACCCACCCCGCCATCCCTCAGAAAACCCGCTTTTGACGTTGACGTTGACGTTGACCTTGCCGGCCAGCGGCCGGCACTACCGAACGCCCCCCCGACAAAATGTGAAGGCCATGCGGTGACGAGCACACCGCCCCTTCGGCTAACATTCGCCCATGCCGCATACCACCACGACTCCGCCCGCATTGCAGGATGGCGACCTGCTGGCCGCCATCGACCTTGGCTCCAACAGTTTCCACATGGTCATCGCGCGCTACACGCTCGGCCAGCTGCGGGTGATCGACCGCCTGCGCGAAACCGTGCGCATGGCCGACGGTCTGGATGGCAAGGGGGGCCTGTCGGCTGCGGCACGGCAACGCGCACTGGAATGCCTGGCCCGCTTCGGCCAGCGCATCCGCAATGTCCCGTCGCACCGCGTGCGTGCACTGGCCACCAATACCGTGCGCCAGCTGCGTTCACCGCAGTCGTTCCTGGTTCCCGCCGAAACCGCGCTTGGCCATGCCATCGAAGTGGTGAGCGGCCGCGAGGAGGCGCGCCTGATCTACCTGGGCGTCGCCCATGCCCAGCCGCCCAAACCGGGCGAGCGCCGGCTGGTGATCGACATCGGCGGTGGCTCGACCGAGTTCATCATCGGCATGGGCATGCAGACCCTCGAGCGCGAGAGCCTGCAGGCCGGCTGCATTGCCAGCACCCGCCGCTTCTTTCCGGGCGGCAAGCTCAGCAAGAAGCGCTGGAAGGATGCACTGGCCGAGATCGGTCGCGAGTTCCAGCCCTTCGCCAGCAAGTACCGTGCGCTGGGCTGGCAGGAGGCACTGGGTTCTTCGGGCACCCACAAGGCGATCAGCGAGATCTGCGCGACGATGAAGCTGAGCAAGGGGGCGATCACCGCCGAAGCCCTGCCACAGCTGCGCGACGAGCTGCTCAAGGCCAAGAAGATCGACGACATCGTGCTGCCGGGCCTGTCCAGCGATCGCCGCCCGATCATCGCGGGCGGCATCCTGGTGCTGGAGGCGGCCTTCCAGGCATTGGGCCTGCAGAAGCTGCTGGTCAGCAAGGCCGCGATGCGCGAAGGCATCCTTTACGACATTGTCGGCCGTGCCGGCGAGAACGACCTGCGCGACGAATCGGTCGCTGCGCTCACCCACCGTTACGGCATCGACACCGTCCAGGCCGACCGCGTGCAGGACACCGCCCTGTCGCTGCTGGAGCAGGTACAGGAACGCTGGAAGCTCGACGCTGACGATGCCCGCATGCTCGGCTGGGCGGCACGCCTGCATGAGCTGGGGCTGATGATCGCCCACAGCGGCTATCACGTGCATGGCAGCTACGTGCTGGAACACTCGGACATCGCCGGCTTCTCGCGGCAGGAGCAGCAGATGCTGGCGGCCCTGGTCCGCAGCCATCGCCGCAGCGTGGGCAAGACCGCGTTCGACGCCCTGCCCGAGCGCCTGCTGCTGACCGCGCGGCGGCTGGCCGCGCTGCTGCGCCTGGCGGTGCTGCTCAACCGTGCCCATGAGGACGCTCCGCTGCCGCCGCTGGAACTGACCGCCGATGACAACCGGTTGTCGCTGATCGTGCCGCAGGCGTTCATCGACGCCAGGCCGCTGCTGCGCGCCGACCTGATCGGCGAGACCGACGGCATCGCCGGCCTCGGCATCCAGTTCCGTCCCTTCGTTGCCTGAATACGCGCGCCTCGGCGTTACATTCGGTGACACTTTGCGCAATCTGGCGGCTTTTCCTGTTGCATCGCGTCAGCCCGTCGTTGGGGGTCCATCCGCGACGGCATCGTAAGCGATTGCTTTTGTTCATGTTTTGTGAAGATTTGTGACAAAGCGTTAATTTGTTCGACACGCCCTCTTTACACAGCATTAACCAACGAGACTACTATCGGGTTGCTGGTCCGGTCGCACGACCTTCCGGCTTCTTCGACGCCCTTTTTGGCGTCCGTTGCACGACCTGAGAGAGAGAGCTCGTATGACTTCACGCACCACCGCCCTGGGGCAGGCGATCCGCTATGCCCTGGCTACCACTGCAACGCTGGCGGCACTGCCCGCGTTCGCCCAGAGCGAAAGCACTGCTTCGCCGACCAACCTGGACCGTATCGAGATCACCGGTTCGCGTATCCGCCAGGTCGACGTGGAAACCGCCCAGCCGGTGTTCGCGATCAGCCGCAACGATATCGAGCGCCAGGGCTTCAGCTCGGTTGCCGACATCCTGCAGAACGTCACCGCGATGGGCAGCCCGGCAATCAGCCGCGCCAACGCGCTGACCGCGGGCGAGAACGCGGGCGGCACCTACATCGACATGCGCAACCTGGGCACGCAGCGCACGCTGGTGCTGGTCAACGGCAAGCGCCTGGGCATCAGCACGTCCGGCTACCAGGACGTTTCCTCCCTGCCGGTGTCGGCAGTGGAGCGCATCGAGGTGCTGAAGGACGGCGCTTCTGCGATCTATGGTTCGGATGCCATGGCTGGCGTGGTCAACATCATCACCCGCTCCAACGTCACCGGCGTGACCGCCAACGTCTACCACGGCCAGTACAGCGAGGGCGACGGCGCGCGCGACCGCTTCGACGTGGTCGCCGGCTGGAACAACGACCGCATCTCGCTGACCCTGTCGGCCGAGCATGCAGAAGAGAAGGGCGTGTGGGCGCGTGACCGCGGCTTCAGCCAGTACGGCATGACCGATCGCCACCCGAACGACAGCAGCAACTGGACCACCATCAGCCAGTACGGCCAGTTCACCGGCGTGCGCGGTCCCGGCTGCAATGCGACGCCTCCGGCAGGCTGTGGCTACTCGCTCAACCGTGGCACGGACCCGACCAATCCGGCCAATTACCACCTCACCAACTCCACGCCCTTCACCGGTGACGTGAGCAACGCCAACGACCAGATGCACGTGATGTACCCGGTCAAGCGCGACTCGATCTACTTCGACGGCCGGTTCAAGATCACCGACAACGTCAACTTCCGCACTGAGCTGGGCTACAACCAGCGCGAGTCCACCCGCCAGATCGCGGGCTATCCGCTGCAGTCGAGCACCGCCGGTGTCGGCTCCATGTCGATCGACAGCTACTTCAACCCGTTCGGCAACCAGCACGGCTTCGCCACCCCGACTGCGGTGGCCTGGAACCGCCGCACCTGGGAAGTGCCGCGCGTGACCACCAGCGAGCTGAAGACCTACCGCGCGGTGGCGTCGTTCGACGGCTCGTTCGATATCGGCGAGCGTTACTTCGACTGGGAAGTGGGCTACCAGTACAACCGCAACGAGCTGGAATCGGTGGCGACCGGCAACCTGCACAAGGGTCGCGTCGCGGCCGGCGTAGGTCCGTCCTTCTTCAACGCCGCCACCGGCAAGGTGCAGTGCGGCACGGCCGCTGCTCCGATCTCCTACGACGTCTGCAAGCCGTGGAACCCGCTGGTTCCGTACGGCACCACCGCTGCCGATGGCATCTATGGCAACGAAGAACTGCAGGCGTGGCTGTTCCCGGATGAGATCACCAAGGGCCGCACCACCTCCAAGAACTTCTTCGCCAGCATCGCGGGCAGCATCGTGACCCTGCCGGCCGGTGACCTCGGCTTCGCCTTCGGCGTGGAAAGCCGCAAGGAAGAAGGCAAGTACACCCCGGATGCCCTGGCCCAGACCGGCGCCACCACCAACCTCGCGGCTGGCCCGACCGGTGGCGACTACACCGTCAATGAAGCCTACCTGGAAGTGAACGTTCCGGTGCTGGCCGATCTGCCGGGCGCGAAGGAACTGAGCTTCAACGGTGCTACCCGTTTCTCGGACTACAACACCTTCGGCAACACCCTCAACAGCAAGTTCGGCTTCAAGTGGAAGCCGATCGACTCGCTGATGGTGCGTGGCACCTGGGCGGAGGGCTTCCGCGCCCCGACCATCAACGATCTGTTCGGTGGTGGCTCCGAGACCTTCGCGCAGTTCAGCGATCCGTGCGACACCCGCTTCGGTTCCTCGGCCTCCAGCGCCGAAGTCCGTTCGCGTTGCGCCCGCGACATCGCCAATGCCGATACCTTCCGCCAGCTGCGCCAGGGCGGCACTCCGGTGAACACCTCCACCGATGCCACGCCGGTGCCGTTCACTTCCGGCTCGAATCCGCTGCTGACTCCGGAAACCTCGACCAGCAAGACGCTGGGCCTGGTCTGGAGCCCGAGCTTCATCCAGGGCTTCAACGCCTCGCTGGACTGGTGGAAGATCCGCATCGACAACACGATCATTGCCGATACGCCGACCCAGATCCTGCAGGACTGCTACGAAGCAGGCATCGATTCGCGCTGCACGCGCTTCCAGCGTGACCCGGTGACGGGCATCGTGACCAACCTGAAGTTCGGCAACCGCAATGCGGGCTTCATGGAAACCGAAGGTTACGACCTGGATGTGAGCTACCGTCTGGACACCCGGTTCGGCAAGTTCAACGTGAATTCGGCCACCACCTACGTGTCCAGTGCGACCTACCGCACCTCGAACGACAGCTCGATCGTTCCGATCGTCACCAACGGCATCGGCAGCGCCTTCCGCGTCCGCTCGAACCTGGCGCTGGGCTACGATCTGGGTGACTTCGGGGTGACCTGGACCGCGCGCTACTACTCGGGCGTGAAGGAGACCTGCTCCAACATCGGTCTGTATCCGGACGAGTGCTCCGATCCGGGCGTGTATGCACCGTGGTACAAGGGCTCGCGCAACTACAACGAGCGTGGTTCGGTGACCTTCCACGACGTGCAGTTCCGCTACAACCTGCCGTGGGATGCGACCGTCGCCGTCGGCGCCAACAACGTGTTCGAGAAGTCCGGCCCGATCATGTACAGCAAGCCGAACTCCGCGTTCTCGTACTACGGCGGCTACGACATCGGTCGTTTCATCTACATGAAGTACCAGCAGCGCTTCTGATCGATCGCACTGCGACGCTCCACGACCACGGCCCTTCGGGGCCGTGGTTTTTTCTGGCCCCGGCCCCGCCGCCGGCGCTCCTGCGCGTCTGTCATGCCTGTGTCGCCAAGCCGTCATGTCGGCTACATCGCCAGGCCCGAGCATGCCGGGAAACCGGAGGCCCGCCATGCGCTATGCCATCGTCACCGAGACGTATCCGCCGGAAGTCAACGGCGTCGCACTGACCGTGCAGGGACTGGAACAGGGCCTGCGGGCGGCCGGGCACGAGATCGACCTGATCCGGCCACGCCAGGCCAATGAAGCGCTGGATTCCGCTCCCGGTACCCTGCTGGTGCCCGGCGCCGCCCTGCCCCGCTATCCCGGGTTGCGGTTCGGCCTGCCGGCCCCGATCCGGCTCGGTCGCCACTGGCAGCAGCAGCGCCCGGATGCGATCTATGTCGCTACCGAAGGCCCGCTGGGCTGGTCGGCGCTGCGTACCGCGCGGCGCCTCGGCATCCCGGTAGCCAGTGGCTTCCACACTCGCTTCGACGAGTATCTGCCCGACTACGGGGTCGCCTGGCTGCAGGCCGCCGCGATGCGCTGGATGCGCCGCTTCCACAACCAGGCCGACGCCACCCTCGTGCCCACCCGCGAGCTCCAACAGTTCCTTGCCGAACACGGCTTCGAGCGCGTCCGGCTGCTGGCCCGCGCGGTCGACAGCCAGCAGTTCGACCCGGGCCGGCGTGACCCCACCCTGCGCGAGGAATGGGGCATCGACGGCAATGGCCTGGCAGCGATCTACGTTGGCCGCATCGCCGCCGAGAAGAACCTCGGACTGGCCGTGAAGGCGTTCCGCCGCCTGCAGCAGATACGGCCGAAGGCACGCTTCGTCTGGGTCGGCGACGGGCCCGCACGGGAGAAGCTGGCGCATGAGAACCCCGACTTCATCTTCTGCGGCATCCAGCGCGGCGAAGCGCTGGCCCGCCATTTCGCCAGCGGCGATCTGTTCCTGTTCCCCAGCCGCAGCGAGACCTTCGGCAACGTGACCCTGGAAAGCATGGCCAGCGGCCTGGCCACGGTGGCCTTCGATTACGGCGCGGCGCGTGAGTACCTGCGCAACGGCGAGAACGGTGCCGCCGTGGGCAACGACGAGCAGTTCGTCGAAGCGGCCGTGCAGCTGGCCAGCGATGACACGCTGCGCCGCGAACTGGGCAGCCAGGCCGCACGGGCGATGAAGCGGCTGCATCCGCAGCAGGTGGTGGCCGAGTTCGATGCGCTGCTGGCTGAGCTGGCGAACACCCGGAGGACTGGCCATGCGCACCACGCCGCTTGAACTGCTGCGCGGCAGCGAAACACGCCTGTGCCGGCGGGCGAACCACTATTGCCGGCGCCGCCGCGTGCGCCGTCTGTTCTCGATCATCAGCCGGCTTGGCGACGGCGTGTTCTGGTACGTGCTGATGGGTGTACTGGTGGCGATCGATGGCTTCGACGGGCTGCGCGCATCGGTGCACATGGCCGCCACCGGCCTGGCCGCGCTGCTGCTGTACAAGGGCCTCAAGCGCTGGACCCGGCGCCCCCGCCCGTATGCCGCGGATCTGCGCATCCGGGCCTGGGTGGCCCCGTTGGACGAGTTCAGTTTCCCGTCCGGGCATACCCTGCACGCGGTGTCGTTCACCATCGTGGCGTTGGCCTATTACCCCTGGCTGGCGCCGCTGCTGGTGCCGTTCACCCTCGGCGTGGGCCTGTCGCGGGTCGTGCTGGGCCTGCATTACCCCAGCGATGTGCTGGCCGCCACCGGCATCGCCGCACTGCTGGCGTCGGCCAGCCTGGCCTGGCTGCCGCTGCCGGTGTGATGCGCTCGCCGGCCATGGCCCGGCGCTACCGGTATCCGCGATGACCTAGAATGCAGGCATGACCACGCTGTTCATTTCCGACCTGCACCTGGACCCGAGCCGTCCGGAAATCACCGACCTGTTCCTGCGTTTCCTGCGCGAACAGGCGCCCGGCGCGGACGCGCTGTACATCCTGGGCGATCTGTTCGAGGCCTGGATCGGCGACGACACGCCCTCACCCGCCGCCGATGCGGTGGCGGACGCGTTGAGGACGCTCGCCGACAGCGGCGTGCCGGTGTACTTCATCCGCGGCAACCGCGATTTCCTGCTTGGCGAAGACTACGCACGCCGTGCCGGTCTGCGCATCCTGCCCGACCCGTGCGTGATCGAGCTGTACGGCCGTGCGGTGCTGCTGCAGCACGGCGATCTGCTGTGCACCGACGACATTCCCTACCAGCAGTTCCGCGCGCAGACGCGCGATCCGGCATTCCAGGCGCAGTTCCTCTCGCAGCCGCTGGCCGCACGCATTGCCTTCGCGCAGAAGGCCCGTGAAGCGAGCCAGGCACGGCAGTCGGAAATGAAACAGGGCGACCGCGCGCAGTTCGAGACAGTGACCGACGTGGCCCCGGCCGAAGTGGAGGCCACCTTCATCCGTCACGGCGTGGACACCATGATCCACGGCCACACCCACCGCCCCGCAATCCATGCGCTGCAGGCCGGCGGACGCAGCTGCACCCGCATCGTTCTGGGTGACTGGTACGAGCAGGGCTCGGTACTGCGCGTGACCCCACAGGGCTGGACGCTGGATTCGCTGACCTGAGGCCCGTCCATCCACGGCAGCGCACGACCCCGGGTCGTGCGCCCCGGGTGCCGGTTACCGGAAGCCGGCGATGGTGTGCTTGGTATTGACCAGCACGCGCTGGTTGTCGGCGGTGCTGGCAGTGCCCATCGGGATGCCGTTGTAGCTGATGTTCGGATTGGACCAGTAATTCAGGCGCGGGCAGCTGCGGGTGCAGTTGTACGCCATGATGGTGCGCCAGCCGGTACCGCTGGACGGCTCATAGCGATAGCCATGGCCATAGGCGTATGGCGACGTGCTCGGATCGTTGGCGAGATCGTGCCGCGCGCTCTGCAGGTGGCCGATCTCGTGGGCGAACGAGTAGTAGCCGGTCGCGCAATCCCAGTACACCGCCGCGAACGCGGTAGATGCGCTTGAGCCGATGCCCGAGGCCAGGCCGCAGTAAGACGCGTTGTTGATCAGCAGCACGCCGACATCGGCCGTGTAGGTATTGCGGCTGCTGTGGATGCTGTCCATGTAGCCGTCGCTGGTGCCGCGGAAACGTGCCAGATCGGTATTGAAGTCGCCGGATTCGCTGTAACTGGTGGTCTCGTAGCGGGCCAGCTGCAGCGTCAGGCCGACATTGCTGTTGGTGTAGCCCTGGTTCGACTCGGCGACCGCCAGCTGCACCAGCGACTGCATGTTGCCGCCATAGGCGGCGACGGCGGCATTGGTGGCCACCACCAGTACGCGGATGGTCGCCGGCGTTCCCGAAGACGCCTGGGCAATGCCGATGCGGTCATCGGCCGGCAGCGGAATCTTCGGCAACTGGTTGTAGTCGGCCGGGTGGTCGGCCGGCATCCGCGATTCATCCACTTCCACCAGGACGTGGCGGTTGCCGAGCGGACGCAACCGGTAGAGTTTGCCGTCCTTGCGGATCGAGCCGGTCAGCGTGTCGCCGGAGCGGACCAGGATCACCGAATTGCCAGGGTCATCCTGTCCATTGGAGGTGGCCGCCTGCAGCCTGCCCGACGCGGAGCGGAGCTGGCCGTACCAGACAGAGCCGCCGTCGGGCAGCGTTTCGACCTTGCTGCGTACCGCCTGCACCCGCTGGCCAAGCAGCTCGAACTCCAGCTGCGGCTGCGCGGTGGCAGCGGCATCGACCCGCACCTCCTGCACAGCGGCCGTGGACGGCGTCGCCAACAACCGGCCCAGCGCAGGTTCACTGCTTGCCGATGCACGACTGAGTACCGTCACCGGCTCGAACAACGGTGCAGCACCGGCGGCCGCAACCACCGACATTCCCAGCAACAGGCCACCCGCCGTCTTGCCAATCGATCTGGACATCATTTCGTCGCTCCTTGAATGAAGTGAACAGCAGTGATGCAGCACGACCCGTTGTGTCGGGTCCGGCCATCTGGCCTGCGCAGGTCGTGTGAATTCAATAGGCGGTGGGAATGAGAATCTGGATCTGTGATCGACCGCATCTGCGTTCAGTCAGGTCAACAGCGTCGCTACACTTCGCCAACACACCGCTTTCGCGCTACCGTGACGTAGCCACGACGGGGAATGCACATGGCACCAGCGCAGGACACCCATGACGATGCCGCCGTGCTGCGGATTGGTCTGTTCTTCGATGGCACCCGCAACAACGCGCACAACCTGGCGCGCGGACACGTCCAGGTGCCGCAACCCCGCCCTGCCGTGCTGCGTGCCGACGATGATTCGACCTATCAGAGCCGGTTGACCAGCAGCTACGACAATGGCCTGACCAACGTTGCACGGCTGCACCGGTTGTATCCGGACAGCCGCCAGGAGACGCTGCCGTTCCCCTCGCTGGCCATCTACGTGGAAGGGGTGGGCACCCGCGATGATGCCGAAGACGATCTGCTGGGACTGGCCTTCGGCATCGGCGCCAGCGGTGTGCGTGCCAAGGTCGAGCGCGCGCTCAACGAGCTGTTGCCGGCAGCATTGACCAGCGTGTCCGCGCGCTGGCACAGGCCCGTGCAGGGCGTGCAGCTGGATCTGTTCGGATACTCGCGCGGGGCGGCGGCGGCGCGCGATGCCGCCAACCGCTTGCAGGCCTGGGATACGGCCCGCTGGCAGCAACTGCTGCAGGACGCGGGGCTGGTCTGCGCCGCCGGCTTCGCGCCGGCACGGCCGCTGCTGCGCTTCATCGGCCTGTTCGACACGGTCGTCGCCGTAAGCGGGGGAAGAGCCGATGAGCGACCACGCGTCGCCCTCGCCGCCGACATCGCCGGACGTGTCGTGCAGCTGGTCGCGCGCGACGAACATCGCCAGCACTACCCGCTCACGCGGGTGGCCGCAGCGCACGTGGAGATCGCACTGCCCGGCGTGCACGCCAACATCGGCGGTGGCTACAACCAGACAGAGGAAGGACCGAAGCTGCTCAGTCGCCCACGCCGGCAGCAGCTGCGCCGGCCAAGCGTGGCCGACTACCAGGTCCCCCCGCTGGCACAGCTTCAGGCCACGACGGTGTACGCCGAGGCGCAGGCGGATGCCGAACGCTGGCGGCAGCAGCTCGGGCTGGGCGAAAAGGAAGTGTGGGTCGATGTCTGGCACCAGTGGCAGCAGCAACGCCGCGCCGGCAGCCGCAGCGTGCTGCTGTCGCCGGTGTTGTACGTCACCGCGGCAGTGGTGCTGCGTCGGCGCATCGACTGGCGTTACCAGCTGGTGGCCCTGCAGGTGATGCAGCAGCAGGCCATCGCCGCCGGCGTACGCTGGCGCGCAGATGCCAACGCGGTTGCCGGCTGGGAACTGCCCGACGCACTGCTGCCGATCGCGCGCCGGCTGATGGCCGGCCAGGCCCTCACCCCGGCCCAGGAAGCACTGCTGCGCAGGCGCTACCTGATGCAGTCGGCACACTGGAATTTCGACGCACTGGGCGATACCGCGCTGACCTATGCGGCCGATGCCGGCGTGAGCGAGCTGCCGTATCGACCCGGTCCCGGCCTGTTCTACATCAACCGCCCCACCGTGGATGGCAAGCGGGTGGTGCTGCCGAACACATGAGACGCGCCCGCGCAGGGCGGGACTGGGCTCCCGCGTTGCCGGTCAGCCGGCCTGTTCGACCAGGTTGGCCAGTTCGTCGGCATCGAAGCCCGCCAGCAGGCGGGCTTCCAGGTTGAACGGACCATGCAGGTAACCGCCTGCGAACTCGACCAGCAGTGCCTTGAAGCGTGCGCGCGGTTCAACGCCGGCACGTTCGCAGTACCAGCGGTACCAGCGCGAACCTGCGGCGACGTGCGCCACTTCCTCGCGCAGGATGATCTCCAGCACATCCGCGGTCTCGCCATCGCCGACGTTGCGCAGCTTGTCGATCATGCCCGGTGTCACGTCCAGGCCGCGCGCTTCCAGTACGCGGGGCACCAGCGCCATGCGTGCCAGGCCGTCATGTGCGGTCTTCTCGCACATCTCCCACAGGCCGTTATGCGCAGGGAAGTCGGCGTAGTCGTGGCCATGTGCCAGCAGGCGCTCACGCAACAGCATGAAATGCCGCGACTCGTCATCGGCACAACTGACCCAGTCGGCATGGAAGGCTGCGGGCAGGCCGCGGAAGCGATACACGGCATCCCAGGCCAGATCGATCGCATTGAGTTCGATGTGGGCGATGGCATGGATGAAGGCGGCGCGCCCTTCCACCCCACCGAGGCCACGCCGCGGCACCTCGCGCGGATGGACCAGTACCAGGCGGTCCGGTCTGCCCGGCATCCGGATCGGCTCCGGTGGCGGCGCATCCACTGCCACCTTCAGCCGCCCCGCGCGGAATGCCGCGGCATGAGCCTGGGTCAAGGCCACCTTGCGCAGCGGATCGGCTTCTGCAAGGCACTGCTGCGCGGCACGCAGCAGGTCGCCACCGACGTCGGCCTCGACCACGCCCTTGGCCTCAGGCGCGGCGCTTGTGCTTGGCGTCGTCCGAACGCAGTTGCTGGATGCGCTCGAAATAGCCCGGTTCGATGCCGGTGGGATAGTGGCCGTTGAAGCAGGACGAGTCGAAGTTGCGCAGTGCGGGGTTGCCCTCGCTCACGGCCGCTTCCATGTCTTCCAGATCCTGGTAGATCAGCCAGTCGCAGCCCAGGTGGGCCTCGATTTCTTCCACGCTGCGGTTGTGCGCGACCAGTTCTTCGGCGGCCGGCATGTCGATGCCGTAGATGTTCGGGAAGCGCACCGGCGGCGCGGCACTGGCCAGGTAGACCTTGCGTGCGCCCGCATCACGGGCCATCTGCACGATCTGCTGGCTGGTGGTGCCACGCACGATCGAGTCGTCCACCAGCAGCACCACCCGGTTGCGGAACTCCAGGTGGATCGGGTTGAGCTTGCGCCGCACCGACTTCACCCGCTCACCCTGCCCCGGCATGATGAAGGTGCGGCCGATATAGCGGTTCTTGATGAAGCCTTCGCGGTACTTCACCCCGAGCACATTGGAGATTTCCAGCGCGGCATCGCGCGAGGTATCCGGAATCGGGATGATGGTGTCGATGTCGTGGTCCGGGCGCAGGCGCAGGATCTTCTCGCCCAGCTTGATGCCCATGCGCATGCGCGCCTTGTGCACCGAGACATTGTCGATCATCGAATCCGGGCGGGCGAAGTACACGTACTCGAAGATGCACGGCGTATGCTCGGCCGGTTCGGCGCAGATTTCCGAGAACAGCTCGCCACGCGCGGTGATGACCAGCGCTTCGCCCGGCTGCACGTCGCGCACGCGCTGGAAGCCGAGCACGTCCAGTGCGGCCGATTCGGAAGCGACGATGTACTCGTCGCCCTCGGCATGGCTGCGCTTGCCCAGCACCAGCGGACGGATGCCATGCGGATCGCGGAAGGCAACCAGTCCCAGGCCCAGCACCACGCTGACCACCGCGTAGCCGCCCTTGCAGCGACGATGCACCCCGGCCACCGCGCGGATGGCGGCTTCCGGACTGAGCTGGCGCTGCTGTTCCAGTTCGTAGGCGAACACGTTCAGCAGCACTTCGCTGTCCGAATCGGTGTTGACGTTGCGGCGGTCCTGCTCGAACACCTGCTGGCGCAGAGCCTCGGTGTTGATGAGGTTGCCGTTGTGCGCCAGGGCGATGCCATACGGCGAATTGACGTAGAACGGCTGCGCCTCGTCCATGCCTTCCGAACCGGCCGTGGGATACCGCACGTGGGCGATACCGACGCTGCCCTCCAGGGTGGACATGGTGCGTGCGTCGAACACGTCGCGGACCAGGCCGTTGGCCTTCTGCACCCGCAGGCGGCTGCCGTTGGCGGTGGCGATGCCTGCCGCGTCCTGGCCGCGATGCTGGAGGACGGTCAAGCCGTCATACAACTGCCCGGCGACGTTCTGGTTGCCGACGATTCCGACGATGCCACACATGGTGCGAGGTCTCCGCTGGGCTGTGCCCAGTTACAAGGAAGGTGGCCGTGCCTGGCCTGGGGTCCCGCCCGCGGCAGGCGCGGGCCGGGCCGGACGCGCGGGCGCCGGCTCGATGTTGCTGGGCAGTGTGGGGGCCGGCCGGGGCTCCCGCTCCACGTCCACGGGCCGCGGCCATCCGCCGCCCGCCACTACCTCGTTGAGAACGCCATTATCGCCTGTCGGCGCCGGCTTGCCCAATACCTGCGAGGAGGTGGGGGCATTCTCGAGCAGGGGCAAGGGCAGTGCCCCCGGCAGCAGGCCGTCCAGCGGCAGCGCCTGTGGCAGCATGCCGTCCAGCTGCGGCAGCTGGGCCTGCATCCAGGCCACCGCCGGCTGCAGCAACGGCCGCACCTGCGATTGCTGCCATGCCGGCTCAGCCGGCAACGCGGTGAAACCGGCCAGCAGCAACAGCACGCTGGCGAAGAACAGGCCGCGGACCAGGCCCAGGGCACCGCCGAGCAGGCGATCCACGCCGCCCAGCAGAGTCAGTTTGATCGCTGCCTTCAGCAACAGCCCGACCAGCCCGACCGCCACCACGGTGAGCACGAACACCCCCAGATAGCCGGCCAGATAGTGACCCGTGCCGGGTGGCTGCGGCGCCGCCCACCAGTGCGATGCCTCATTGCCGAAGGTGAACGCCATCCAGCCGGCCAGCAGCCAGGACACCAGCGCGACCACCGTGCCGACGAAACCGCGGATGAAGCCGAACAGCACCGACGCACCGATCAGCACGCCCAGCACGATGTCGATCACGCTGCCCGCTCCTGCCGACGACAGCGGCGGACAGCGCGCGTGATCACGGGTGCGGTCGGACCATGCCGGCCACGCCGACCTTGGCCGCCACCTGGGCCTTCAGCTGCTCGGCATCGGCGCGGTTGGCCACCGGCCCGACGCGCACGCGATGCAGGGTGCCCTTTTCGGTGCGGACCTGCTCGACAAAGGCACTGAATCCGGCAGCGCGCACCTTGTCGCGCAGCGCGTTGGCATCGTTGGCCTGGCCGAACGCCCCCAGCTGGACCGCGAAACCAACACCGCCCGCCGCCGGCGCGGCCGGGGTTTGCGGTTGCGGCTTTGGCTCGGGCTTGGCGACCGGCTTCGTCGCCTCCGGCGTCGCGGTTGCCTTCGGTGCTTCAGGCCTGGCGACCGGCGTGCTGGGCGGCAGGCTCTCGCTGCGCACCGGGTTGCCCGTGGCCGACGGCGTGGACGCCGCCGCCGGGGTGCTGGCCGACGGTGCCGCCGGCGCCGGAGCAGCGGCGGCCGGTGCAGCCGCAGCTGCGGGCGCATCCAGCGTGATCACCTCGGCATGGACGTCGGAGCGGATCTTCACCGCCTGCAGGCGGGCCGCCTCGGCCTGGGCGCGATCGGCATACGGTCCGACGCGCACGCGCCACGCCTGCCGGCCGTTGATGGTCGCCGCCTCGGCAAAGCCCGGCAGCTGCGAACGCTTCAGATAGGCGATCACCGCATCGGCGTCGGCCTTGCTGCCATAGGCGCCGAATGTCACCGCATAGTTGCCGGCAGCCACCGCCGGCGAGGTGTCCACGGTCGGCGGCGTGGCGGGCGCGGCTGCGTCCTGCAGCGGTGCGGCCTGGCCACTCTGCAGGCCGGTGGCACCCCCGGCCGGGGCGACCAGCGGCAGCTCACGGGTCTCGAACTGGCCGTCGGCGGGCGCATTGGGCGCTGCGATCGGCACACTGGCGACGCCACTGTCCGGCGCCGGCCCCTTCACCAGCATCGGCAGGAAGATCACGGCGAGTGCCACCAGCACGATGGCACCAATCAATCGCTGTTTCAGAGGCGTATCCACGTGAGGCAGGCAACTGTCCGGGGGTTGCGGTCGATTATACGGGTGCCGGACCGGACGGCGTCGGCGTTGGCTGAACGTGGATCAGGGCGCGGGCTGCAACCACTGCAGGGCCGCAGCGGCCGTGTGGAACGAACCGAATACCAGTACGCGGTCGCCTGGCTGGGCCTGCGCCAGCACCTGCGTCAGCGCCTGCTCGACAGTGCCGGCCAGCCGTGCGGTGACCGCAGCGGTGCCGTGCAGGCGTGCCTGCAGCTGCTGCGCACTCTGTCCGCGCGGACCTTCCAGGCCGGCCAGCGTCCACTCGTCCACCACATCCTGCAGCGCCTGCACCACGCCTTCCGCATCCTTGTCCTGCAACGCGGCATAGACCGCCAGGGTCCGGCCCGGGACAGCTTCGGCCTTCAGCGCGCGTGCCAGCTGGCCAGCCGCCTGCGGGTTGTGACCCACATCGACCCGCACCTGCACGCCATCACGATCGAATGCCTGCAGGCGACCGTTGATGCGGGCCGCGGCGATGCCAGCCGCCCACGCCGCGCGTGGCAGCGGCCGGTCCAGCGCGCGCAGCGCGGCAATGGCCGCACCCGCATTGGCCAGCTGGATCGGACCGGCCAGCGCGGGGGTCGGCAGTTCCATGCGCAGGCCGACATCGCGCCAGCGCCAGCGCTGGGCATCGATCGGCTCGTAGAAGTAGTCGCTGCCGCCGCGGATGGCGTTCGCGCCCAGCAGATAGGCCCGTGCCAGCACGCTCGACGGCGGGTCGGTCTCGCCCAGGATCACCGGTTTCCAGCCGCGGATGATGCCGGCCTTTTCCGCACCGATCGCTTCACGGTCCTCGCCCAGCCACTCGGCATGGTCGATGTCCACCGTGGTGATCACGGCCACGTCGGCGTCGACGATGTTGACCGCATCCAGGCGCCCTCCCAGCCCGACTTCCAGTACCGCCAGATCCAGCGCTGCCCCCGCGAACAGCTGCAGGGCGGCCAGCGTGCCGTACTCGAAGTAGGTCAGGGTGATGTCGCCACGCGCAGCTTCGACGGCGTTGAATGCCGCCACCAGAGCGGCATCCTCCGCCTCCTGCCCATCGATGCGTACGCGTTCGTTGTAGCGCAGCAGGTGCGGCGACGTGTAGGCCCCCACCTTCCAGCCTGCAGCGCGGCCGATGGCCTCGATGAAGGCGACCGTGGAGCCCTTGCCGTTGGTCCCACCGACCACGATGGTGCGCTTGGCCGGCGCGCCCAGTCCCATCCTCGTGGCCACGGCGCGGACGCGCTCCAGGCCCATGTCGATCGTCGCCGGGTGCTGGCGTTCAATGTAATCCAGCCATTCGGCCAGGGTGGTCGGCAGGTTCGTCACGGCAGCGGTTCCAGCAGAAGCAGGGTGGTTCGATGTGGACAGGGATCAGAGGGCGCGGTGCTTGGCTTCGCCGAAGAACGGGGTGTGGTGGGCGCAATCGTTGAGGCGCACGACCTCCAGGCTCTCCAGGTCTGGACCTTCAAGCAGGTTCAACGTGGTCGGTGCCTGGCGGAAGGTCCACAGCCGCGACAGCGGCAGGCCCAGCACCCTGCACAGGATCACCCGGTTGACGGCATCGTGTGCGACCACCAGCAGCGTGTCGTGCTCGCCGAGGCCCTCGCTGGCGCGTGCCAGGCCGCGCCAGCTGCGCTCGAGCACCAGGCGCAGCGACTCGCCGCCCGGCATCAGCACGGTATCGGGTTCCTCACGCCACGCCTTCAACCGCGACGGGTCCTTCTCGTTGATCTCGCTGGCCAGCAGGCCTTCCCACTCGCCATGGGCGATTTCCTGCAGATCCGGTTCGGTCTGCAGCGCGCCGGCACGGTCGGCGCCGAGGGCCAGCTGGGCGGTGCGCTGGGCGCGCGACAGCGGCGAGGCCACCGCACGGGTGATGTCCACGGATGCCAGGCGGGCGCCCAGCGCCTGGGCCTGGGCTTCGCCGATGGGCGAAAGCGGGATGTCGATCTGGCCCTGGTAGCGGCCTTCGGCGTTCCACGGGGTTTCGCCGTGGCGGGCAAGCAGGATGCGCATGCGTGCAAGGAGTCCTGGGGGGAGGAGATGGCCGCGTTTCGTTCACATCCTGTGAAGTACGCGGAACAGGGATGATACCTGTTCGGCGCATCGCACCGGTCGGGACATGAAAAAACCCCGCGACGGGGATCGCGGGGTTTCGGAATTGCAGACGGATTCCGCCGGGCATGGCCCGGCGGCGCCAGCATGAACCTTACTGCGCCAGGTTCAATTCCTTCAGCAGCTGCGGCGCGGGGGCCACTTCCTGCATGATCCACTGCATGTAGCGGCTGTCCACCGCGATCATGCGGGTCATCACCGGGTCGAATACCCAGTTGGAGCTGACCGATTCCCAGTTGCCGTCGAAGGCCAGGCCGACCAGCTTGCCGTGCGCATCGAGCACCGGCGAACCGGAGTTGCCACCGGTGATGTCCAGGTTGGACAGGAAGTTCACCGGCACCGAGCCGATCCGCTTGTCCTCCAGGCCGCCATACCGCTTGGCCTTGACCGCATCCAGCAGTGCCTTCGGCGAGTCGAACGGATCGACGCCGGTTTCCTTCGCCGCAACGCCTTCCAGCGTGGTGAACGGGGTGTACTGGACACCGTCCTTGGCATAGCCCATGACATTGCCGAAGGTGATGCGCAGCGACAGGTTGGCATCGGGATAGACGAACTCGCCCTTGCTCTTCTTGTAGTCCGCCACCGCCTGCAGGTACAGCGGACGGGCCGTCAGCGATTCACCTTCGCGGATCTTCCTCTGTTCTTCCTGCTTCAGCAGGGCCGGCATCACGGCCACGGCGTACTGGATGGCCGGATCGGTGCTGGCCTCGAAGGCGGCACGGTCGGCCTTGAACCACTTCAGGCGTGCATCGAGGCTGCCCAGCCCGGTGCCGGCCAGCTTCTTCACCAGGCCGTTGACGGCCCCGGCATCGCTGCCGCCCAGCCACTGGTTGAGAACCTCGTTGTTGCGCTGTGCCGCCGGCAGCGCGACGTACTGGTCCAGCCAGTACTGCTGCAGCTGCTGGTCCATGCTGGCGACGTAGCGACGGTCCATCTGGCGCAGATTGCCTTCCAGGGTCGGCAGGTCGCGCTCCTGGTAACCGGCTTCACGCTCGGCGTCCGGCTTGGCGCGTTCGATCGACAGACGGTACAGCGACAGCGCGGCGCCCACGGCCGAGGTGTTGTTGAACTGGCCGACGAACAGATCGCGCTCGCGGGTACTCTTGCTGGTATCCAGGTGCTTGAGCAGCTGGGCGTGTGCGGCCAGGGCCGGCTTGCCGGCTGCGCCCTGCTGCTTCAGCCAGGCCAGCACGGCGGCCTCTTCGGCCCGCTTCTGCCCGGCCGCGTCGATGCGCTTGAAGCCTTCCAGCTGGCCGACGTAGTTCTTGGCCACGTTGTTCATGCTGGCCGCCGTGTTGGCGTACTTGACCTTGACGTCGGCGTCGGCCTTGCCGGCCTTGTCGATCAGCGCCAGCACTTCGTTGTAATGGCGGGCGATGGTCGGGTAGGTGAACTCGGCGGTTTCATTGAATTCGCCGGCCAGCGCATAGCGGTTGGTGCGGCCCGGGTAGCCGGCCACCATCACGAAGTCGTCCGCGCCCAGCGGCTGGTCGGCGAACTTCAGGAAGTGCTTCGGCTGGTACGGAACATTGTCGGCCGAGAACGCGGCCGGCTTGCCATCCTTGCCCACGTAGGCGCGATAGAACGAGAAGTCGCCGGTGTGGCGCGGCCACATCCAGTTGTCGACGTCGCCGCCGAACTTGCCGACGCTGCCCGGGGGCGCATAGACCAGGCGCACGTCCTTGATTTCCATGTTGCGGAACAGGCGGTAGGTATTGCCGCCGGAGAAGCTGTACAGACGGCAGCGGAAACCGGCGTCGGCTTCACAGGCGGCGGTCTGGGCCTTGTCGAACGCTTCCAGCGCACGGGTGCGGGCCAGCGGGTCCTTGCCGGCGGCGGCGATGGCGGCCTTGGCCTGGTCGGTGACGTCGGTGATCCGGTCCAGCACGAACACGCGGGCGTTGGGACCGGCGCTGAGTTCGTCCTTCAGGGTCGGCGCGTTGAAACCCTCCTTGATCAGGTTCTTCTCGGCGGTGGAGTTGAGCTGGATCGCGCCGTAGGCACAATGGTGGTTGGTGACCACCAGGCCCTGCGGGGAAACGAAGCTGGCGGTGCAGCCGCCCAGCGCCACCACCGCGCCCATCGGGTCGCCGGTCAGGTCGGACAGCTGTTCCGGCGACAGTTTCAGGCCGGCCTTCTGCAGCGGGCCGGCGATCTCCGGCAGCTGCTGCGGTACCCACATGCCTTCGGCGGCATGGGCGACCTGGACCAGCCCAAGGCTGGCGACGACGGAGAATGCAAGCAGGTTCGAGCGCATGGAGCGGCCCCTGGTAGTGGAACCTTCGATTGTAGCCCGCCCCCCTGCCCTGTCCCGAACCCCGGAAGTCATGGCCCCCGGCCCGCCGGGCATGGCCCGGCGCTACCCGCACGATTTCCCGATGGCGCGGGACCATGCCCCGCGAGCGCGAGCCGCCCGATTTCCCGGCAGCGCCGGGCCATGCCCGGCGAGCACGCCGGTCACGTTCGAAACGCCCGCCGGCGCACGCCTTTCGTTCCGCCAGCGCGCCCGCAGCGCAACATTGGAATTCCGTGCAGACCTCTATAATCCGCGCTTTCCCCCTGATGAGTTCCACCCCGATGGCGCAGCAAACGATGAAGGCCCTGGTCAAGCGCGAAGCGGCCAAGGGCATCTGGCTCGAAGAGGTCCCGGTGCCGACCCCGGGCCCGAACGAGGTCCTGATCAAGCTGGAAAAGACCGCCATCTGCGGTACAGACCTGCACATCTACCTGTGGGACGAGTGGAGCCAGCGCACCATCAAGCCGGGCCTGACCATCGGCCACGAATTCGTCGGTCGCATCGCCGCGCTTGGCTCGGCGGTGACCGGCTATGAGGTTGGCCAGCGCGTCTCGGCCGAAGGCCACATCGTCTGCGGCCACTGCCGCAACTGCCGTGGCGGCCGCCCGCACCTGTGCCCGAACACCGTCGGCATCGGCGTGAACGTCAATGGCGCCTTCGCCGAGTACATGGTGATGCCCGCCAGCAACCTGTGGCCGATCCCCGACCAGATTCCGTCCGAACTGGCGGCCTTCTTCGACCCGTACGGCAACGCCGCGCACTGCGCGCTGGAGTTCGACGTGATCGGCGAGGACGTGCTGATCACCGGCGCCGGCCCGATCGGCATCATCGCCGCGGGCATCTGCAAGCACATCGGTGCGCGCAACGTGGTGGTGACCGACGTCAACGACTTCCGCCTGAAGCTGGCCGCCGACATGGGCGCGACGCGCGTGGTCAATGTCACCAACACCTCGCTGAAGGACGTGATGAAGGAACTGCACATGGAGGGCTTCGACGTGGGCCTGGAAATGAGCGGCAATCCGCGCGCCTTCAACGACATGCTCGACTGCATGTACCACGGTGGCAAGATCGCCATGCTCGGCATCATGCCCAAGGGTGCCGGCTGCGACTGGGACAAGATCATCTTCAAGGGCCTGACCGTGCAGGGCATCTACGGCCGCAAGATGTACGAGACCTGGTACAAGATGACGCAGCTGGTGCTGTCCGGTTTCCCGCTCGGCAAGGTGATGACCCACCAGTTGCCGATCGACGACTTCCAGAAGGGCTTCGACCTGATGGAAGAAGGCAAGGCCGGCAAGGTGGTACTGAGCTGGAATTGACCATTCGTGCCTGAACCCCGCGCCGTTGGCGCGCCCCCTTGAACTGCCCCAGGGGGCTCCCCTCCAGCCAGGATGCGGTAGCGCCGACCGTTGGCCGGCACAGGGTTCCCGACGTCAGACACGAAAAAGGCACCTCCAGGGGTGCCTTTTTCGTGTGATGTCATGTGCCGCTTACTGGCCTACCGCCACCGTGAACACCACCCGGTTGTCGGCCAGCTTGCCGCTGTTGTCGCGGCCGTTGCCGTCGGTGCCGTAGTAGCCCAGGCCGAGGGTGAACAGACCCCAGGTACGGGCCACGCCAACGTTCCAGTCGGTGTAATCCTTGGCAATGCCCTTTTCGAAGGTGCTGCGGCCGACGCTGGCGCTCAGCGTGAAATCCTGCGGCAGGCCCCACTCGCCGCCCAGCGCGTAATACCAGCCATCGGTGCTGCTGTTCCACACGTCGTTGCTGTAGGCCACCGTCAGCTTGTAGGTGTCATCCAGCGTGGTGGTGGTGATCAGCTCGTTGTAGTTCAGCTCGCTGGCGCCGGGGTAGGTGTAGCGGTTCAGCAGCACATCGAAGTTCACGCGCTCGGTGGCGTCGACGCCGTAGCCGATCTGGTAATCCACTTCAACGCTCGGGTCGCCCGGGCCGAAGTCCACGCCCGATCCCCAGACACCGGCATACAGGCCAACCGGGCTGGTATAGGTGAAACCGGCCTGCAGGGTGGGATCCTCATCGGTCTGCGACACACCACGGAACAGGTAATCCGACACGGCGGTAACGTTCCAGCTGTACGGCGATTCGCTGTCCTGGGCGCTGGCGGCAAACGGGGCCAGGGTCAGGGCGGCGGCAAGGGCGAGGCAGGCACGAGCGTGCTTCATGGTCGTCTCCGGTGGGGGGCGGTGGCGTGCAGGGCAGTTGCGGGAACCGGAGCCAGAACGGGCCGGTTCACGATTTTTTAACCCGTTTGCTATTGCATTGCAACATGTGCCGGCCATGGCGGTGCCTGCCTGCCGCCGGTCGCCAGCCATCGATGCCCGGTAGAATCGTCGGTTTCCCGTGCTGAGCCGTGCCCACGCCATGACCGACGCCTCCTCCGCCCTGACCCGCCACTATGCCGAGGAACTGGACGCCATCCGCGCCCAGGGCCTGTTCAAGTCCGAGCGGATCATCACCAGTCCGCAATCGGCCGAGATCACGCTGGCCGATGGCCGCAAGGTGCTGAACTTCTGCGCCAACAACTATCTGGGCCTGGCCGATCATCCCGACCTGATCCAGGCCGCCAAGGATGCTCTGGATACCCACGGCTTCGGCATGGCCTCGGTGCGCTTCATCTGCGGCACCCAGGACCTGCACAAGCAGCTCGAGAAACAGATCGCCGATTTCTTCGGCAAGCAGGACACCATCCTGTATGCGGCCTGCTTCGATGCGAACGGCGGCCTGTTCGAGCCGCTGCTCGGCGAGAACGATGCGATCATCTCGGACGCACTGAACCACGCATCGATCATCGACGGTGTGCGCCTGTGCAAGGCCAAGCGCTTCCGCTACGCCAACTGCGACATGGCCGACCTGGAAGCGCAGCTGCAGGCCGCCGACGCCGCCGGTTGCAGGACCAAGCTGATCACCACCGACGGCGTGTTCTCGATGGACGGCTTCATTGCCCCGCTGGACGAGATCACCGCGCTCGCGAAGAAGTACAACGCGCTGGTGCACATCGACGAATGCCATGCCACGGGTTTCCTGGGCGCCACCGGCCGTGGCTCGGCCGAAGTGAAGGGTGTGCTGGAAAAGATCGACATCATCACCGGCACTCTGGGCAAGGCCATGGGGGGCGCACTGGGTGGCTTCACCTGCGCCAGCGCCGAAGTGATCGAACTGCTGCGCCAGCGCTCGCGCCCGTACCTGTTCTCCAACTCGCTGCCGCCGCATGTGGTCGCCGCCGGCATCAAGGCCTTCGAGATGCTGGCTGCCGCCGACGACCTGCGCGACCGGTTGGCCGAGAACACCGCGTACTTCCGCGGGAAGATGACCGCCGCCGGCTTCGACGTGAAGCCGGGCGTGCATCCGATCAGCCCGGTGATGCTGTACGACGCACCGTTGGCGCAGAAGTTCGCCGAGCGCCTGCTAGAGGAAGGCATCTATGCGATCGGCTTCTTCTTCCCGGTGGTGCCCAAGGGACAGGCACGTATCCGCACCCAGATCAGCGCCGCGCACAGCCGCGAGCAGCTGGACCGCGCGATCGACGCCTTCTCCCGCATCGGCGTCGAGCTGGGCGTGATCAAGGGTTGATGATGCCCGGGGTCGGATCCCTTTGCGCAGGAAAGGGCTCTGACCCCAGCACCCAAAAGCGTGCCGACCTAGGTCGGCACCTACCAGGGGCGTAGCGCACCGCCCGGCGTCACTTCTTCTTTTTCTTCTTGTCCTTCGGCTCATCCTTGCTGGCCACCACGACCGGCTTGGCGGCAGCGTCCTGAGCATTGCCACGGGCGACGCGGATGCCATTGGCCTTCATCCATGCATCGAACTCGTCGGCGGTCATCTTCCTGTCGCCGTCGCTCATCAGGAAGCGGTAACTGCCGCGACCATCCAGTTCCGGGGTTTTCACTTCCACCACCGGGGTTTCGGCAGGCGTTTCCGTCTTGGCCATTTTCTTGTGGCCACCGCAGGCGGCCAGCAGCACGATCGGCAGCAGCAGGCCGGCACAGCGCAGGGTTCGGTTGAGGGACGAGTGGTACATGGGCAGGCTCCGTTCGGGATTTCGACGACCAGACGCCCCCTACGCCTGGAACGGTGACCGGCATCCGCCGGCCGCGGGCATGACGCTCAGCCCGGTGCAGCGGCCCCCAGCCGCTGCTGGTCATTGACCTCCAGCATCCGCCACTGGCCCTTGCCGAGATCGTCGAGCGCCAGGTCGCCGATCGCGACCCGGACCAGGCGCAGCACCTGCAGGTCGAAGGCCGCCAGCAGGCGGCGGATGTGGCGGTTGCGGCCCTCGTCGAGGACCACCTCCAGCCACGCGGTCTTGTCGCCGCTGCGCAGCACGCGCACGGCCCGGGCGGCCAGGAATTCACCCTCGTCGTCCACCCCGGCCTGCAGCGCCGCCAGCGTGGCCGCATCGGGCAGGCGATCGATCTGCACGTGGTAGGTCTTGTCCGGCCCGGTCTGCGGATCGGTCAGGCGCGCCGCCCACTGCGGATCGTTGCTGAACAGCAACAGGCCCTCACTGGCCTTGTCCAGCCGGCCGACCGGCGCGATCCAGGGCAGGCCGGCGCCGTCGAAGCAGCGGTATACGGTGTCACGGCCGCGCTCGTCCTGCGCGGTGGTCACCACCCCGCGCGGCTTGTTGAGCATCAGGTAAAGCCGCTGCGGCGGCGCCAGCGGCAGGCCATCGACCTCGATGGGAGGTGCCGGGCTGCCGATCGGAAACTCCGGGTCACGGACGATACGGCCGGAGACGCGCACGCGGCCCTCGGCGATCCAGCGCGCGGCTTCGCTGCGCGAGCACACGCCGGCCTTGGAGAGCACACGCGCCAGGCCATGGCGCACACCCGTGGATGCATCCGGATCCGCGCGCCCACGCAGGACGTGGGAGCGGGCGGCGGGGGCGGCAGGTGGGCGGCGCGTACGCAAGCCTCTGCTCCCCGCGACGATTACTTCTTATCGACCGGCTTGGTCTCAGCCGGTACTTCGGCCGCGGCCGGGGTGGCCACCGGTGCCGGGCGCGCCTTGACCACGCGGACGCCACGCGCCTTCATCCAGGCATCGAATTCCTCGGCGGTCATGCGCTTGCCGTTCTGGCTCATGTCGAAGCGCCACGGCGTATTGTCGAATTCGGTCTGCGGCTTGTACGCCGCCGGATCGTTCGGCTTCACCGCCGGCGCGCTCGGAATCGCCTTGGCGATGTTCTGGCAGCCGTCGATGCGCAGGCGCTGCAGCACCTGGTCCAGCGACTGCGAAGGATCGTAGCTGCTGCTCAGCACACCGGCCGGCATGCCCAGCTGGTTGCCACGGATGTACAGCTCGTCGGCCACCGGCGCGATGGTCGTGGCCGGCAGCGGCAGCGGCGAAGCGCTGGTGTTGACCGAGCAATCGACCGCAGCGTGAGCGGCAGGAACCAGGGCCAGCGCCAGGACGGCGGCCGATGCAGAGCGCAGCATGAGAGGCATCCACGGAAGGAAGGTGACGCGGCGAGTGTAGCAATGCGGCGACAGCTTTCAAGCGCCACTTTCAATGAATGCGCCAACTCATTGGTTTTTTGGACAAAAAGCCGACAAACGGTTGGTCCATCGAGGCCGGTTCCGGCTTTTCCCGCCGCAGAAACAACAAGACCCGGCCGAAGCCGGGTCCTGCTGTGTCTTGCGGGCGAAACGTCAGAACTTAGTTCTGGACGTTCAGCTCGGTACGACGGTTCTTGGCGCGACCTTCCGGATTGTCCGAACCATCCGGGTTGGTGTTCGGAGCAATCGGACGGCTCTCGCCGTAGCCGATCGGGCCGACCAGACGCGAAGCGTCCACGCCGTTCTTGGTCAGGTAGTTGTACACCGCGGTGGCGCGGCGCTCCGACAGCTTCTGGTTGTAAGCGTCGGTACCCTTCGAGTCGGTGTGACCGGCGACTTCAACGCGCAGATCCGGGTAACGCTTCAGGATCTCGGTGGCTTCGCTCAGGATGGCCACGGCGTCCGGACGCAGGTTCGACTTGTCGAAGTCGAAGTTCACGCCCTTCAGGTCGATCGAGACCGGCACCGGGCAACCGTCCGGACCGATGGTCTGACCCGGCTGCGAGTTCGGGCACTTGTCATCACAGTTGTTGACGCCGTCACCGTCGTCATCCAGGTCGGCGCAGCTCGGGGCAACCGGAGCCGGAGCCGGAGCAGCCGCGACCGGAGCCGGGCCCAGCGGGATCACGACGCCGACCGAAGCCAGCACGTCGCCGAACCAGTCTTCGCTGGCAGCGTGGTAGCTCTTGTCGTCGAAGTCAGCGCGGTAGGCCACTTCGGCGCGGACAGCAACGCGCTTGTCGAAGGTGGTCTGCAGGCCGACGCCGAGCTTGGCGGCAACGTTGCCGTCCTTGCGCTCACGCGGACCATTCAGGCTGTTGGCCGGGTACTCTTCTTCCGACTTCTGGTAGCCCAGGCCACCGACGATGTACGGGTTCCAGCCGCGGCCTTCCTTGATGAAGTGGCGACGCAGGTCCAGCGAGATGCCGTACTGCGACCAGTTCAGGTCCTGATTGCTGTCGAAGTTCGGGTTCTGGTAGTTCAGCTCACCGTCCAGCGACCAGTTCGGGCTGATGAACTTACCCAGGCCCAGGGTCACGAACGGAGCGTCGTTGGTCAGACGGTCGCTGTCCTGGAAGTTGAAGCCGGCCGAACCGGTCAGGTACCAGCGGTCATCGAACTCCTGCGCAGAAGCAGCCTGGGCGAAAGCCAGACCACCCAGCAGCGCGGCAGTAAGGATCTTCTTGTTCATTGAGTACAGCTCCTATTTCGGGGGTATGAAACCGGTAGAGGCATGGGCCAGCACTACTGCGTCGATATTCAGACAGCCGATTCAGCACGCCACCGCCGCGAACATTATGCTCAGGCGGGTGAAGGCCATGTTAACAGTCCCGTAACATGTGAAGTGTTGCGCCCGACCGGCCACCGGTCCGACGTTGAAACCCTATACAGGATGATGAAAATCCGCAAGACCCTCACCCCATAAGGGTTTGACGGTGTTTAGGCAACGCAGGCGACATTCTGCGGAACGCGCGGCGAAGGAGATTCAGCGCGCCCCCGGAAACGTGAGGAACCTTATGATGAAACGGGAAACCGAGCCGGAGCCGAGATGAAAGCCGTCGCCCTGAGTCGTGAATCCGCCCCCGCCCTGCAGGATCTCCGGCTGCCGCCGCTGCCGCCAGCCGGCCGCGATCTGCTGGTCCGCGTGCAGGCGGTTTCGATCAATCCGGTCGACGGCAAGCAGCGTGCCGCCACCGATGCGGCCACGCTGGACACGCCGCGGGTGCTCGGCTGGGATGCGGCGGGCGTGGTCGAGGCCATCGGCGAGGACGCCCGCCTATTCGCCTCCGGCGACGAGGTCTACTACGCCGGCGATGTCACCCGCTCCGGCTGCAATGCCCAGTATCAGCTGGTGGATGAGCGGCTGGTCGCACGCAAGCCCACCACGCTGGATTTCGCCGAGGCAGCGGCGCTGCCGCTGACCACGCTGACCGCATGGGAGCTGCTGTTCGAGCGCATGCCGCTGCATCTGGATGACCGCCGCCACGCCGGGCAGCACCTGTTGGTGATCGGCGGCGCCGGCGGCGTCGGTTCGATGGCCATCCAGCTGGCCCACCATGCCGGCTTCACGGTCATTGCCACCGCCTCCCGCGAGCGGTCGGCCGACTGGTGCCGGCAGATGGGCGCCCATCACGTGATCGACCATCGCCAGCCGCTGCAGCCGCAGCTGCAGGCGTTGGGCATCAGCGCCGTGCAGATCGCGCTCAACCTGGCCGACACCGATCACTACTGGGATGAACTGGGCCAGCTGCTGGCGCCGCAGGGGCACGTCGGGCTGATCGTCGAACCCCGTGGCGCGCTGCGCATCGGCGACCCGTACAAGGCCAAATGCATCGGCATCCACTGGGAATTCATGTTCGCGCGATCGCGCTTCGATACCGCCGACCGCATCGAGCAGCACCGCATCCTGAGCCGCGCCGCGAGCATGATCGATGCAGGCCAGCTGCGTGGCACGCTCAGCGAGACACTCGGCACGATCAATGCCGCCAACCTGCAGGCGGCGCATGAGCGGCTGGCCAGTGGCCGCACGCTGGGCAAGCTGGCCCTGGCAGGCTGGGACGACTGACGCGCGCGCTGTGGCGCAGGATTCACCCGGATCTGTATCTATGGAAGCTGGCGATTCGGGATTACGGTGGAGACAGATTTCCTCCCCCCGAGCGCTCCCATGCCCACTGCCCTGCCCCTGCGCCTGCTGCAATTGATCGTCGGCCTGTTCCTGTACGGCTTCGGCGCCTCGCTGATGATCCGTGCCGCGATCGGTGTCGCGCCCTGGGACGTGCTGTCACAGGGCGTCGCGGCGCAGACCCCACTGTCCTTCGGCCTGGCCACGAACGTGATCGGCGCGCTGGTCCTGCTGCTGTGGTGGCCCCTGCGGCAGAAGCCGGGCGTCGGCACCGTGCTCAACGTGCTGCTGATCGGTCCGTCCGCGCAGTTCGGCCTGTGGCTGTTGCCGCCGGCTGTCGGCCTGGTCTGGCAGGTGGCGATGTTCGGTGCCGGCATGCTGCTGGTGGCACTGGCCACCGGCCTGTACATCGGCGCGCGGCTCGGCCCCGGCCCGCGCGACGGGCTGATGACCGGCCTGCATGCCCGCACCGGCTGGCCGATCTGGAAGGTGCGCAGCCTGATCGAAGGCAGCGTCCTGCTTCTGGGCTGGTGGCTGGGAGGCAACGTGGGCGTCGGCACCCTGGCCTTTGCGCTGCTGATCGGCCCGCTGTGCGGGGTGACGCTGGGCTGGTTCGGCATCGGCCGGCCCCTGCCGGCGGGTGGCGCCGGGCCACGCCCGGCGAGCGCGCAGCGCGGCCACGGGTAGCCGCATCGCCGGGCATGGCCCGGCGCTACCGATTCGCCCGCCCCTTGCCCCGACCGCCGTTTCGCGGCACGCTTCGCGCTTCCGTACGCAAGCGTATCGACCATGTCGCCAGCCAACGAAAGCGCCTATCCCCACCTGTTCGCCCCGCTCGATCTGGGCTTCACCCAGCTGCGCAACCGGGTGCTGATGGGTTCGATGCATACCGGGCTGGAAGATCGCGCGCGCGATTTCCCGCGCTTGGCCGCCTACTTCGCCGAGCGCGCCGAAGGCGGCGTCGGCCTGATCGTCACCGGCGGCTTCGCCCCCAACGTGGTCGGCTGGCTCAAACCCTTCGGCGGCAAGCTGTCCTGGCCCTGGGAAGTGCGTCCGCACCGGCAACTGACGGCCGCCGCCCACCAGCATGGCGCGAAGATCTGTCTGCAGCTGCTGCACGCCGGCCGCTATGCCTACCACCCCCTGTCGGTGGCGCCCTCCAAGCTCAGGGCGCCGATCAATCCGTTCACCCCGCGCGCACTGTCGGCCAGCGGCGTCGAACGGCACATCGCCGATTACGCACGCAGCGCCAGGCTGGCACGCGAAGCCGGCTACGACGGTGTCGAAGTGATGGGCTCGGAGGGATACCTCATCAACGAGTTCATCGCCCCGCGCACCAACACGCGTACAGACCGCTGGGGCGGCGATGCCTCCCAGCGCATGCGCTTCGCAGTGGAGATCGTGCGCCGCATCCGCGAAGCCTGCGGCCCGGATTTCATCATCATCTACCGGCTGTCACTGGTGGATCTGGTTGAGGACGGCAGCAACTGGGAGGAAATCGTGCAGCAGGCGCAGGCCATCGAGGCCGCGGGCGCGACGATCATCAATTCCGGCATCGGCTGGCACGAGGCGCGCATTCCCACCATCGCCACCTCGGTGCCCCGCGCCGCCTTCGCCGGGGTCACCGCCAAGCTGAAGCCGCATGTGGCGGTGCCGCTGGTGGCGACCAACCGCATCAACATGCCCGAGGTTGCCGAGCGCATTCTCGCCGACGGCGGTGCGGACATGGTGTCGCTTGCGCGCCCGCTGCTGGCCGACCCGCAGTGGCCGAACAAGGCGCGCGCCGGCCGTGCCGACACGATCAACACGTGCATCGCCTGCAACCAGGCATGCCTGGACCACGTCTTCGAGAACAAGCTGGCCAGTTGCCTGGTCAATCCGCGGGCCGCGCACGAAACCGAACTGGTCTACCGCCCGGCGTCCACACCGAAGCGGGTGGCGGTGGTGGGCGCGGGCCCGGCCGGCCTGGCCTGCGCCACGGTGGCCGCCGAGCGCGGTCACCAGGTCACCCTGTTCGACGCCAGCGACGAGATCGGCGGCCAGTTCAATGTGGCCAAGCGCATCCCGGGCAAGGAAGAGTTCCACGAGACGCTGCGCTATTTCCGCCACAAGCTGCAGGACACGGGCGTGCAGCTGCGCCTGGGTACCCGGGCAGACGCGACCTGTCTGGCCGGCTTCGACGAGGTCGTGCTGGCGACCGGCATCACGCCGCGCCGGGTCGACTTCCCCGGCGCGGACCACGCCAAGGTCGTCAGCTACCTGGACGTGCTGCAGGGCCGGGTCGAGGTGGGCGCCAGCGCGGCCATCATCGGTGCCGGCGGCATCGGCTTCGATGTTGGGGAATTCCTCAGCCACGAGGGCCCATCGCCGTCGCTGGACCCGCAGCGCTGGATGGCCGAATGGGGGGTGGACGCCACCTTCGAGGCCCGCGGCTCGCTGGCCCGCCCGCAGGTGGACGCTTCGCCACGCCGGCTGTGGCTGCTGCAGCGCAGCCCCGGCAAGCCGGGTGCGCGCCTGGGCAAGACCACCGGTTGGATCCATCGCGCCACGCTGAAGGCCAAGGGCGTGCGGATGCTGGGCGGCGTCGAGTATCTCGGCGTGGACGACCAGGGGCTGCGCATCCGCGTGGAGGGCAGCGAACAGCTGCTGCCGGTGGATCATGTGGTGATCTGCGCGGGGCAGGAACCGAACCGCGCGCTGCAGGCCGAACTGCAGGCGGCGGGCATCAGCGCACAGCTGATCGGCGGCGCCGATGTGGCCGCCGAACTGGACGCCAAACGCGCCATCGATCAGGGCAGCCGGGTGGCGGCCGCCCTTTGATCCACACCTGAATGGGCGGCGGGAATGTGATTTCCGTCACCCGCCTCGAAGCTGAATGTCAAGCTGGGCGATTCATGATGCGTTCGGCCAGCCCCCCCTACCTTGCGCCAACTTTCCGCTCACCACCCAGTTTCCGGTGAGCCGGTGCGGCCCTCCCGGATCGTTCATCGATCCTCTTTTCCCGGGCCGCCCACGGGGCGGCCCCGATGGCCGCCTCCCCATGACGCCAAGTCGTACCCCGCCTCCTGCCCTCTCTTCGGCCGGAACCCCGTGGTGCGGCCCATACGGAGCAAGGAGTTATATGAAACTGGCCTGGATTCTCTGGCTGTCGCAGTTGCTGCCCCAGCCGGCGGCTGATTCATTGTGTTTGAGCACCACCGTGTACCTGGAAGCCCGCGACCAGACCCTGCGCGGCCAGCAGGCCGTGGCCGAGGTGGCACTGCGCCGCCTCGACAGCGGCCTGTGGGGCGACTCGATGTGCCAGGTGGTGACCGCACGCAAGCAGTTCGCCCCGACCATCGTCTCCCCCGGCACCCAGCTGGGCAACGACGCGGCCTGGAGCGAGGCCATGAGCGTGGCCTTCGATGCGGAGCGCAACTGGGCGCTGCCGGCCGGCGAGCGCCGCGAGATCGTCCCCGGTGCCAGCCATTTCGCCGCCCTGGCCATCGCCAGCCCGAACTGGCGCAATGCCTACCAGGTGGCCACCATCGGTGATCACACCTTCTATAAGGTGCAGAACCTCAAGCCCCGGCAGTCGTAACAAACTGTTGCCGGCGGCAGCGTTGCCGCGCGCCGGCAGGCTCTGGGATAGTGGGCGATTCCCGCACACCCCGCCTGGAGTTCCCATGAAGCTGTACAGCAAGCCCGGTGCCTGCTCCACCGCCGACCACATCGCCCTGCAGTGGACCGGCCAGCCGTTCGAGGTCGAACTGCTCGACAAGGACACCCTGAAGGGGCCGGAATTCCTCAAGATCAACCCGGCCGGCTCGGTTCCGGCGCTGGTCGATGGCGACTTCATCCTGCTGCAGAACGCGGCCATCATGGGCTACATCGCCGACCGCTTCCCGCAGGCCGGCCTGGCCGGCGACGGCAGCCCGCGCCAGCGTGCCGAGGCCACCCGCTGGCTGGCCTTCGTCAACTCCGATGTGCACCCGGCGTTCTCGCCGCTGTTCGCACCGGGCAAGTTCATCGGCGATGAGAGCCAGTACGACGCGATCCGCGCGGCCGCCCGCAAGCGCCTGCGTGGCCTGTTCGAGACGGCCGACCGGCAGCTGGCGGACAAGCCGTGGCTGGCCGGATTCCGCAGCTTCGCCGATCCGTACTTCTACATCACCCTGCGCTGGGCAGCCGGCGCCAAGGTCGACCTGGCGGGGCTGGATCATCTGGCCGCCTACAAGGCGCGCATGGACGCCGATGCCGGCGTGCAGGCCGCACTGAAGGCCGAAGGCCTGGCCTGACCGCACACGGAGCCGCCGGCAGCGCAGGCGGCTCCGATCCGGCGTCCCGGCCCCGCGCCGGGCATCGCCGGCGCCCCGTGTCCACCATTCAACCGATCTGGCGGATCACGGCACCCTTGGCGTCACGCAGCAACGTCGGCACCACCTCGACCTGCAACTGGCCGCCCAGCGGGTAGATCCCGCGCTCGGCACGCACGTCCTGCCACGCCTGGACCCCCTGTGCATCCAATGCCCAGCGCGCGCTGTCGGCATCGACGTCGTTGGCGCCGCCGCCCGCAGCCGGGGTGAACTCCCATTGGCGCTCACGGCTGACCAGCACCAGTGATGCGCCATGGTGCAGGCGCAGCGGCAGCAGCTCACGCACGCTCGGCACCTGGCCGGCGCCGAGCACCAGCGTGGTCACGCCCGAGACCTGTCGCCAGTCCAGCGTTTCAATGAACAACATGCCGGTGCTGGAACCCTCCCGCGCACTGCCCGCCTGCACCTGCGCCGCCAGTGCCGGATCATCCAGCAGGTCGCCCCGATGCAGATCGGTGATCCACAGGGGCATCGCCGGCTCCAGCACGTGCAGCACCCCGCGGGTCGACCAGCGTTTCACTGCAGCCATTTCCCCATCCGTCAGCCCGACCAGCTGCAGGAACTGCAGGCGGCCGTTGGCGGTCTCGCGCGCCGGCAACTGCGGGTCGGCGATGAAAGCCAGATGGCGCAGGCGGGTGTCGGACTCGAGGGCAATCGGGCCGTTCGCGTCAAGGTGGTGGCCATCCTCGAACACGTTGCCGCTGCCGAACACGTAGCGCGCCAGGTTCTGCAGCAGGTTCATCGGCCATGTCGGCGGTGCCTGTTCGGCGTGCACGCCCTCGCCTGCTGCCAGACGGAAGGTCAGCTCGAATCCGTAGCCGCTTGCTTCGGCGTCACTGCTCTCCTTGGCGTACAGCTCGGACAGGCCATAGGTGATGTAGTGCCAGTGCGGTACCGGCGCCTCCGCCCGGTAGACACTGATGCCATCGAGGGGATCCTGGCCGCCCAGCGTGTACGGCAACGCCGTTCCGAAATGCAGGGGCTCCTGGCCCGCGTACAGCGGCGCCAACGCCGCATTGATCGCGTCCCAGCCCGGGGTGTCGGTGTCGTCGTGGTCGTCCTGCACGAGAGGCTCCTGATGGGAATGAAACCATCCACTCTACGCGCTGCGTCAGGCCTGCACGACTCCGCGATCGCCGGCTGCCAGCGATGCCTGCGTTTCCTGCCACCAGCGCTGTGCCAGTGCCGGGCTGCGTGCCTTGCCTACCGCCGCCAGCAGTTCCGGGCACAGGCGCTCCAGGGCCGAGGCATCGGTGCAGCGCTCGATCTTCAACTGCATGAAGTAGCCCTTCAGCCCGAGGTGGCGCCGCACGGCTTCGCTCATCGCCTCGTACAGCTGCTGATACAGCGCCGGGTCCTGTTCGCGGCCATTGCTGGGGCCAGCGACCGGCACCGCATCGGCGCTGCCCCCCACCACTTCGATCAGCTCCATCGCGGCCAGCTGTTCCAGCGCATCGGGTGGCGCCCGCAGTCCTTCGAGCAGGCTGCGCAGTTCGGTGTCATCGCGGCGACCATCGACCATCAGCAGGATCGAGCGCAGCGCGGCCGGCAGGCGCCGCGCACGATCCTCGATTTCCTGGCGGCCAGCGGCCGTCTTGGCGTGCAGCAGTGCCATAGCTCCCCCGTTCCATGATGCGCATGCCTGCGCGCCCTGACGGACGCGCTCCCCGGCATCGAGCTTAACGCACCGCTGGTACGGTGAACGCTGCGGTGCAGCACCGCTGCATCCCTTGCCTCGGCCCGCTGCACGCGGCCCCGGCAATACAGGACCGGTCTAGCGTCCCAGCGCGCGGCCGATTTCCTCCAGGGCGGCCGGGTCATCGAGGGTCGACAGATCGCCGGGATCGCGCTGCTCGGCCAGCGCCTGCAGCGAGCGCCGCAGCAGTTTGCCCGAGCGCGTCTTCGGCAATGCGTTGACCACGTGCACGTGCGCCGGCCGTGCAACCGCCCCCAGCGACGTGGTCACCGTTGCCATCATCTCCGCCACCACCGGTGCAGGGTCTTCGCCCCCCAGCCCCTGCTTGAGGGTGACGAAGACCAGCGGCACCTGTCCCTTCAGTTCATCCTTCACGCCGATCACCGCGGCCTCGGCCACACGCGGGTGGCTGGAGATGGCTTCCTCGATCTCACGTGTCCCCAGGCGATGCCCGGCGACGTTGATGACATCGTCGGTACGGCCGAGGATGAAGGTGTAGCCGTCATCGTCGCGGATCGCCCAGTCCAGCGAGCTGTACAGCAGCTCCTTGAAATGGCTGAAGTAGCTCTGCAGGAAGCGGCTGTCGTCGTTCCACACCGTGCTCATGCAGCCCGGCGGCAATGGCGGGGTGACCACCAGGACTCCCTTCTGCCCGGGTGCGACTTCTTCGCCGGTGTTCTCGTCGATCACCTTCATGCGGTAACCGAGGTTGGGGAAGCCCGGCGAACCAAAGCGCACCGGCTTCATCTCCAGGCCCGGCAACAGGGTCAAGGCCGGCCAGCCGGTTTCAGTCTGCCAGTAGTTGTCGATGATCGGTTTGCCCAGCGCTTCATTGATCCAGTGCGCGGTCGGCTCATCCAGCGGTTCGCCGGCCAGGAACAGGTACTTCAACGCGCGCAGGTCGTGGCGATGGATGAAATCCGCGTCGTGCTTCTTCAGCACGCGGATCGCGGTGGGAGAGGAGAACATCGTGCGCACGTTGTACTGCTCGCACAGGGCCCACCAGATGCCCGGATCCGGATGGGTCGGCAGGCCTTCGTACAACAGCGATGTGCAACCGCCGATCAGCGGTCCATACACGTTGTAGGAATGTCCCACGGCCCAGCCGACATCGGAGGTGGAGAACATCACCTGCCCCGGCTTGCAGTCGAAGACGGTCTCCATCGACTGTGCCATCGCCACCGCGTATCCGCCCACATCACGCTGCACGCCCTTGGGCTTGCCGGTGGTGCCGGAGGTATACAGCAGATAGCTCGGCTCGCTCGCTTCCAGCCACTGCACCGGAACATCGACGGCACCGACTTCCGCGCGCAGCGTCGCGTACTCGACGTCGCGGCCCTCGATGCGCGGCTCGGCCGGATCCAGCCCGCGCGAAACGATCAGCACGTGCGGCGGTGGATGCCCGGCTTCCGCACAGGCGGCGTCCACCATCGGCTTGTAGGGAATGAGCTTGCCTCCGCGCATGCCGGCATCGGCCGCGATCAGCAGCTTGGGTCTGGCATCGTCGATGCGCAGGGCAAGGTTGTGCGCGGCGAAACCACCGAACACCACCGAGTGCACGGCCCCGATGCGCGCGCAGGCCAGCATCGCGAACACGGCTTCGGCCATGTTCGGCATGTAGATGACCACGCGGTCGCCATGGCCGACGCCCAGGCGCAGGAGCACGGCAGCGAAGTCGTTCACTTCACGGTACAGCTGGCGGTAGGTGATCTCGCGGGTGCTGTTGGTTTCGGTGGAAATGGCCACCAGCGCGAGCTGGTCGGGCCGAGTGTCCAGATGGCGATCGACCGCGTTGTAACAGAGGTTGGTTTCGCCGCCCACATACCAGCGCCGGAACGGCGGGTTGCTGTAGTCGAGCACCTGTTGCGGCGGCTTGTGCCAATGGATGCGCTTGGCTTCCTCGCCCCAGAACGCCTCCGGCTCGTCGATCGAGCGGCGGTAGGTTTCCTCGTAGTTCATGACGCAGCCCTCCCAGACGAAGTCATGGGTTCGAGCATAGTGCCGCGTTGCCGCGCGTTCCGCCCTACCTTGGTAGGGGGGTGGGTTTTCCATGCAGGGCTGCCGCCCTGCACCTGCAGAGGCAACGTCAACAGCTGGACTATTGAGGGATGGCGGGGTGGGTCCGGTTGCGGGAGACGCCGTAAACCCGTTCATGGGGGCTTGGCCGCGGCATCCATGCCGCGGACACCCCGCACTCCAACACCGCCCCA
>NZ_JAOCKC010000028.1:0-40162 GCF_029844625.1 Stenotrophomonas sp. GD03680 | reverse complement strand
ATGCCCGGCGGAACCGGCATCAGCCCTCGGCGGCCTGCTCTTCCAGAATCGGCCCGGCCAGCGCGAAGGCGTGGTTGGCTGCGGGCACGCCACAGTAGATCGCAGCCTGCAGCAGCACTTCCTTGATCTGCTCCGGCGTGACGCCGTTGTTGCGGGCGGCACGGATGTGCAGCTTGAACTCCTCGTCGTGGCCCAGCGCCACCATCATCACGATGGTCAGCAGCGAGCGCGTATGCCGCGGCAGCCCCTCACGCGTCCACACCGTGCCCCACGCTGTGCGGGTGATGAAGTCCTGGAATTCGGTGGTGAAATCGTTGCGCGCCTGCAGCGAGCGTTCAACGTGTGCCTCGCCCAGCACCTGGCGGCGCACCGCAAGGCCGGCTTCGTAGCGTTCCTGTTCGTCCATCGTGGTCTACCTGTTATGCGGGGGTCAGTGCTGCGCGGAAAGATGCGCAGCCAGTGCGGAAGTGAATGCCTGCGGCGACTCCAGGTTGCAGATGTGGCGGCCCGGGACAGCGGCGTAGTGGCCATGGGCCACGCCCTCGGCGATTGCCTGCAGATCGGTCGGCACGCACACCGGATCATCATCACCGGCAATGGCCAGCAGCGGCACGCCGATGCGGCCCAGCACATCGCGGAAGTCGGCCGTTGCCACAGCGTTGCAGCAGCCGACGTAACCGTCGACGCGGGTCGCCAGGAATACCTGCAGGATCTCCTCCACCTGGCTGGCATGGGTCTGTGCGAAGGCAGCGGTGAACCAGCGTTCGCGGGTGCCATCCACGAGGGGCAACAAGCCATCGTGCTGGACCTGGGCCATACGCGCCTGCCAGCTCTCCAGCGTGCCGATCTTCGCCGCGGTGGCGGCCACGGTGAGCGTGCGCAGCCGGTTGCCCGCATGCACGCCCAGCCACTGCCCGGTCAGACCACCGATCGAAAGACCGCAGAAATGGCTGCGCTCGACGCCCACGTGATCCCACAGGGCCAGCACGTCGGCGCCCAGTTCGGCCACGGTGTACAAGCCCGGCGGAGCGCTGGACTGGCCGTGGCCCCGACGGTCATAACGCAGGATTCGATACTGCGAGGCCAGCGCATCCACCTGCGGCTGCCACATGCCCAGGTCGGTACCGAGCGAATTGCAGAACGTCAGCCATGGCGCGTCGGCACGGCCCTCGGTCTGGTAATGCAGGCGGTGCTGCGGAAGGTCGAGGAAGGGCATGCGTGCTCCAGCGGTGAACGTGGGATCAGCCGCGCGCGAGCACGCGGTCGATCCAGGTATCGGCCATGCCGCGCCAGCTGTCGGCAGCGAACAGGGCCTCCAGTTGTGCAGCGGAAAGCTGCGCGGTGACCTCCGGCGTCTGCGCCAGCACGTCGCGAAGATGCTGCGATTGCGCCAGCGCCTGCTTCGCGGCCTGCTCCACCAGGGCGTGCGCGGCGGACTTGCCGATACGCTCGCCCAGGGTGACCGCCACGGCCTCGGCATAGAGCAGGCCGCCATGGCTGTCCAGATGCTGGCGCATGCGTGCGCGGTCCAGTTGCAGGCCCTGCACCACCATGTCCACCTGGGCCAGGCTGCCCCCACACAGGCGGACGATCTCCGGCACGGTCTCCCACTCGGCATGCCACTGCCCGGCCGCGCGCTCGTGCGGCTGCGGCATGGCGCTGAACAACGTGGACAGCAGGCCCGGCACGCGCGTGGCGGCGGCGATGGCCGCCACGCAGCCCACCGGATTGCGCTTGTGCGGCATCGCCGAGGAGCCCCCCTTGCCCTCCCCGGCCGGCTCGAAGGCCTCCGCCACCTCGGACTGCATCAGCAGCACGATATCGCTGGCGATCTTGCCGAGGCTGCCGGTCAGCAGCGCGAACACGCTGCCCAGTTCGGCGATACGATCACGTGCGGTGTGCCAGGGCAGCGCCGGCAGCGGCAACTGCAACTCGGCAGCCAGGGCCTCGGCCACGTCCAACCCGCGCGTCTGTAGCGAGGCCAGCGTGCCCGCGGCGCCACCGAACTGCAGCACCAGAGTGTCTTCGGCCAGTGCATCCAGGCGCCGCTGGCTGCGCTGCAGGGCATCAAGCCAACCGGCGGCCTTCAACCCGAAGGTTACCGGCACGGCCTGCTGCAGCAGCGTGCGTCCCGGCAGACCGGTGCCGCGCTCGGCCTCGGCCAGCCGCGCCAACGCCGTGCACAGCACCTGCAGTCGCGCCTGCACGTGACCGACCGCCGTGCGCAGCTGCAATACGGCGCCGGTGTCGATGATGTCCTGGCTGGTGGCACCCCAGTGCACCCAGCGCGCGGCTTCGGCATCATTCGCCTTGACCTGCGCAGTCAGCGCCTTGACCAATGGAATGGCCGGGTTGCCAGCCAGCGCGGTGGCTGCCGACAGCGCCGGCAGCGCATACAGATCGGCGCGGCAGGCCGCTTCGATCGGGGCCAGTGCAGTGGCGGGAATCACCCCGCACCGCACCTGCGCGCGTGCCAGCGCGCGCTCGACGTCCAGCATCGCCTGCAGGCGCGCTTGATCACTGAACACGGCGTCGACGGCAGAATCGCCGAACAGACCGCCCAGCAGCGTTGGGGAGAGGCTCATCGGTGCAGTCCATCCTGGGTGGCCACAGCTTACCCGCGCCCGCTGCGTGCGGGCGTGGAGTGGCCGGAAGGCGCGTCGCGCGCGCCGCGATCAGTAGGCGAAGAAGACCGTCTCATCCGGGCCCTGCATGCGCACGTCCCACCGGTACAGACCCTTGCCCTGCGCCTGCGCAACCAGCGTGTGACGGCGCTCGGGCGGTACCAGCGCGAGGATGCCGTCCTCGCCATTGCTGGTCTCGTCGCTGAAGTAGATGCGGCCCCGCACAGCCTGCAGCAGGCCACGCATGAACACCAGCACGATCAGGTGCGGTGCCTGCGGCTCGCCGCGCAGGCCCGGCACGCGGCCCGGCTTGACGGTGCTGAAGGCAAACCGCCCCTGCTCATCGGTCGGCACGCGGCCCCAGCCATCGAAGGCCGGGTCGTGGTCGTCGCGGCGCGGGTCTTCGCCATGGGCATAGATGCCCTGTGCGTCGGCCTGCCAGATTTCCAGCACGGCATCGGACACCGGCACGCCATTGCCATCGAACACCTGGCCCTGCACGTGCACGCGTTCGCCCTGCGCGGTGGCCGGGGCGATGTCGGTGCGGTACAGCGGTTCCAGGCCCAGGCGGTAGTACGGGCCGACGGTCTGCCACGGAGTGGATTGGAAACTCATGGTCTTACTCCCAGACGGTCATCTTGCGACCGCGCAGCACGATGTCGAAGCGGTAACCCAGCGCGAATTCGTTGGCAGTGGTTTCCCAATCGAACGAGGACACCATGCGCTCGCGCGCGTTGGCATCGTCCACGCAGTTGTAGATGGGATCGAACGCCAGCAGTGGGTCGTTGGGGAAGTACATCTGCGTGACCAGCCGCTGGCCGATGCCATCGCCATGCAGGGAGAAATGGATGTGCGCCGGGCGCCAGGCGTTGTAGTGGTTACGCCACGGGTAGGCGCCGGGCTTGATGGTGGTGAAGCGGTAACGGCCTTCGCTGTCGGTCAGCACCTGGCCTGTACCCTTGAAGTTGGGATCCAGCGGTGCATCGTGCTGGTCACCCTTGTGCAGGTAACGGCCAGCAGCGTTGCACTGCCATACCTCGACCACGGTGTTGCGCACCGGGCGGCCATTCTCGTCCAGCACGCGGCCGCTGACGATGATGCGCTCGCCCTGCGGCTGGCCGGGGAAACCTGCGGTCAGGTCCGCGGCGTGCTCACCCAGGGTGATGCGGTTGATGCTCGGGCCGGTCACTTCCGAGAGCGTCACCGGGATGGCGATCGGATCGGTACCCGGGCCACGCAGCGCGGTGGAGGCATACGGCAGGTGGATGCGCGGCGGCTGGCTGCCGGGATACGGCGTGCGGTAGCCGCGCAGTTGAGTGGGATCGCTCATGGCGTACTCCTGTTGGCGAGCGGCCCGCAGGCCGCGGCTGTCGTGCAGATCATGGGTTCGTTGGGGCTCACACGCGCTCAATGGCCAGGGCTACACCCTGCCCCACGCCGATGCACATCGTGGCCAGGCCACGCCGGCCCCCGGTGGCTTCCAGCTGGCGCAGCAGGGTCAGGGCCAGGCGCGCACCGCTCATGCCCAGCGGGTGCCCCAGTGCGATGGCGCCGCCGTTGGGGTTCACGTGCGCGGCATCATCGGCCAGGCCCAGCTGGCGCATGCAGGCCAGGCTCTGCGAGGCGAACGCTTCGTTCAGCTCAATGGCATCGAAATCGGCGATGGACAAGCCCAGGCGCGTCATCAGCTTCTGGCTGGCCGGCACCGGGCCCATGCCCATGATTGCCGGCTCCACGCCGGCGCTGGCAAAGCCGAGAATGCGTGCGCGCGGGGTGAGGCCCAGCGCCTTGACCTGCGCACCGGACGCCAGCAGCAACGCCGCGGCACCATCATTGATGCCCGAGGCATTGCCTGCGGTCACCGTTCCGGGTTGCCGGAACAGTGGCTTCAGTCCGGCCAGGGCGTCTGCGGTGGTATCGCCGCGCGGGTGTTCATCGCGGTCGACAGTCACGGTCTCGCCGCGCCTGCGGCCCGGCACCTCCACCGCCTCGATTTCGCCATCGAAGAATCCACGCACCTGCGCGGCGGCGGTGCGTTGCTGGCTGCGCAGCGCGAACGCATCCTGGTCCTCGCGGCTGATGGCGTAGCGCTCGGCCACGTTCTCGGCGGTCTGGCCCATGGTCTCCACGCCATGCAGCTCGCGCAGGCGGGAGTTGATGAAGCGCCAGCCCATGGTGGTGTCTTCAATCTGCTGGTCGCGGGCGAACGGCGAGGTCGCCTTGCCCATCACGAATGGCGCGCGTGACATCGACTCGACACCACCGGCAATGGCCAGACCCAGCTCGCCCGTGGCGATCCCACGGGCCACCGTGCCGATCGCATCCAGGCCCGACCCGCACAGGCGGTTGATCGTGCTGCCCGGCACCGTCACCGGCAGGCCGGCCAGCAGCAGGCTCATGCGCGCAACATTCCGGTTGTCTTCGCCGGCCTGGTTGGCGCAGCCGAAGTAGACGTCCTCGACCAGCGCCGGATCCAGCTGCGGGTGGCGCGCCAGCAGTGCCTTCAGCGGAATCGCGCCGAGGTCGTCAGCGCGCACGCCGGACAGCGCACCACCATAGCGACCGATCGGGGTACGGATGCCATCGACGATGTAGGTCTCGTGCAGGCTCATCTCAGGCTCCCTCGGCCAGTGCCAGCGGCAGGCCGGTCAGTTCACGCAGTTGTCCGATATCCATGCCTTCCACCATCTCCAGCACGGTCGCGCCATCAGCCCCCAGATCGAACACCGCCACATCGGTGTACACGCGCGACACGCAGCGCAGCCCGGTCAACGGGTAGCTGCACTCGGTCACCAGCTTGCTCTCGCCCTTCTTGGTGAACAGGTCCATCATCACGAACACCTGCTTGGCACCGATGGCCAGGTCCATCGCGCCGCCTACGGCCGGAATCGCATCGGGGGCCCCGGTGCTCCAGTTGGCGAGGTCGCCCTGCACCGAGACCTGGAAGGCACCCAGCACGCAGATATCGAGGTGGCCGCCACGCATCATCGCGAACGAATCGGCATGGTGGAAATAGCAGCCCCCGGTCAGCAGGGTGACCGGCTGCTTGCCGGCATTGATCAGATCCGGATCCTCCCGGCCAGCCGCCGGCGCCGGTCCCATGCCCAGCAGGCCATTCTCCGACTGCAGGAAGATCTCCTTGTCGGCCGGCAGGAAATTGGCCACCGTGGTCGGCAGGCCAATGCCCAGGTTGACGTAGGCACCTTCGGGAATGTCACGCGCCACGCGCGCGGCCATCTGTTCGCGGCTGAGCTTGTTCATGCCTGCACCCCCGCTGCGGCCACCGGCACCACGCGCTGCACGAAGATGCCCGGGGTCACCACGGCCTCCGGGTCCAGTTCACCCAGCGGCACCACCTCACGCACCTGCACGATGGCGCAGCGCGCGGCCATCGCCATCAGCGGGCCGAAGTTGCGTGCGGTCTTGCGGTACACCAGGTTGCCCCAACGGTCGCCGCGGTCGGCCTTGATCAGCGCGAAATCAGCGTGCAGCGGGTACTCAAGCACGAAGTGACGCCCGTCGATCTCACGCGTCTCCTTGCCCTGCGCCAGCTCGGTGCCGTAGCCGGTCGGGGTGAAGATCGCGCCCAGGCCGGAACCCGCCGCGTGGATGCGCGCGGCCAGATTGCCCTGCGGCACCAGCTCCAGTTCGATCTCACCGGCGCGGTAGGCGGCGTCGAAATGCTGCGAATCGGCCTGGCGCGGAAACGAGCAGACGATGCGACGCACGCGCTTGTGCCTGATCAGCGCGGCCAGGCCGGTATCGCCGTTGCCGGCGTTGTTGTTGATGATGCACAGCTCGCGCGCACCCTGTGCGATGAGCGCGTCGATCAGCTCGTCGGGCATGCCCGCCGTGCCAAAGCCGCCGATCATCACGGTGGCGCCATCATGGATATCGGCCACCGCTGCTTCCACGCTGGCCACGGTCTTGTCGATCACTGCATTGCTCCTTGCCCTGCGCGCCAGCGGTCATCACCGCCTCGCTTCAGAGCCACTGCGAAGGGAAAACACGGCCTCGACATGGTCGCCATGGCACTCCGTCCGGTCAATGCGATATTCGCACTCATGAGTCGATAATCGCACATTGAGTCAACGACTTCCTCGCGCTTCAACGCTGGTTCCGGCCCACGCCCACGCGCAGAGCCAGGCACGCCCAAGCCGCCAGCAGCAGCGGCAGCGCGCACAGCACATACAACGCGGAGGGCCGCCAGTGGCCATCCACCAGCACACCCACCGTGAGCGGCGAGAGGATCGCACCGACGCGGCCGATGCCGATGGCCCAGCCGAGACCGGTGGTCCGCACTTGCGCGGCGAACACCACCGGCGCCGCGGCATACAGGCCCGCCATCGCGGCGAACAGTGCTGCACCGATCACGAACGCCAACGGGAAGGCCATGCCCAGCTGCGTGTTGAAGGCGGCAAAGCCCAGCATCGACACCATCGCCAGCAGCAGCGCACCGGCGGTCAGCTTCGACAGCGACCAGCGCGAGGCCAGCCAGCCGAACAGGCTGCCGCCGACGATGCCGCCCAGGTTCAACAGCACGCCTCCGGTGATGCCCTGCTGGGCGGAGACACCGGCAGAGACCAGCAGCTTCGGCGTCCAGCTCAGCACGAAGTAGAAGGCGAACATGTGCAGGAAGAAGGCCAACGCGATCAGCAGCGCGACGCGCCGCAGGTCACCCACGAACAGCGCCGCATAGCCCTGCCGCTGGCCATCACGCAGCGGCGCCGGCGGCAGCGCCTGCAGCTGCGGCATGCGCATGCGCGAGAGCAGTGCGTTCAGGCGCGGCAGCGCATCGGCCGGGCGACGCGCAACCAGGAAATCCAGCGATTCGGGCAGGCACCTGAGCACCAGCGGAATGCACACCAGCGACGCCGCGGCGCCGATCAGGAACACGCTGTGCCAGGACCAGTGTTCCAGCATCCACGCCGCCAGCAGACCGCCGGCGGTGGCGCCTATCGGATAGCCGGTGGCCTGCAGCGCGACCGCCGTACTGCGCCACTTGGCATTGGCGTACTCGGCGGTGATCACGCCCACGCCGGCCAGCATGCCGCCGATGCCGATGCCGGTGTACACGCGCAGCGCGCCCAGCTGCCAGGCGTTGGCAGCCAGCGCCGACAGCGCCATGCCGCTGGTCAGGATCAGCAGGCAGCACACGATCATCGGCCGCCGGCCCCAGCGATCGGCCAGCGGCGCCAGCAGGAACGAGCCCAGCGCCATGCCGACCAGGCCGGCGCTGAGCATCATCCCCAGCACCTTGCCCGACAGCTCCCAGTCCGCCGACACATGCGGCGCGGTAAAGGCCATGACCATCACATCGAAGCCATCGAGCATGTTCAACAGCACGCAGATGGCGATGGCGGTCCACTGGAAGGGACTCATCCGTTCCAGGACAAGCGAGGGTGCGGGGGCGGCGTGGCTCATGGGGCGGTTTCCTGCAACAGCGTGATGCGGTGGAACGTCCGGCGGGGAAGGTCTCAGTGACCGGCCTGGCTGGATGCGTGGATGACCTGCAGGACGTCCTGCAGGCGATCGACTTCGACCTGGCCCGGTGCCGACGGAGTGCCGATCATGCCGAAGGTGAGCGCCTGGCCGAAGGTTTCACCAGCCAGGCGCGAGACCACACCGGTGCCCCCCATCGACATGGTCAGCAGCGGCCTGTCGCTCTGCTGGCGCACCTGCCAGGTGGCATCGAGCAGGGCCAGCACGTCGCCTGCGTCGCGCGGCATCACCGCGATCTTCAGCACGTCCGCACCCAGCGCCTGCTGCCTGAGCAGGCGCGCGACGATCTCATCGCGGGGCGGCGTTGCGTGGAAGTCATGGTTGGACATCACCACCTTCACGCCGGCCTTGTGCGCCTGCGCCACCAGCGCCTGCACCACCTTCGGATCACGGAACATCTCCACGTCGATCAGCTGGGCCACGCCGCCGCGCAGCAGCGTGGCGTAGAGCGCGCCGTAGTCGGCATCGCTGATCGGCTTGGCGCCGCCCTCGGCCTTGGTGCGGAACGTCACGATGACCGGCTTGCCGCCCAGCGTGGCCTGGATGCGCTTGCCCAGCGCGACCAGCGCCTTGCCATCGGTGGCGATGTCCAGGTAGTCGATGCGCCACTCGGCGATGTCGGTGGCCTTGCTGGCAGCGATGGCCGCCGCCTGCTGCAGGGCCACGTCAGCGGTGGCGCCAGTGATCGGCACGATGGTGCGGGGATGGCCCTCGCCAATACGCAACTGGCCGACCTGCAGTACCGCCGGCGGCGGTGCGGCCAGGGCCAGCGCCGGGACGGCGCACAGTGCACCGGCCAGCACAACCGGAGCGAGCGGGAACTTCATGGCGGTCACCAGAGCATGGAAGGAGCGCATGGCCATCAGAAGGTCACCTTGGCCTGTACGCCCACGGCCCAGGCGTTGTCGGTACCGCTGTAGTTGAACGTGCCCGGGTTGACGATGTACTGCACATCCGGGCGGATCATCAGCCACGGGTTTACCTGGACGCTGTAGGACAGTTCGAACAGCTCCTCGGCCTGGCTGAGGTTGTACAGCGGCGAATCGCCAGGCACGCCACCGGCGGCCAGCGTGGCCCGGCGCGCATCGACCAGCCGGTTGTTGATGTCGGCGCCTACGTAGCCCAGCGCGATGCTGTCCTGGGCGCGCGAGCCAATGCCCTGGTAAACCCCGCCCAGCGCATACCAGCGTTTGATCTGCGCGGTGTCGGTGTCGGACACCATGTACTGCGCGAACGCAGTCAGGCCGCGGCTGGGATCGGCCGATTCCCGGGTCAGACGCTGCTCGGCGAGCACGTAGGCGCCGTGGCGCCCGGTCGTCGGCGAAGCATCCAGACCGCGCTTGTCCACGCGTGAGGTGTCGTAGTAACCGCCGAACTTGTAAACGCCCGCGTAGCGGCTGCCCTTGGCCGGGGTCCAGGTCACTTCCACCGGGAACAGCGAACCGGTGGTACCGGAAGCGAGCGGACGGAACGCGTTGCGTTCGATGTTGCCACCCAGGTTCGGATTCACCTGGAACCAGCCGGTGCGAACGTTGACGGCCGGGCTGACCTGCTGGGCGAACTCACCGCCCCAGCGTGCCACGGGGTAGTTGTACCAGCCGCTGTTGCCCGACATCGCCAGCGGGTGCGCGCAGAACGCCGCATTGACGAAGTGGGTCAGCAGGCTGTGCAGGCCGAACTGGTTGCCCATCGCGTAATAGCCCAGCTTGTAGTACGACTGCCCCGCGTTGAAGGTCTGGTCGTAGCTCAGTTCGGTCAGCCGCGTGTACTGGCCGCCGTACGCTTCCTGGATGGGGAAGCGGTTGCCGACGAAGTCCACCGAGGTGCTGCGGCCGCGACGGTCGTTGAGGGTGAAGTGGAAGGCACCGCCGTTCCAGCCGGCCAGCGTGCCCATGTCCAGGTCCACGCCAACGCGCACCTGCTGCGCATAGCGCGCACCGGTTTCGCCGTAGCCTCCATCGACCACGCCCATGGCTTCACCCACGTAGTCGCCGCGGAAGGCGATGCCACGCTCGAACAGATCGGTGCGGGTGCCGCCCCAGTCACCAGTAAGCGTCCTGCCTTCATAGCGGTTGCTCGACTGCGCGCTGGCGATGCAGGGCAGCAGCGCGGTGGCCAGGACGGCCAGGGAAACGGGTTTCGCAAGATTCATGATCGCGGTCTCGTGGAGATGATCAGCGCAGCGACAGCGGCGCGCTCAGGGGGGAGGTGGCGCCCTGCGCCGAGGTGACCGTGGCGGTCAGGCTGCCGGCAGCCGCAGCATCTGCCGCGGCGCCGAGCGGGAAGGTGAAACGGCCCTGCCCCTGCGCATCGGTGCGCGCCTGCACGCTGCCCAGCACCCACTCGGCCTCGCTGCCGCTGGCGGCGCGGTTGCCGAACACTTCGACCTGGTAACGGCTGTCGGGCGTGCCCTGGAAACGACCGATCAACTGGCGCTGCGTACCCTTGCCCTGCACGACAGTCAGCTGCGGTGCCGCCTGGCCCAGGTTCGGCAGCGGCTGGCAGTCGGTCTGGCCGGCAGCGGAGCAGATGCGCGCACGCTTGGACGGATCATTGTCGACACCACGACCACGTGAACCGACGAAGCTGGCGTGTTCCAGGCCCGGCACGCCGAACACGATGGCGCCGCGCGGTTGGCCCTTCACGCAGGCGCCGCCGGCCTCGCAGCGCTCGATCGGCAGGCCGTTGCCGAAGATGCGGTTGGCGGTGAAGCGGTTCGGCGCACTGACCGGCTGCGGGCGCACGCCGATGCCGATGCCATTGCCGGTGATGATGTTGCCATCGACCACGTTGCCGCTGCCGGTGATGCTCAGGCCCAGCGAATTGCCGGTGAAGGTGTTGGCGGCGATGTAGTTGCGGTTGCCCCAGTTGATCTGCAGGCCATCGGAGTAATCGACGAAGCGGTTGTGTACCACGCTGTTGTCGTTGCCCCAGAGGATTTCGATGCCCTGCGACGGTTCCGGGTTGGCCTGGGTGGACTGGAACAGGTTGTCGGCCACCAGGTTCCAGGCCGCGCCACGGGTCAGCTCAAGTCCATCGCCGTTGTCGAGGAATTCATTGCGCACGATGCGGTTGTGCACGGTGGTGGTGGCAGTGGACTGCCCTGTGCCGTCGTCCCCGGTGAGCATGATGCCGGCGCCGCCCTTGTTGGCGACGATGCGGTTGTCGTGGATCTCGTTGTGGCTGGAGCGGTTGACCAGCACACCGATGCAGAAATTGCGGATCTCCAGACCGGCCAGTTCAACGCCTTGGGTATCCCGCAGGACCAGCCCCGGCAGCGTGGTGGTGCGCACGTTGGTGCCCGACTGGCCCGGTTCGGCGCCCGGACAGGCGTCGGTGCCGGTGCCGGTGACGTAGGCCGAACCGTCGATGGCGACGAACTGGCCATCGCGGCCCCAGGACGTGCCGATGATCTGCACCGGCCCCTTGATCTCCGGCAGCGGCGAGGTCGGCTTGATCACATGGGGCGCGGTACCCACCGCGTCGATCTCGATGCGATAGCGACCCGGCGCGGTGTTGGCGGTGGTGATCGCCCAGCGCAGGGAGCCGGGACGGGTGTCGTCGGCGTAGCGGTCCACGCGCAGCACCTGCAGGGGCCCGCGCGGCGGTTCGGCCTGGTAGGCCAACGCCAGGGTCGGCAACTGGGCGAGCAGGAACAGAGAAACAATGGACAAGCGACGGCGCATGCGATCACTCCGCACAGGTGAAGGGAAATCCTGCGGTCTTCCCCTGCACCTGGCTTCAGCACCGGGTCGGGTGCTGCCCTCGCCCCGCCAGGGGTGGATCGCTTGGACTGCTTTGAATCTGCGGAAGTGAAATTAGGTTTATCGCACTGCACCATTCAAGTGCGGTAATCGACTACGCGTGCGAATATCGCACTGAATGGGTACGACCATCGTTGTAGGGAAGGCTGCACTGGCACTTGCCAGGCGAAGCGCACGGCTGCGCCGTAGCACCGGTCAGGAACTGCAGGACAGCATCGAGCAGCCGGCGCGGTCGTCGGCCCAGGCCGGGCGCCTGCTGGCGAAATGCTCACGTCCGGCGCGTTGGGTGTACGGATCGCGCAGCACGTCCTGCAAGGCGTGTACGCCGCCCATGTCCCCTTGTTCCGCACGGTCGATCGCTTCCTGCGCCAGCCAGTTGCGCAGCACGTACAGCGGATTGGCCGCGCCCATCTTCGCCAGGCGCTCGGCGGCCGGAAGAGGATCCGCCCGCAATCGCGCAGCGTAGTCCTGCAGCCACTGCCGCAGCGGCACCTGCACGGCCTCCTGCCGCTCCCGGTCGTAATAGACCTCAGCCAGTGCCGCCGGATCGGGCGATGCCGGATCGATCCGCATCAAGGCGCGCCAGGACAGGGTCATGTCCATGCCACCGTCCTGCAGCAGCTGCTGCCAGCGCTGGTAGAGCTGCAGATCGGCATCATCGGCAGCTGCCAGGCCAAGCTTGGCCGCCGCATCGCGACGCGTGCAGGCGGCAAAGGTGGCCTGATAGGCAGCAAGGCCCGCCTGCAACGGCGCGACGTCGGCAAACAAGGGCGACAGCGCCTGCGCAAGCCGCCCCAGATTCCAGTACGCCACCTGCGGCTGCGTTCCGAAGCGGTAGCGACGGCCCTGTGCGTCAGTGGTGTTCGGGGTCCAGTCCGGATCGAAGTCCTCGACCCAGCCATAGGGGCCATAGTCGAGAGTGAGGCCAAGCACGGAGAGGTTGTCGGTGTTCATTACCCCATGCACGAAACCGACACGCATCCAGTGCGCGATCATCTCGGCGGTGCGCACCGCGATCTGCGCGAACCAGTCACCGTACAGCGCCTCACCCTGCCCTGCCAGTTCGGGGAAATCACGGGCGATGCAGGCGTCCACCAGTTGCTGCAGCAGTGACGTCTCACCGCGCGAGGCCGGCAGTTCGAACGAACCGAAACGCAGGAACGAGGGCGACACACGGCATACGATCGCGCCGGGCTCGGCTCGCGGACGGCCGTCATAGAACATGTCGCGCACCACGTGCTCGCCGGTACCGACCAGCGACAGCGCACGCGTGGTCGGTACACCGAGGTGGTGCATGGCCTCACTGCACAGGAATTCACGGATCGACGAGCGCAGCACCGCGCGACCGTCGGCGCCACGGGAGTACGGGGTCGGGCCTGCACCCTTCAGCTGCAGTTCCCAGTGCCGGCCATCCGGCGCAACCAGCTCGCCCAGCGAGATCGCCCGCCCATCGCCAAGCTGGCCCGCCCAGTGACCGAACTGGTGCCCGCCGTAATTGGCGGCCCACGGCTGCATGCCCGGATACAACGCGTTGCCAGCGAATACCTGGGCAAACGTGCCGCTCGACACTTCAGCCACATCGATGCCGAGCAGAGCGGCGACCTCCGGCGACCAGGCCAGCAGGGTCGGAGCGGCGACAGGCGTCGGCATCACCGACGACCAGGCCGCCTCTCGGACTTCACGCCGGCGGGGCCCGGCTTCCGGGTCGCCCGGCAGGACGGTCAGCAGACGGTTGTCGAATCGCGGGAAGGGGCTGTCCATGGCCCTGACATGGGGATGGACGCCGCCGACCTCAATCGCCGCGCAGCGCCTGCAGCGATCCGCCGTGCGCTTCAGCGCGCTGGTAGGCCGGGCGTTCACCGATGCGCTGGAGAAACGCGCGCAGCGCCGGCTTGTCGTCCAGTCCGCCTCCGCGCGCCGCTGCGGCCTGGATCGGGAAGCTCATCTGGATATCGGCCGCGGTGAAACGCTCACCCGCGAACCACGGGCTCTCGGCCAGGCGGCGCTCCATCCAGTCCAGGTGCAGGCGGCGCTGCGGGCCGACGAAGCTCTGCTCGGCCTTGTCGGCGATGCTGCGGGCAATCGGGCGCACGAAGAACGGCACCGGCGCGTTGCGGATGCGGCTCATCACCAGCGTCAGCAGCAGCGGCGGCATCGCCGAGCCTTCGGCGTAGTGCAGCCAGTAGCGATAGGCCATGCGCTCGGCACCTTCGGCCGGTATCGGCGACGGCGACACCTGCCGCTGCGTGTCGTAGCGGTCAGCCAGGTAATCAAGAATGGCGCCGGATTCGGCCAGCACCTGCTCGCCGTCCTGCAGCACCGGTGATTTCCCCAGCGGATGTACCTGGCGCAGTGCCGGCGGTGCCAGCAGCGTTCTGGGGTCGCGCGGGTAACGGCGCAGTTCATAGTCCAGCCCCAGCTCCTCCAGCATCCACAGCACGCGCAGCGAACGGGAATTCTCGAGGTGATGGACGATGCGCATGAAAGGACTCCAGAGGGGTGCAAGCATCGTAACGCGCCTGCACGCATGCGCCTGTGGATTCGATCCGTGCCTGCTCCCGCCGAGGCAAAAAAAAACGCCGGAAGCTTGCGCTTCCGGCGTTCTGGCTACCCGAGGGCAGCAGACGGATTAGACCGCCTGCACCTGGTCAGCCTGCATACCCTTCTGGCCCTGGACGGCGATGAAGGTGACCTTCTGGCCTTCCTGCAGGGTCTTGAAGCCGGTGCCCTGGATGGCGCGGAAGTGCACGAACAGGTCCGGGCCGCTTTCCGGGGTGATGAAGCCGAAGCCCTTGGCGTCGTTGAACCACTTGACGGTGCCGGTCTGACGTTCAGACATATTTACTAACTCCTGAAACACATGTTGAAAAAAATCGCAGCCACCGGGTATCGGGGCCGAGACTGAGTTGCAGGCGTTGGTAAAGCGGATCGATGAGTGGATCGTGAGATCAACTGCACCAGGCCACGATTCACGGTGACCCTAGCAAACACAGTGGGTCGCACGATACGCGTGTTTTCCCCAAAAAGCGATAGCCCCGGCATTCATCGCCACCCCGCCCCCGCTAGGCGTGGCAAGGGCTGGCAGTCGGTCGGGCCCGGATCCGGCGACCCATTCAGGTTTTTCCTACCCTACACTGGGTAAATGACTGAAGCTGAAACCCCGGCTGAACTGCCCCGTCCCCGCATCTGGGTGGACGCAGACGCCTGCCCCGTTGTCATCCGCGACATCCTGTTCCGGGCCGCCGAGCGGGTCGGCCTGGAGTTGACCCTGGTCGCCAACCAGTGGATCCACACCCCGCCCTCGCGCTGGATCCGCTCCCTCCAGGTGCCGCAGGGCCTGGACGTTGCTGACAGCGCCATCGTCGAACGGGTCGCCGCCGGCGATCTGGTTGTCACCCAGGACATTCCATTGGCCGCGCTGGTGCTCGAACGAGGCGCGCTGGCCCTGCATCCGCGCGGGGAGCTGTTCACCGCCGACACCATCGCCCAGCGCCTGTCGGTACGCAATTTCATGGAAGAGCTGCGCGGCGCCGGCGTCCAGACCGGGGGCCCGCCTCCCCTGCATGCGCGCGACCGCCAGGCGTTCGGCAGCGCGCTGGACCGCTGGCTGGCCCGCATCCGCGTGGCGCGATGAGGCGGGGCCCGGCTCACGCCACCACTGGGCCCAGCTCCAGGCCCAGCTGACGCTGGCTGCTGAACACCCGTCGTTCCCCATTCAGGGGATCGTCGAAGGACAACGCCCGCGCCAGCAGCTGCAGCGGCGCCTGCTCCCCGCTCGCGGCCGGACGCAGCTGCGGATACAGGTCGTCTCCGATGATGGGCGCGCCCAGCGCCGCCATGTGCACGCGCAGCTGGTGCTTGCGACCGGTTCTCGGCTGCAGGCGGTAGCGCCAGACCGGACCTGTCGCGTCGATCACCTCGATGCGGGTACTCGCATTCGGCTCGCCCTCCATTTCGCCCATGCGGAAGAACGGTTGTGCCGGGCCGATGCGACTGTGGCGCTCGAACGGGAAGTCCAGCGCCGGCAGCGCCGGGGCCAGCGCTTCGTAGGTCTTGTCGATACGGCGCTCGCGGAACAGGCGCTGGTAGGCATCGCGCGACTCCGGTCGCAGCGAGAACAGGACCAGCCCAGCGGTGAGCCGGTCCAGGCGGTGCAGCGGTGCCAGCTGCGCGTTGCCGGTCCGCGCCACCAGCCGCGCCAGCAGGGTTTCGCGGACATGGGCACCCGCCGGGGTCACCGGCAGGAAGTGCGGCTTGTCGACCACCAGCAGATGCTCGTCCTGGTAGAGGATCGTCTCGTTGAACGGAATGCGCGGCTCGTGGCTGACCTCGCGGAAATACAGGATTTCCAGCCCCACCTGCCACGGCTGGTCCGCCGCCAGCGCCCTGCCCTGCGCATCCTGTACCCGTCCGCGCGCGAACCGGTCCTGCCACTGGCTGCGGTCGATGCGCGGAAAGCGTGCGCACAGGCCGTCCAGCAGGGTCGGCCAATGGCCGGGTGGCAGCTGCAGCCGGCTGGGCAGGGTCATCGCGTCCGCTCCGGCGGCAACAGGAACCGCAAGCGTGCCACCGTTGACGCGCGGCAGACACCCCGGCCACGGACACCCCTGCAGCAAACCTCTATCATTGTCCTCTTTAGTCGACGGATCCCCCATGGCCCTCACCGCCACCATCCGCAAGGCCGAGTTGCAGATCAGCGACATGGATCGCGGCTACTACGCGACCCACAACCTGACCCTGGCCCAGCATCCGTCGGAAACCGACGAGCGCCTGATGGTGCGCCTGCTCACCTTCGCCCTCAACGCCGACGACCGCCTGGAATTCGGCCGGGGCCTGAGTACGGATGACGAGCCGGACCTGTGGCAGCACGACTACACCGGCGACATCCTGCAGTGGATCGACCTCGGCCACCCCGATGAATCCCGTATCCGCAAGGCCAGCAACCGCAGCCGCCAGGTGCAGGTGGTCAACTACGGCGGCAATGCGTCCGACATCTGGTGGGGCAAGCAGGGCAAGGGCCTGGCGCGCTTCGACAACCTGTCGGTGATCGACCTCGATGGCACCTTCGTCGAGCAGTGGGGCCAGCAGATCCAGCGTGCCATGCGCTTCAGCGTGCTGATCCAGGACGGCGAGGTGCAGATCCTCAACGACCAGATCCAGCTCGACATCATCCCCACCTGGCGCAAGCGCGCCAAGGCATGAGTACGACGCGCTGCGACGTCGTAGTGATCGGTGCCGGTGCCGCCGGCCTGATGACCGCGATCACCGCCGGCCGGCGCGGCCGCCAGGTGCAGGTGATCGATCACGCCAACAAGATCGGCAAGAAGATCCTGATGTCCGGCGGTGGCCGCTGCAACTTCACCAACACCGGCACCACCCCGGCCAACTTCCTGTCGGCCAATCCGCACTTCTGCAAATCGGCGCTGGCCCGGTATACGCCTTGGCACTTCATCGAGATGGTCGAGCGCCATGCCATCGCCTATCACGAGAAGGAGCTGGGGCAGCTGTTCTGCGACGTTTCGTCCAAGCAGATCGTGAAGATGCTGGTGGACGAGTGCCAGGCAGCGGGTGCGCACATCCGTACCCACTGCAGCGTCGAGCGCATCGAGCACGGGACGGATGGCTTCCGTGTGCACACCACGCAGGGGATGTTCCACTGCGCCTCGCTGGTGGTCGCCACAGGTGGCCTGTCCATCCCCAGCCTGGGCGCAACCGGCTTCGGCTACGAGATTGCACGCCAGTTCGGGCATGCCGTGCTGCCGACCCGCGCCGGACTCGTGCCGCTGACCCTCAGCGGCAGGCACCAGGAGCGCCTGGCCGACCTGAGCGGTGTCGCGCTGCCGATCGAGGCGCGCTGCAACGGCATGCAGTTCCAGAATTCCATGCTGCTCACCCATCGTGGCGTCAGCGGCCCGGCGATCCTGCAGATCTCTTCCTTCTGGCAACCCGGCGACGCACTGGAACTGGATCTGCTGCCCGGCCAGGATGCCGGCCAGTGGCTGCGACGGATGAAACAGGAGCGGCCAGCCGCCGAACTGCGCACGGTGCTGGCCGAGGTCCTGCCCAAGCGCCTGGCCCAGCGCCTGTGCGAACACTGGCTGCCGGACCGCCCGGTACGGCAGCTGGATGAGCCCCAGCTGCGCCAGGCCGCGCAGCTGCTGGGTGCGTTCCCGCTGGTGGCCAGTGGCACCGAAGGCTACCGCACCGCCGAGGTCACGCTGGGCGGCGTGGACACCGCCGACGTTTCGTCCTCCACGATGGAATCCAAGCGCGTGCCGGGCCTGCATTTCGTCGGCGAAGTGCTGGACGTCACCGGCTGGCTTGGCGGCTACAACTTCCAGTGGGCCTGGGCCAGCGGCCACGCCGCCGGCAGCGTGGTGTGAACCGCATCGCCGTTCGGGGTGCGGGATGCCTGCACGCATGGACGGCTCGCCGTGCATCGTGTATCAAGATCCGCAGATTGGGGAGCAGTGCATGCAGAACGCGAACGACATCACCATCCGCCTGCTGATCGTCGACGACAGCGGCGAGAATGCGGAAGCCATCGTCAGCACGCTGCGCAACAGCGGCATCGCCGTGCGCCCCTGGCGCCCGCAGGATTCGGCCGAGCTGTCGCAGGTGCTGGCCAACCAGGCCATCGATCTGGTGCTGGCCTCGCCCTCGCAGGGCATCCCGCTGCCGCTGGTGGCCCAGCACATCGCGGCCAGTGGCAAGGACATTCCGCTGGTGCTGCTGGCCGAGCGCATCGACGAGGATGAGCTGGTCCAGGCCAGCAGCCATGGCATCCGCGCCCTTGCCCTCCGTCAACGGCCGGAGCATCTGCTGGCGGTGGTCCGCGACCAGTGGGTCGACCTGCAGGCGCGCCGCGGGCTGCGCCGCATCGAGGCACAGATGCGCGAGACCGAGCGCCGTTGCGACGCGCTGATTGCCTCCTCCCGCGAACCCATCGCCTATGTGCACGAAGGCATGCACATCCGCGCCAACGATGCCTATCTGGACATGTTCGGCTACGAGCATTTCGACGACATCGAGGGCATCTCGCTGCTGGACATGGTGGCCGCCCAGCATGTTGATGACTTCAAGCAGCTGCTGAAGAGCCTCAGCCGCGGTGAAGCGCCACCACCGCAGTACCAGCTCGATGCACGCCACCAGGATGGCAGTGCGTTTCCGGCAACGATGGAATTCACCGCAGCCACCTATGAGGGCGAATCCTGCCTGCAGGTCGTGTTCCGCCGCCGGATCGAGTTCGACCCGGAACTGGCCCGAGAGGTCGAGGATCTTCGCCAGCGCGACCAGGTGACCGGCCTGCTGAACCGGCCGACCTTCATGCTGCAGGTCGAAAGTGCGGTCGCCCAGGCTGGCCGCAGCGAGGGCCAGTTCGGCCTGCTGCTGGTCGAGCCCGACCACTATGCGCGGCTGATGCCGGACATCGGGCTGGCCTCGGCCGATACCCTCATCGGCGCGCTGGCCTCCCTGCTGGCCGATGTCGTGGGGGAGGACGCGCAGCTGGCGCGCTTCGGCGAACACAGCTTCGCCGTGCTGCAGGCCGGCCCCTATGCGCAGACCGTGGCACTGGCCGAACGCATCCGTGAGGCATATGCCGCCCATGTGTTCAGCATCGGCGCGCGTTCGGCCACGGTCACCGTGAGCATCGGCGGTGTCCAGGTCGGCGAGAAGATCGCCAGTATCGGCCAGGTCCTGGCGCGTGCCAGCGAGTGCACGCAGGCGGCCGCCGAGCTGGGCAACACCTGTCGCATCTTCGATCCGGCCGCGGTCGATCGGGTCGAGGAAGAACGTGTGCAGCGATGGGTCGGCCGCATCCGCGAAGCCCTGGACGGCGACGGCTTCCAGCTGCATTACCAGCCGGTACTGAACCTGCAGGGCGAGCCACTGGAGCTGTATGAAGCCTATCTGCGACTGGAGCACAACGGTGAACTGCTCAGTCCCACCGCTTTCCTTGGCATCGCCGAGGAACACGGGCTGCTGGCCGAGATCAACCGCTGGGTGGTGTCCAAGGCCATCACGGTGCTGGGGCAGCGCGCGCGCGAAGGCAGCGCCACCCAGATGCTGGTGAAGGTCACCCCCGAATCGTTCGACGACCCGCAGATGATTGCCACCCTGCGTGGTGAACTGAAAGCGCACGGGGTTCCGGGCGAGCGCCTGTGGCTGCATGCGCCGGAAGCGAAGGTGTTCACCCACCTGCGCAGCGCCCAGCAGTTCCTGGCCGCCGTGGCCCCGCTGGGCTGCCGCATCGGCCTGGAACAGTTTGGGTCCGGCCTGGATTCGTTCCAGCTGCTGGCCCACTTCCAGCCGCAGTTCCTCAAGCTGGACCGTGGATTCACCAGCGACCTGGCGGCGACCCGCGAGAACATCGACCGCATCAGCCAGATCACGGCGCGCGCGCAGGAGGCCGGTATCCGCACCATCGCCGAGTTCGTCAGCGATGCCAACTCCATGACGCTGCTGTTCAGTGCAGGCGTGGACTACGTGCAGGGCGACTTCGTCGGTCCGGCGCTGCCGACGATGAGTTTCGACTTCGGGTGATCCCGCATCGCCGGGCATGGCCCGGCGCTACCAAGGGGCGCCGGGGTAACGCCGGCCCATGCACGACGAGCCTTGTAGCGCCGGGCCATGCCCGGCGAGCATAGCGGCGCGCCCTACGTGAAAAGGCCGGCTTTCGCCGGCCTTTTCGATCAGGTCATATCGACCAGATTGTTGATCTTCACATCCGGATCGACGTCGGCCTCGTAGTCGACGCCTTCAACGCCGAAACCGAACAGGCGCAGGAAGTCCGCCTTGTAGCCGGCCAGGTCGCTGATCTCGTACAGGTTCTCGTTGGTCACCTGCGGCCACAGCGCAACCACCTTGCCCTGCACGTCTGCCGCCATTTCCTTGTAGTCGGCACGCAGGCGGCCTTCTTCATCGACCAGCGCGACGGTGTGGCCATCGCCATCGACCAGATCGTGGCGCAGGCGGTCGATCGCCACGCCGTCGGCCTTGCCGCCGTAGAGGATGTCGTAGAGCACGTCCAGCTGCTCGATGCAGCCTTCGTGGGTGCCCTTTTCCTTCATCACCTTGAACAGCAGCGACAGGTACAGCGGCATCGTCGGAATGGCCGAGCTGGCCTGGGTGACCACGGCCTTGAGCACCGACACGCGGGCATCACCGCCGATCTTCGCCAGCTTCTCGCGCAGGCCCAGCACCTTGGTGTCGAGATCCTTCTTGGCAGCGCCGATCGAGCCATTCCAGTAGATGGCCTGGGTGATTTCTTCGCCAACGTAGGTGAAGGCGGTGGTGGTGCAGCCATTGGCCAGCACGCCGGCATCGGCCAGCGCGTCGATCCACATCTGCCAGTCTTCACCGCCCATCACTGCGACGGTCCCTGCGATTTCCTCCGGCGTCGCCGGCTGCAAAGTGGTCTCGGTGATCACTTCCTTGTCGGTATCCAGGCCACGCAGCGTGATCGGCTCACCGATCGGCTTCAGCGTGGAACTGATCACTTCACCGGTTTTGGGGTGCTTGCGGCGCGGCGCAGCCAGGCTGTAGACGACCTGGTCGACCTGGCCGAGATCGGCCTTGATCATCTCGATGGTGCGCGCCTTCACTTCATCCGAGAACGCATCACCATTGATGCTCTTGGCATACAGGCCCGCCTCATCGGCATAGCGGTGGAACGCCGCCGAGTTGTACCAGCCCGCCGTGCCCGGCTTGGTCTCGCTGCCGGGACGCTCGAAGAACACGCCCAGGGTCGCCGCACCGCTGCCGAACGCGGCAGTGATGCGGGCGGCCAGGCCGTAGCCGGTCGAGGCGCCGATCACCAGCACGCGCTTGGGACCGTTCTGGATCGGCGGGCGGGCGCGGATGTAGTCGATCTGCTGCTTGACGGCGGCGTCGCAGCCGGTCGGATGGGTGGTGACGCAGATGAAGCCGCGGACGCGCGGTTTGATGACCATGGATACCTCGGGTTGGCAGATGCGGCGCGCAGGGCGCTCAGCAGGAATCGGAGGGCGCGCCTGCGCGCGCGAACCGCAGGATCGTAGTGCGCGAGAGCCGAATGCACAACCGACGCTGCCGTAGGGTGGTGTTTGTTTTGCAGGGTTGCACCCTGCACCCGCCGAATCAACGTCAACGTCAACGTCAACGTCAGAAGCGAGCTATCTGCGGGATGGCGGGGCGGGTCCGGTTGCGGGGGACGCCGCAAGTACGTCCATGTAGGCTCGGTCGCGCCATCCATGGCGCTCACGCCCCCGCAACCGGACCCACCCCGCCTTCGACAGTCTTCCGCGTTCTGTCGGAACCGCATTCTGCTCTGGTGGGTGTCGACCTTGGTCGACACGATTGAATTCATTCGAAATCTGACAGATGTGTCGACCAAGCTCGACACCTACCGACAGCCGCGTGAACCCGCACTCCGACACCGCCCCGCCAACCCACGAAATGCCCGCTGTTGATGTTGCCTTTGCCTCGGCGGGTGCCGGGTGCAACCCGGCCAACAAAAAAAAACCCCGCTTGCGCGGGGTTCTCTGTGCGTTGCGTGCAGCGCGAACGCTTACGGACGGCGGGCCAGAGCCTCGATGTCCTTGGCCTTCGGCAGCAAATCCTGCTTGCTCACGCGCAGGAAGCCGATCGTGAGCATCGGCACCGCGACCAGGATCGACGACATGACCACGATCACCGCACCGATCATGTGCGTTTCGGCCAGGCCTTCCATCGAGCTGCCACCGTACAGGTACAGGGCCAGTGCGGACAGGAAGAACATCACCGCGGTGATCACCGTACGCGACAGCGTCTGGTTGATCGAACGGTTCAGCACTTCCATCGGTTCCACGCGCAGGCTGCGGAAGTTCTCGCGGACGCGGTCGAACACCACGATGATGTCGTTGATCGCAAAGCCCATCACCGACAGCAGGCCGGCCAGCACAGTCAGGTCGAACTCGCGGCCCAGCAGGGACACGTAAGCCACCGTCACGATCAGGTCGAACATGGCCACGATGCTGGCGGTGACCGCGAACTTCCATTCAAAGCGGACGGCGATGTAGATCAGGAAGCCGGCCAGCATGAAGATGGTGGCGTACAGGCCGTTCATCGCCAGATCCTTGCCGATCTGCGGGCCGACGAACTCATTGCGCAGCACCGTCGCCTGGTTGTCGGCCGAGGACAGCGCCTTGACCACGGCCGCCGCGGTGGCCTTGTCCTCGGCGGCGGAATCGCCGGTACCCGGCGCATGCTCACCGTGCGGCGCCAGGCGGATCAGCAGGTCGGTACTGCCACCGACGCTCTGCACCTGGGCGCCGTCGAAGCCGCTCTGCTCGAGCTTGGTGCGGACCTGCTCGACGTCCACCGGGCGTTCGAAGCGGGCCTCGATCAGGGTGCCACCGGTGAAGTCCAGGGCATAGTTGAAGCCCTTGAAGCCGATGATGGCGATCGATGCCAGGAACACGATGATCGTGACGACCATGGCGACATGGCGCCACCGCATGAAATCGATCTTGGTGTCGTTCGGGAGGATGTGCAGCGGAAACAGTTTCATGTGCGTGTCGTCCCGTCAGATGGCCACGTTCTGGAGCTTCTTGCGGCGGCCGTAGATCAGCGTCGCCAGCGCACGCGACACGGTGATCGCGGTGAACATGGAGGCGAAAATACCGATGATCATGGTCAGCGCGAAGCCCTTCAGCGGACCGGTACCGAATGCGAACAGTGCCACGCCGACGATCAGGCCGGTCAGGTTGGCGTCGAGGATGGTGCCGGAAGCGCGCTCGTAACCGGTCACGATCGCGGTCTTGCCCGGAACACCGGCCCGCAGCTCTTCACGGATACGCTCGTTGATCAGCACGTTGGCGTCGACCGACAGGCCGACCGACAGCGCCAGGCCGGCAAAGCCCGGCAGGGTCATGGTCGCGCCGAACAACGACATCACTGCCACCACGATCAGCAGGTTGAACAGCATCGCCACCGACGTGATGATGCCGAACATGCGGTAGTAGATGCTGAAGAACACCAGGGTGAACAGGAAGGCGAAGACCACGGCGCGCATGCCGTTCTTGACGTTCTCGGCACCCAGGCTCGGGCCGACCACGCGCTCTTCGACGAAGTCCATCGGCGCGGCCAGCGAGCCGGACTTCAGCAGCTTGGCCAGGTCTTCGGCTTCCTTCTTCTGCAGGCCGGTGGTCTGGAAGTTCTTGCCGAACACGCCATTGATGTTGGCCACCGAGATCACTTCCTCGTTGACCTTGAAGCCGCGCACTTCCTGGCCGTCGACCACGGTCACGGTCGGCACGCGTTCGGTGTACACCACCGCCATCGGCTTGTTCACGTTGGCGCTGGTGAAGTCGAACATGCGCTGGCCACCGACGTTGTTCAGCGTCACGCTGACCGCCGGGGCACCGCTGTTGGCGTCGGTCACCGCCTGCGCAGCCACCATCTGGTCGCCGGTGACGATCACGCGCTTGTTCAGCAGGATCGGGCCGCGGCCGTCACGCTGCTGGTAGACCTTGGCTTCCGGCGGGATGCGGCCGGCGTTGATGGCGTCCTGGGCGTTGCCCTCGACCACCGCACGGTATTCCAGGGTGGCGGTCGCACCGATCATGCGCTTGGCTTCGGCCGTGTCCTGCACGCCGGGCAGCTGCACCACGACGCGGTCGGCGCCCTGGCGCTGGATGATCGGCTCGGCCACGCCCAGCTGGTTCACGCGGTTGCGCAGGGTATTGATGTTCTGCTCGATGGCGCCGTTGGCGATCTGCGAGATCTCGGCCTCCGGCACGGTCACCGTGATGCGGCTGCCGCTGACGTCGTAACCGAGGGTCGGCTGCGCCTTGAGCAGGGCCGTGCGGGCGCGCTGCGCGGCGTCGTCACCGGCGGACGGGCTCAGGTTGGCCACGATGCTGTTGTCGGCGCGACGCTCGACCGACTGGTACGGAATGCGCGCGTCGCGCAGGGTGCTGCGCACGTCTTCGGTATAGGCATCCAGGCGCTTGTCCAGCGCAGCCTTCTGGTCCACCTGCAGCACGAAGTGCACGCCGCCCTGCAGGTCCAGGCCGAGCGTCATCGGGCGACCGCCAAGATTGGCCAGCCAGTCCGGAACGGTGGATGCCAGGTTCAGCGCGACCGTGTAGTTCTCACCCACGCTGTCGCGCAGCAGGTCGCTTGCCGCGGCCTGGGTCTTGAGGTCCGGCAGGCGGACGATCAGGCTCTCGCCTTCCTTCTCGGCGCCGAGGCTGGCGATGCCGGCCTTCTTCAGGTCAGCCACCACGCGGTCGCGGAGGGCGTCGTCGACCTGTCCGCCACGGTTGGCGGTGATCTGGACGGCCGCGTCCTTCTGGTAGATGTTGGGCAGCGCATACAGCGTACTGAGCGCAAGTACGATCAGGATGACGACGTACTTCCAGCGTGGAAATTCGAGCATTGCTTGGGTCCCGCGCGGCGCCATCCCCGGCGCCGCGGTTGTGCATCGGAAAGGGAGTGGCTTACTGGGCCGACTTCAGGGTACCGGCCGGCAGCACGTTGCCGACAGCGCCCTTCTGCACGCGGATGCGCACGTTCTCGGCCACTTCCAGGGTGACGAAGTTGTCGCCGATGTCGGTGACCACGCCGGCGATGCCACCGTTGGTCAGCACTTCGTCGCCACGCTTGATCTTCTCCAGCATGGCCTTGTGCTCCTTCTGCCGCTTCATCTGCGGGCGGATCATCAGGAAGTACATGATGGCGATCAGGATGATCGGGAACAGCAGCGTGGTCAGGCCCATGCCCTGCGGTTGGCCACCGGCGGTCTGGGCGTGGGCGGCGGGAATCAGGAAGGCAAGCAGGTTCATCTTTGGTCCTTTGGTTGGGCGGCGCTCCGGCCCTTTCACGGGCGCGGGGTGTCGACCGCGGATCTGGGTCAGCCTTGAAGTATGCCATGGCCCCGGACGTTCGTCCCCGGGCCGTTCGACAGGGGGGCCCCGGGTTACAGCGGCGGCGGAACCGCTCCGCGTGCCGCATAGAAGGACTCGCGGAACGCCTGGAAGGTTCCCGCCTCGATCGCCGCCCGGATGTCGGCCATCAGCTTCTCGTAGTAGAACAGGTTGTGCAGGGTGCCCAGCATCGGCGCCAGCATCTCGTTGCAGCGGTCCAGGTGGCGCAGGTACGAGCGGGTGTAGCCGCCGGTACAGGCCACGCAGCCGCAGCCCGGTTCGATCGGGTCCATGTCCCGCGCATACTGCGAATTGCGGATGCGGACGGTACCGAACGAGGTGAAGTAATGCCCGTTGCGCGCGTTGCGGGTCGGCATCACGCAGTCGAACATGTCCACGCCGCGTGCGACACCCTCGACCAGGTCTTCCGGCCGGCCCACGCCCATCAGGTAGCGCGGGCGGTCGCCCGGCAGCTCCGGATCCAGGTGGTCGAGCATGGCGTTGCGCTCATGCTCCGGCTCGCCCACGGCCAGGCCACCGATGGCATAGCCATCGAAGCCGATCGCCTGCAGGGCCTCGGCCGAGCGGCTGCGCAGGTCGGTATGCACCCCACCCTGGACGATCCCGAACAGGGCCGCATCGTTGCCGAGCTCGTCATGCGCGTTGCGGCTGCGCTGGGCCCAGCGCAGGCTCAGCTCCATCGACCGGCGGGCGACGTCCTCGGTGGCCGGGTACGGGGTGCACTCGTCGAAGATCATCACCACGTCCGAATCGAGCACCTTCTGGATCTTCATGCTCTCTTCCGGGCCGAGGAACACCCGGGCCCCGTCGGTCGGCGAAGCGAAGGTCACGCCCTGTTCGGTGATCTTGCGGCGGTGGGCCAGCGAGAACACTTGGAAACCGCCGGAATCGGTCAGGATCGGGCCGTCCCAGCGGCAGAAGCCATGCAGTCCGCCGTGGTCGGCGATGATGTCCAGGCCCGGACGCAGGTACAGATGGAAGGTGTTGCCAAGGATGATCTCGGCACCCAGCGCGCGCACCTGGTCCGGCAGGATGCCCTTGACCGAGCCATAGGTTCCCACGGGCATGAAAGCCGGCGTTTCCACCGTGCCGCGCGGGAAGGTCAGGCGGCCGCGACGGGCACGGCCGTCGCGGGTCTTGAGCTGGAACTGCAGTCGGGACATGGAGCGGTCGTTCAGGCAAATAGTTGCCTATTGTCTCCCAAGAAGGCGTGCGCACCAAGGTGCGCACCCACAAGGGTCCCTGCCCTCCCGGCGCGCCCTACCCTGCCTGCGGGAACAGCAGCATCGCGTCGCCGTAACTGAAGAAGCGATAGCGCTGCTGGATCGCGTGCTGATAGGCCTCGAACACCCGCTCCTTGCCGGCAAAGGCCGAAATCATCATCAACAGGGTGCTTTCCGGCAGATGGAAATTGGTCACCATCGCGTCAACGCTGCGGATCCGATAGCCCGGGGTGATGAAGATCTGCGTCTCGCCGGCGAACGGCAACAGCTCGCCGTCACGCATCGCACTTTCCAGCGCGCGCACCACGGTGGTGCCGACACCGATCACGCGCCCGCCCGCAGCGCGGGTCCGACGCACCTGCTGCACCAGCTCGGCGCCCACGTTCAGCCACTCGCGGTGCATCACGTGGTCCTTCAGGTCATCGGCTCGCACCGGCTGGAAGGTGCCTGCCCCCACGTGCAGGGTGACGTGGCCGAACTCCACGCCCTTGTCCTTCAGCGCGGCCAACAGCGGTTCATCGAAATGCAGGCCGGCGGTCGGTGCCGCCACCGCTCCCACCTCCCGCGCGAACACGGTCTGGTAGCGCTCGCGGTCGTCCACGCCCGGCTCGCGCTGGATGTAGGGGGGCAGCGGCAGGCGTCCGGCGTGCAGCAGCCACTGCTCCAGTGACTCGGGCACATGGAACTGCAGCACATAGAACTCGCCGTCGCGGCCCAGCACTTCGGCTTCGCCACCGGCATCGAGCGCGATGCGGCTGCCGGCCTTGGGCGACTTGCTGGCGCCGACCTGGGCACGCGCCTGCTGGCCGCCGAGCAGGCGCTCGATCAGGATCTCGACCCGCCCACCGCTGGCCTTCTGACCGAACAGGCGCGCCGGGATCACGCGCGTATCGTTGAATACCAGCAGGTCGCCCGGCTGCAGCAGCGAGGGTAGATCACGCACCTGCAGGTCGGTGAAGGCGGCAGGGGCCGGAGGCACCAGCAGCAGGCGGCTGGCGGAACGTTCGGCCAGCGGCGCCTGCGCGATCAGTTCAGCCGGCAGGTCGTAGTGGAAATCGGACTTCTTCAAGGCAGTGGGCGGCAACAGGTCGACAATGGCGCGCATTGTACGGCCAGCGTCTGCGAGCCGGCGTGGTCCGCGGCGAACGTCGCGCAAAATGCTGCTATGCAACAGGTTTCTGCGGGGTTATCGCGCAAAAAAACAAGTGCTAGCATCGAGATGGAAGTCCGCTGCACGAGGCCGCCCAGCGCGCGTGATGACGCGCGTTTTGCTTTTTGATGGCCCGTGCGCCCCATTGTTTCAGGAGATCTGCAATGAGCTTCATCGAACGCCTCGCCCCCCTGCGCAGCCAGCCCGGCACCCGCCTCACCACCGGCCTGGACGACGCCACCCTGACCACCCTGTCCGTCCGCCATCCGCAGCTGGTGGCCGCGGTCGAGGCCGCCGCCGCGGAGTTCGCCCGTGTGCAGGGCGAACTGGGGCCGTTGCTGGCGCAGGACGAACAGGCGCAGATCGATGCCATGCAGGACGGGTTCGTCAATTTCTACGCCGACGACGCCGTTACGCCCTATGTGGCGCTGGCCGCGCGCGGCCCGTGGGTGGTCACCCTCAAGGGGGCGGTGCTGTATGACGCTGGCGGCTACGGCATGCTCGGCTTCGGTCATACCCCCGACACGGTGCTGGAGGCGATGGCCCGACCGCAGGTGATGGCCAACATCATGACCCCCAGCCTGTCACAGCAGCGCTTCATCACCGCCCTTCGCGCCGAGATCGGCCACCGTCGTGGCGGCTGCCCGTTCGCCCGTTTCATGTGCCTGAACTCCGGCTCGGAAGCGGTCGGGCTGGCCGCACGCATCGCCGACGTCAACGCCAAGCTGCAGACCGACCCGGGTGCGCGCCACGCCGGCGCCGCGATCAAGCGCGTGGTGGTCAAGGGCAGCTTCCATGGCCGCACCGACCGGCCGGCGCTGTACTCCGATTCCAGCCGCAAGAGCTACATGCAGCATCTGGCCAGCTACCGTGGCGAGGATTCGGTGATCACCGTGGCGCCGTACGACGAAGCCGGCCTGCGCGCGGTGTTCGAGGACGCCGCCCGCAACAGGTGGTTCATCGAGGCGGTGTTCCTGGAGCCGGTCATGGGCGAAGGCGATCCGGGCCGCTCGGTGCCGCCGTCGTTCTATGCCCTGGCCCGCGAATTGACCCGCGCGCACGGCAGCCTGCTGCTGCTCGATTCGATCCAGGCCGGCCTGCGCGCGCACGGCGTGCTGTCGGTGGTTGACTACCCGGGCTTCGAAGGCCTGGATCCGCCGGACATGGAAACCTACTCGAAGGCCCTGAACGCGGCCCAGTACCCGCTGTCGGTGCTGGCGGTGACCGAGCATGCCGCACAGCTGTACCGCAAGGGCATCTACGGCAACACCATGACCAGCAACCCGCGTGCGCTGGACGTGGCCTGCGCGACGCTGGCACAGCTGACCCCGCAGGTGCGCGCCAACATCGCCGAGCGCGGCGCCGAAGCCGTGCGCAAGCTGGAACAGCTCAAGGGCGAGCTTGGCGGGCTGATCACCAAGGTGCAGGGTACCGGCCTGCTGTTCTCGTGCGAGCTGGCGCCGCAGTTCAAGTGCTACGGCAGTGGTTCCACCGAAGAATGGCTGCGCCGGCATGGCATCAATGTGATCCATGGCGGCGAAAACTCGCTGCGCTTCACGCCCCACTTCGGCATGGACAGCGAAGAGCTGGATCTGCTGGTGGGCATGGTCGGCCGCGCCCTGCGTGAAGGCCCGCGACGCGAGCAGGCTGCGGCGGCGTAAGCCCCCGCTTTTTGTAGAGCCGAAGGCAGCGGCAGGAGCCGCTGCCAACGTCGCTGGCGACGGCCCGAAGGGTGCCGGTCAGGACGACCGGCATAGCCCATGCTCGGCTAGGGCACTGCCGCGATCTGAACGAAGAGCAGCCGAGCATGGCTCGGCTCTACAGAAGGCCTCTCAAGGCCTCATAATCCTTGGACACCCCGTCCCTGACCGCCCTGCGGTCGGCGACGGGGCGTTTTCGTTTCCGGCCAAGAGACAGGAAGATCCATGAAATCGATCTGTGTGTACTGTGGTTCCAACGCTGGCAGCAAGCCGGCCTATACCGAACGCGCCATTGCACTGGGCGACCGCATCGCCCGCGACGGCCTGCGCCTGGTGTATGGCGGCGGCAACGTCGGCCTGATGGGAACCGTGGCCAATGCCGTGCTCGCGGCCGGCGGCGAGGTCACCGGCGTGATTCCCCGCCAGCTGGCCGACTGGGAAGTGGCCCATCGTGGCCTGACCGAGCTGGAGATCGTCGGCTCGATGCACGAACGCAAGTCGCGCATGTTCGACCTGGCCGACGGCTTCGTCGCCCTGCCCGGCGGCTTCGGCACCATGGAGGAGATCTTCGAGATGCTGACCTGGCGCCAGCTGGGCATCGGCAACAAGCCCTGTGCATTCCTGGACGTGGACGGCTTCTACGCGCCGCTGATCGGCATGATCGATCGCATGGTGGATGAGCGCTTCCTGCACCCGGACCAGCGCCAGGACCTGTGGTACGGCTCGGACATCGAGCAGATGCTGGAGTGGATGAAGAACTACCAGCCGGCACAGGCCTCCAAGTGGATCGACGAGAAGCGCCGCGCCGCCCTGCGTTGATTGTCCGCCGCGTGGCGTCTCAGGTCGCCACGTCGGCCCAGGGAGCCGGTCGCCCCAGCAGGTAGCCCTGGCCGTAATCGCAGCCCAGTTCGCGCAGTGTCTGCCGCTGGGCTTCGGTTTCGATGCCTTCGCCGATGGTTTCGATGCCCAGCGTGCGCGCCAGCGACAGCACGCCCTGTACAAGCGCGCGGGTGCTCTGCACTTCCGGTCCATGCAGGCCGGCAATGAAGCTCTGGTCGATCTTCAGCGTGCTGATCGGGAAGCGGTGCAGGTACGACAACGCCGAGAAGCCGGTGCCGAAGTCGTCCAGCTGCACCTGGATGCCGCGCTCGCGCAGTCCCTGCAGGATATGCAGCGTGTGCGGGCCGTCATCCAGCAGCGCGACCTCGGTGATCTCCAGGCGCAACCGGCGCGGATCGGCCCCGCAGGCGTCGAGCAGGCCGAACAGGCGCGCACTGAAACCGGCCGAACGGAAATGCCGCGGCGACACGTTCACCGACACATAGCCCTGCCCGCCCGCGGCCAGGCCGGCGATGACCTGTTCGTAGATCAGCCAGTCGACCTGTTCGATCAACCCGCTCTCCTCTCCCAGCTCCAGGAACGCGCCCGGCAACAGCAGGCCACGCCGTTCGTGCTGCCAGCGCAGCAGCGCTTCGTGTCCCACCACTTCCCCGTCGGACAGGCGCACGATCGGCTGGTAGAACGGCACGAAATCCCGGTTGTTGATCGCCCGCCGCAGATCGGCTTCCAGATCGAGGCTGCGCATGGCCTGCTCGCGCATGTCCTCGTCGAAGATCGCACAGCGATCATGCCCCTGCGCCTTGGCCCGGTACATGGCGGCGTCGGCATCGCGCAGCAGCTCTTCTCCGGTCCGGTAACGCGGATTCCACAGCGCGATGCCGAGGCTGCCGGACGGGAACAGCTCGCGCCCGGCGATCCACATCGACTCCTGCAATGCCAACAGCAGGCGCTGACCGAAATCCAGGGCCTGCGCCAGGCCCAGCGGGCACTGCAGCAGCACCGCGAACTCATCACCGCCCAGGCGCGCCACCACGTCGTCGGGGCCCGCCATCGACACGATGCGCTTGGCCACTTCCACCAGCATGTGATCGCCGGCGGCGTGGCCGATGCTGTCGTTGACCAGCTTGAAACGGTCCAGATCCAGGAACAGCACCGCGAACACCGGACCGTCCTCCTGCCTGGCCAGTACCAGCGCATCCTGCAGCCGGTCCAGCAGGTGCAGGCGGTTGGGCAACCCGGTCAGCGCGTCGTGCATGGCCTGGTGGGTCAGCCGCTGCTCGGCACGCAGGCGCTCGCCGATCTGGCCCAACAGCTTTTCATTGACCTCAGCCAGTTCGCGCGTGCGTTCGTCCACGCGCTTCTCCAGCTCGGCATGCGCCGAACGCAGGCGCTGCTGGTCGCGCTGGCGGGCCAGTCCGGTGCCGATGTTCTGCGCGACGAAGGTCAGCAAGCGCTGGTCGTGGATGCTGAAGGCACGCTGCTCGCTGTAGCTCTGCACCACGATCGCGCCAACCACTTCGTCATCCCGCAGCAGCGGCACGCCCAGCCAGCACAGCGAGCGCGCGCCGGACTCGCGCACCTCGCCACTGGCGCGCAGCGAGTCGATCTGCGCGCGGGAGGCCAACAGCGGCTGGCGGTTGCGCACCACGTATTCGGTCAGGCCACGACTGAACGCACGGGAGGCGCGGCTGGCGTGGCGTTCATCCACCGAGTAGACGAAATCCAGTCCATCACCCGCCTCGTTGACCAGCGCGATGTAGAAATTGCGCGCGTCGAGCAGTCGGCCGACCACGCCATGCACCTGGCCGTAGAACTGCTCCAGGCTCTCGGCGGACATCGCCATCTCTGCAATGTCGTACAGCGCGATCTGCAGCTGCTCGGCACGACGGCGCTCGGCCACTTCGTCCTGCAGGCTGTGGTTGGCGCGCTGCAGCTCCTGCGTGCGCAGTTCCACCTGCTGCTCGAGCCGCACCTGGGCCTGGCGCCGGTCCATCGCGGTCTGTACGTGCTGGGCAACGAAACCCAGCAGTGCACGCTCGGCCTCGCCATAGCGGTCTGCCTGCTCGTAGCTCTGCACCACGATGGCACCGCACACCCGGCCATCGCGCAGCATCGGCACACCCAGCCAGTCCAGGCTTTCGGGGCCGCGAAGCGGGTCATGCTCCTGCCCGACCTCGCGGGCCAACAGTTCCCGCGAAGGTCCGCTCAGGGGCCTGCCATGGTGCAGCAACGCCACCGTCAGGCTGCGCGGCATTCCACTGGCGTCGAAGCTCTGCGCCGGGTCGGCGACGAAATCATCCACCTGGTCGGCGAAGTACAGGAACCTGATCTGGTCGTGCAGGTCATCGTATTCGACGATGTAACAGTTTTCCGCGTACATCAGCGTGCCCAGCACGTCGTGCACGCGGCGCAGCATCTGCCCCATCTCCAGGTCGGCGCCGGCAAGATCGGCAATCTGGAACAGCGCCTGCTGCAGCCGCTCGGCCTCTTCCAGCGCCTTGATCTGTCCCGCCTGGCGGCCCCGCTGCAGGGCCAGTTCCATGGCCTGCCGCGCCAGACCCCACCATGCGGACGAAGGCGCCGCGCCTTCCACCACCAGGTACAGGCGGGCACCATCATGATCCCAACCGTGGCGGCCATCGCCTGCAGCCGGTGCCCCGCTGTCGGCCGCGACCGGGGGTATCGGCCAGATGGCGTCACCGCGCCCCAGCTGGGGATCGTCCCAGCCGACCCGGACCACCGCCGATTCCGGCAGCAGCGCATGCAGCGCGCGCACGAGTTCCGTACTCAGCACGGCCTCGTGTGATGGCGTTTGCGCAGGTTCAGCGTGCGTGGACAAATGACAATCTCTTGGCGCCGTCTGTGCGTCGCCTCCCCTGAGCCGCCGAGCATAGCGCGCCACCGGGGGGGCAATGGAAGCCCGGCAACCCCGAATCGTGCGCCCGTTCGTTATTCCTGGCGTCCGCACCCCGTTCCGAGCCATGAACCTCGCCCTGTCCGCCCCCGCACCCCGCTATGCGCCATCGTCGGCAGGCCTTAACCTGTACCGCGTGGAAGCCAGCGCCCTGCCAACCGATGAAGCCTTGATGCTCGCCTGGGCCGGCGGCGACCTGCACGCGTTCGAGAGCCTGTATGCGCGCCATCGCAAGCGCCTGTTCGGCTTCCTGCTGCGCCAGCTGCGCGATACCGCCCTGGCCGAGGAGATCTTCCAGGACGTCTGGCAACGGGTCATCAGCGCACGGTCCGGCTGGCAGCCGGATGCCGCCTTCAGCACCTGGCTGTTCCGCATCGCGCACAACCGGCTCAACGATCACTGGCGCGCCGCACGCCACCGCCCGGCGGCGCCGGCCGATGCCGAGCTGCGTCTGGCCGCGCTGGAAGATGGGCAGACCCCGGAAGCAGAGCTTTCTGAATTCGAGCAACGTCGCCGCATCCAGCGCGCGATGGAAGAACTGCCGCTGGAGCAGCGCGAAGTGCTGCAGCTGCGGCTGGATCAGCAACTGAGCCTGGAGGAGATCGGCCAGATCACCGGCGTAGGCCGGGAAACCGTGAAATCGCGGCTGCGCTATGCGATGGACAAGCTGCGTGCGGGACTGAACGCATGAACCGAGACGAACCCCTGACGCCTGAAGAGCGCGAGCTGGCGCGCCTGCTCGGCCGTCGTGTCGAACAGGCGCCTCCGGCGGCGCTGGATGCCACGATCCTGGCGGCCGCCCGTGCGGCGGTGCAGGCGCCACCGGCCGACGCGGCCGACGCGGGCAGCGTGCGTGCACGGCGGCCGCGCCGGCACTGGCCTGCGGTGTTCGGCGTTGCTGCATCGATGGTATTCGCCATCGGCATCGCCTGGCAGCTGCGCCCGGAACCACCCGCGGTCCCGGCGCACGATGCACAGATCACTGCGCCGCGCGTCGCCGACGAGGTCGCTGCCGAAGTGGCCGCGCAGCCTGCCGAGGGCCCTACCCGGCCTTCCCCTGCCGAGCCGGCCATCGCAAGTGCGCCGCCGGCACCACCGGCGCCGGTCGCGGCACCCAGGCCCGCCGCGCCGGCCCGATCCTCCGCACCGCAAACACCGGCACCGACGGTGGCGGCACGAGCGAAAGCGGCTGCTCAGGCCACCGAGCGCTCCGCCGCCGACACCGCAGCTCCGCCGCCGGCTGCGGAACCTCCGGCCGCTGTGGCCTATTCGGCACCGCTGCCTGCTGCGGCGCCTGCGCCGCCGTCGCTGGAAGCGCGCGACGCCGTTGCCCCCCTGTCCGGCGCGATGGAGGCCGCTCCGGCCAGCGCGGGACAGCGCGGTGACACCACGACGCTCAAGCGGGCCGCACCGCTCCGCAGCGCACCGGGCGTGATGCGTCGCGGCAGCGATGCCGCGCTCAGCGCTACGGCCGTGCAGGCCGAAGTGGCCGCCGACGCCCAGCTGCCCCGCCGGCAGTGGCTGCAGAAGATCCGCGAACGTCGCGACGAAGGCCAGCGCGACATCGCCCGTGCCAGCCTCGAGCGCTACGTGCAGCAGTATCCGGAGTCGCGGCTGCCACGCGACCTGCGTCCTCTGCTGGACGACTGAAGCATGGGGGCGGCAACCCCGTAGAATGAAGGGAATGCCCGATACCCTCGCCCAGCCCGTCAGCCACACGCTGGAAGTCAAGCACAGCCGCTTCATCGCCCATGCCGCGCCCATCGATGGCGCGGCGGCGGCGATGTCGTTCCTGCAGCGGGTGATGGTGGCCGACGCCACGCACAACTGCTGGGCCTACCGGCATGGACAGGAGTATCGCTCCAGCGATGATGGCGAGCCGGCGGGGACTGCCGGCCGGCCGATCCTGGCCGCCATCGATGGCCAGGGCTTCGACCGGGTCATGGTGGTGGTGATCCGCTGGTACGGGGGTATCAAGCTCGGCGCCGGTGGCCTGGTCCGCGCCTACGGCGGTACCGCCGCCGAGTGTCTGCGCACGGCACCGCGGCTGCCGCTGGTGGCGATGGCACGGCTGCAGCTGCTGGCCGGCTTCGAGGACCTGGGTACCCTGCATGCGGCCCTGCCCGCGTTCTCCGCCGAGAAGCAGGATGAACAGTTCGACGCTGAAGGCGTGCGCCTGCGGATCGAATTACCCGCCGACCAGGCCGACGCATTGAAAATCCGCCTGCGAGACGCCACCCGTGACCGTATCCGTATCCGAGATGACGACCAGGATGACTGACAAGGACGACGCGGCCGCCGCGACCCCGCCATTGCGCCGCCTCGGCAGCCTGCGAACGCTGTGGCCGTTCGTGCGCCGGCACAGTGGCCTGTTCGCCGCCTGGCTGCTGGCGCTGGCCGTCTCCTCGGCCGCCACCCTCAGCCTGCCTCCGGCCGTCAAGCAGATGATCGACCACGGCTTCAGCAGCGGCGGCCAGATCAACCGGGCGTTTGCCCTGCTGATGCTGGTGGCGGTAGTGCTGGCGATCGCCACCTCCGCACGCTTCTACTTCGTGTCGCTGCTCGGCGAGAAGGTAGTGGCCGACCTGCGCAGCCGTCTGTACGGGCACCTGATCCAGTTGGGTGCCGGTTTCCATGACCGCAGCCGCAGCGGCGAACTGGTCTCGCGCCTGACCGCCGACAGCGAGCTGCTGCGCAGCGTGGTGGGCTCGACCATGTCAGTCGCATTGCGCAGCAGCGTGACGGTGGTCGGCAGCCTGGCGATGCTGTTCGTGACCAGTCCGCGCCTGGCGGCGTGGTCGCTGCTCGGCATCCCGCTGGCGGTACTGCCCATCATCATCGGCGCACGCAAGCTGCGCACCGTCGCGCGCAGCAGCCAGGACCGCATCGCCGACGCCAACAGCCTGGCCAGCGAGACCCTCGGTGCCGTCCGCACGGTGCAGGCACATGCGCGCGAGCCTTACGAGCGCGGCCGCTTCGACCTGGCGCTGGGCGATGCGATCCGGGCCGCACGCCGGCGCATCGGCGCACAATCGCTGGTCACCGCCAGTGCCATCCTGCTGATCTTCGGTGCCATTGTCGGCGTGCTGTGGCTGGGCGCCCACGATGTCATCGAGGGCCGCCTCAGTGCCGGCACCCTGGGCCAGTTCGTGCTGTATGCGCTGATCGGCGGTGGTTCGGTGGGCGCTCTGGCCGAAGTCTGGAACGAGCTCCAGCGCGCTGCCGGCGGCATGGGCCGGATCGGCGAACTGCTGCAGGAGGATGTCGAGATCCGCGCGCCCGCGCATCCACGCGCGCTGCCGCAGCCGCTGCAAGGCGAGATCCAGTTCGATGACGTGGTGTTCCACTACCCGCAGCGACCGGACCAGGCCGCGCTCGACCACTTCAGCCTGCATGTGCGCCCCGGCGAGACCGTGGCCCTGGTCGGTCCCTCGGGTGCCGGCAAGAGCACGGTGCTGTCGATGCTGCTGCGCTTCCATGACCCGGCCAACGGCCGCATCTGCGTGGACGGCATCGATGTGCGCGAGGTCGATCCCGCCGACCTGCGCGCCCAGCTGGCCCTGGTGCCGCAGCAACCGACGCTGTTCGCCGCCAGCGCCCGCGACAACATCCGCTACGGCCGCCTGCAGGCCAGCGATGCCGAAGTCGAGGAAGCGGCGCGTGCCGCTGAGGCCGATGGCTTCCTGCGTGCGTTGCCGCAGGGTTATGACAGTGAGCTGGGCGAGCGCGGCGCGCGCCTGTCCGGCGGGCAGCAGCAGCGCGTGGCGATCGCCCGCGCGCTGCTGAAGGATGCGCCGATCCTGCTGCTGGACGAAGCCACCAGCGCGCTCGACGCGCAGAGCGAGTACGGTGTACAGCAGGCGCTGGAGCGCCTGATGGCGGGCCGCACCACGCTGGTCATCGCCCACCGTCTGGCAACCGTGCTCAAGGCCGACCGCATCGTGGTCATGGACCAGGGGCGGATCGTCGCCGAAGGCACGCACGCACAGTTGTTGGCTGAAGGGGGTCTGTACGCGGAGCTGGCGCGGCTGCAGTTCATCGATTGATGACGGTCGGCTAACACCTCTGGCGCCAAGCTGGCCGTGCAGAAGCAGCATCCGCTGAAGGAGGTGGACGATGTCGTTCCGTCAGTTTCCCGCAGTCGACAGCAATGGCGAGAGCCATATCATCATCGAGTTCAAGCCCGAGGCCAATGGTAGCGGGCATCATTCCGAAGCCACCCCGCGCTACGAGCTCGACGACGGGCGTCATCTGGTGCGCAATGGCCGCGAGTTCAGCACCAGTGGCGGCGAACTGCGGCTGACCATCTAGCGTCGCGTGGGTCATCGCAGGGACGCCGGGCGTAGCCCGGCCTCACCGGCAGCACCCTGGTCAGTTTTTCGCCACAGATCTTGACAGCCTGTGCTGGCAAGGCATGAGCAGTGTTATCCACATGTTTGCGCAGAATTCATCCACATCCCCTGTGGATGAATGCACTACGCCAGTACCCGTCCGATTCCGCTGGCATCCACGGCGGCCGCTGCGTCGGCCAGGGCACGTGGATCACTGCCGGCGACGAAGCCGATGCGGAAATGCACTTCCCCGCCCGGCGTGCGCGAGGAATGGATAGAAGCCAGGCTGATGCCGTGCTGCTCGAAGATGTTCAGCAGTTCACGCAGTGAGCCCGGGCGATCTTCCGGCAGGTGGACCGACACGGCGTTGCGCTCGGTCAGATCGGCCAGCAGGTAGCCCACCCGCTCGAAGGTATAGTTTCCCGAGGCCAGTGCAGGCGCGCCGAAGGCGGCCCGGTTCGCCACCAGCATCTGCTCACGGAATGCACCGCGCGCCATGTCGTCGCCTTGATCGACCTGGGCCTGCAGCACGCGCAGCTGGCCGACCAGGCGTTCCAGCATCGGCGCGACATGCGGATTGCCGAACTGGATGTCCTCATAGATCGCCGGATTCAGCGAGAGGATGCGCGAGATGATCGCGGTATCCAGTTCGAACGACGCCGAGCGATAGGGAAGCATCGCTTCCAGTGTCCCCAGTTGCGGCTGATATTCCCGCAGCACGCCGGCCTGGGCCAGATGCGTGGCATGCACCATCGCCTGCACCAGCGCCATCATCTGGTCATGGTGCTGTGGCGTGGCGCGCACGCACTCGGCCTGCAGCGCCACGCACAGCGCATCCAGCCAGGGCCGACAGTGCTGCAGTCGCGCTTCGCAGACCACCATGACCCTGCCCTTCAACGTGGGGGCCTTCGGCGGCGCGGTCATCGGGTGCAGGCCGACCACTTCGGCCTGTGAGGCAAGCATCGCCTGTACCGGCGCGTCCTTGACCGAGGTGACATCGAGCCACAGGCGCCCGCGTTCACGACCCGCCGAGCGGCGCACGTATTCGGCGATCAGTTCCGGCGTATGCCGGATCGGTGCGGAGAACACCAGTACATCGGCCTCGGCCAGCAACTGCTCCGGTGTATGCGAAGCAGCATCGGCCGGATCGTGGCCGATCACCTGCAGTCGCATCTGCTGCTCGAAGAAGCGGCCCAGCCAGCGCCCGTAGGCGCCGGCACTGCCGACGATGCCGATCGTGCGCGGCGCAAAGTGCTGCACTGCCGTCATGCCACGCGTTCAGCGCGGAAGCGCGTGCCTTCGGCCAGTGCGGCGGGCGCCGCGGCAATCACATCGAACTCCTCGAAACCATTGGCCAGCGTGGCCTCCAGGGCGGCATGGGTACCCGCGATGGCACGCGAGATCGCCTGCTGCATCGACTCTCCCCGCAGCAGGAACGACACCACCAGCGACATCAGTACGTCGCCGGTCCCGGCCACGTCCACCGGCAGCAGCGGCGAGGTCCAGCGCCAGGTCTCGTCGCGTCCCACCGCCAGCGTCACCAGCTCGCCCGGCGTGCCACCCACGCTGTGCGCGATCACCCAGTGCGGACCACGCGCCAGCAGCGTACGCGCGGCGGCGATGGCGTCGGCCTCGGCCAGTGCCGGCATGCCGGTCAGGCGGGCCAGCTCGAATGCATTCGGGGTGACCAGCCAGGCATGCGGCAGCAGCCGTTCGGCGAAGATCGCCTCCAGGCCCGGCTCCACATAGGGGCCGGTATGGGTATCGCCGATCACCGGATCCAGGCAGTAGCGCAGCTGCGGGCACGCGGGCAGGACCTGATCGAGCCAGTCGGCGAACGCCGCACCATTGGCGGTGCTGCCGAAGTAGCCGGAGACCAGCATCCTGGCCCGCTGCGGCAAGCCACGCTCGTGGGTGCCCAGCAGCAGATCGGCGAACCAGTCACTGGGCAGTACGCGGCCGCGGGTTGTCTCGTAGAACGGCGCGTTGCTCAGCAGCGTGGTCGGGATGTCGGCCACGCGCACACCGAGCGCGCGCATCGGCGGCATGGCGGCACTGTTGCCGGCATGGCCGTAGACAAGTTGCGACTGGACCGAAATGACATCGACCGGCGACGGCCCATCCGGCCGCTGGCGGCGACCGTGGACCAGATGGGTATCAAGGGATTCGCTCATATCCACATTCTACGCCCAAGGGGGTTTTCG
>NZ_JAOCKC010000027.1:0-41288 GCF_029844625.1 Stenotrophomonas sp. GD03680 | reverse complement strand
GCTCTGGCCTCTGCGGGTGCAGGGCGCCGCCCTGCCCGACCAACCCCCTTGATTTCGGGACAATCACCCCTACCCCTTGGCGAGGCCGCACGCGCTGGCGCGGCATTGCACACGGAGCCCTATCGATGACCGAGACGACCCAGACCGAAACCCTTGGCTTCCAGACCGAAGTCAAGCAGCTGCTGCAGCTGATGATCCACTCGCTGTACTCCAACAAGGAGATCTTCCTGCGCGAGCTGGTGTCCAATGCCGCCGACGCGGCCGACAAGCTGCGCTTCGAGGCGCTGACCCAGCCGTCCCTGCTGGAAGACGACAGCGACCTGCGCGTGCGCGTCAGTTTCGACCCGGCCGCCCACACCATCACCATCGAGGACAACGGCATCGGCATGAGCCGCGCCGAGGCCATCGCCCACCTCGGCACCATTGCCAAGTCCGGTACCGGCGACTTCCTGCGCCAGCTGTCCGGCGACCAGAAGAAGGACTCGCAGCTGATCGGCCAGTTCGGTGTCGGCTTCTACAGCGCGTTCATCGTCGCCGACGAAGTCGAAGTCACCTCGCGGCGGGCCGGCCTGGCCAGCAGCGAAGGCGTGCGCTGGACCTCGCGCGGCGAAGGCGACTTCGATGTCGCGACCCTCGACAAGCCCGAGCGCGGCACCCGCATCGTGCTGCACCTGAAGGACGGCGAACACGACTTTGCCGATGGCTGGCGCCTGCGCAGCATCCTCAAGAAGTACTCCGACCACATCGGCCTGCCGATCCAGATGCCGAAGGAAGGGGGTGAAGAGGGCGCGGCGGTCGAATGGGAAACCGTCAACCGTGCCAGCGCGCTGTGGACCCGTCCGCGCACCGAGATCAGCGACGCCGAGTACAGCGAGTTCTACAAGCACGTGGCACACGACCACAGCGATCCGCTGGCGTGGAGCCACAACAAGGTCGAAGGCAAGCTGGAGTACACCTCGCTGCTGTACGTGCCGGGCCGTGCACCGTTCGATCTGTATCACCGCGATGCGCCCAAGGGCCTGAAGCTGTATGTCCAGCGGGTGTTCGTGATGGACCAGGCCGAGCAGTTCCTGCCGCTGTACCTGCGCTTCATCAAGGGCGTGGTCGATTCCAACGACCTGTCGCTGAACGTCTCGCGCGAGATCCTGCAGTCCGGCCCGGTCATCGATTCGATGAAGGCCGCGCTGACCAAGCGCTCGCTGGACATGCTGGAGAAGCTGGCAACCGACAAGCCCGAGCAGTACGCCACGTTCTGGAAGGAATTCGGCCAGGTGCTGAAGGAAGGACCGGCCGAGGACTACAACAACCGCGAGAAGGTGGCCGGCCTGCTGCGCTTCGCCTCCACCCGTGGCGAGGGCGATGCCCAGACCGTCTCGCTGGCCGACTACATCGGTCGCATGGCCGAAGGCCAGGACAAGATCTACTACCTGACCGGCGAGAGCTACAGCCAGGTCCGCAACAGCCCGCACCTGGAAGTGTTCCGCAAGAAGGGCGTGGAAGTGCTGCTGCTGACCGACCGCATCGACGAATGGCTGATGGGTTACCTGACCGACTTCGACGGCAAGGGCTTTGTCGACATCGCCCGTGGCGACCTCGACCTCGGCGCGCTGGAGACCGAGTCGGACAAGCAGGAACAGGAAGCGGCGGCCAAGGACAAGCAGGCCCTGATCGAGCGGCTGAAGGCGGTGCTCGGCGACGACGTGGCCGAAGTCCGCGTGTCGCACCGGCTGACCGATTCGCCAGCGGTGCTGGCCATCGGCGAACAGGATCTGGGCCTGCAGATGCGCCAGATCCTGGAGGCCAGCGGCCAGAAGGTGCCTGACAGCAAGCCGGTGCTGGAGATCAATCCGGGGCACCCGTTGATCACCAAGCTCGATGGCGAGGCCGATGGTGATCGTTTCGATGATCTCGGCCGCGTGCTGTTCGACCAGGCCGCGCTCGCGGCCGGCGACAGCCTGAAGGACCCGGGCGCCTACGTTGCGCGCCTGAACAAGCTGCTGCTGGAGCTGTCGGCCTGACACGCACGGTGGTCGCCGGGCATGACCCGGCGCTGCCGGGCGCTGGCTGGCATCTGCCAGGCCGGGCTGCTCAGGCCCGGCGATCCAGCAGCGACCCCAGCATCTGGTCCTGGCGGCGGACCAGCGAAGCGTTGGCGGCGAAGGCCACCACCTCCGCGTTTGCCGCCAGCAGATCAGCCAGCGGCGCGGCGGGATCGGCGCCGGCAGCGGTCACCCGGGTCTGCACCCCACCCTGCTCCACCGCCGCGCGCTGCACCTGCAGGCGCGGTGCATCGGCTGTCGCCAGGTTGGCCACGTTGTGCGCGGCCACCTGCACGCCTTGCCCTGCGGCCCGCATGCCGCTCCAGGCCGTTGCCATCACGTTGTCCATGGCGGTCTCCAGGCCACTCGGTGCAGCCCTCCGAAGCCATTAGCGGCTGCCCGGCCGCGACCTTGAGTCCACATCGGGCAGACGGGCCCGGGTGGTAGCATATCCCTCTGATTTCAGCGCCTTTTGCCAATGCTCAGTTTTTTCCGCCGCAAGAAGCCCCAGGACGCCGCCACACCGGACGCGCCCAAGACCCAGCACTACTCGGCTGAAGAGCTGGCGGCGGCATTCCCGTCGGCCGCGCCCGTCGAGGACACCACGGTCGTAGCCGACGCCCCGCCAGCCGTGGCTCCAGCTGAGTCGGTGCCCGTCCCGGCGCCGCCCGCCGCTGCCCCGGCGTCCCCGCCGGCGCCGGCAGCGACCGAACGCGTCCTGGCACCGGAAGACTTCGAGGCCGAGGCACGTGCCGCCGCAGCCGTGCTCGCCCCGCTGGCTCCGGTGATCCCCGCACAGCAGCCCTCCGCACCGGCCGCCGACCTGCCGGTGCTGGTGGATGCCGCACCGGCCCCCGCCGGCAAGTCCGGCTGGCGCGAACGCCTGCGCAACAGCGTCATCGCGCGCAGCTTTGGCGGCCTGTTCTCGCGCAATCCCAAGCTCGACGATGACCTGCTGGACGAACTGGAAACCGCGCTGATCACCGCCGATGTCGGCGTCGGTGCGACCACCGAGCTGGTCGAAGGCCTGCGCAGACGCATGAAGGCACGTGAGTTCGCCGATGCCAACGCACTGCTGGGCGCACTGCGTGCCGACCTGATCGCGATCCTGCGGCCGGTCGCCAGGCCACTGGTGATCGATCGCAACGCCAGGCCCTTCGTGGTGCTGACCGTTGGCGTCAACGGTGTCGGCAAGACCACCACCATCGGCAAGCTGGCCAAGCGCTTCAAGGACGACGGGCACAGCCTGATGCTGGCCGCCGGCGATACCTTCCGTGCCGCTGCCGTGGCCCAGCTGCAGGCCTGGGGCGAGCGCAACGGCGTGGCCGTGGTGGCCCAGGGCCAGAACGCCGACGCCGCCTCGGTGGCCTACGACGCGCTGCAGGCCGGCAAGGCGCGCGGCACGTCGGTGCTGATTGCCGATACCGCCGGCCGCCTGCATACCCAGTCCGGCCTGATGAACGAGCTGGGCAAGATCCGTCGTGTGCTCGGCAAGATCGATCCCGCTGCGCCGCACGAGGTGCTGATGGTGATCGACGGCACCACCGGCCAGAACGCGCTGTCGCAGCTGCGCCAGTTCAACGCCGCGGTGAACGTGACCGGCCTGGTGGTGACCAAGCTGGACGGCACCGCAAAGGGCGGCGTGGTGTTCGCACTGGCCCGCGAGTTCGGCATTCCGATCCGTTTCGCCGGCATCGGTGAACGCCCGGAAGATCTGCGTGAATTCGATCCGGAAGCCTTCGTCGACGCGCTGCTGCCCGAAGCGCTTGGCAGTGCCTGAGGCCACCGTCGTGCCTGCGGGCGACCCGTTCGTCGCCCGCCTGCTGCACTGGTTCGACGACCACGGCCGCCACGACCTGCCCTGGCAGCATCCGCGCAGCCCCTATCGGGTCTGGTTGTCGGAGATCATGCTACAGCAGACCCAGGTGGCCACGGTCATCCCCTACTTCCAGCGGTTCCTGCAGCATTTCCCGACCCTGCCCGCGCTGGCCGCGGCCAGCAACGATGCAGTGATGGCGCAGTGGGCCGGGCTGGGCTACTACGCCCGTGCGCGCAACCTGCATGCGGCGGCCCAGCGCTGCGTGGAACTGCATGACGGCGAACTGCCGCGTGATTTCGACGCGCTGCATGCGCTGCCCGGCATCGGCCGCAGCACCGCAGGCGCGATCCTCAGCCAGGCCTGGAACGACCGGTTTCCGATCCTCGACGGCAACGTCAAGCGCGTGCTCAGCCGGTATCACGGCATCGAAGGCTTCCCCGGCCTGCCAGCCATCGAAAAGCAGTTGTGGGCCATCGCCGAAGCGCACGCGGCCCAGGTGCCGGATGGCCGGATGGCCGACTACACGCAGGCGCAGATGGACCTCGGTGCCACCGTGTGCAGCCGCGCCAGGCCCGCCTGCGTGATCTGCCCGCAGCAGCAGGACTGCGTGGCGCGCCGCGAAGGCCGGACCGCCGAGCTGCCCACGCCGAAGCCAGGCAAGGCCCTGCCCGAACGCGAAGCCGTGGCCCTGCTGCTGCGCGATGCCCAGCAGCGCGTGCTGCTGCAGAAGCGACCGGAGACCGGCATCTGGGCGCAACTGTGGACCCTGCCGCAGGCCGACGCCGGTGAAGCGCTGCAGGACTGGTTCGATGCACACGTGGACGGCTCGCTGGAAGATGCCGACGAGCTGCCGGTGCTGCAGCACACCTTCAGCCACTACAGGCTGCACCTGCAGATCCTGTCGCGACAGGTACGCGGCCTGCGCGTGGAAGAATCCTCGCTGCGCTGGGTCACCGCCGACGAACTGCCGACGCTGGGCTTGCCGGCTCCCATCCGCAAGCTGCTTGATGGCACTTCGATCAAACCGCCACAACGCAGATCCAAGAAACCCCGCAACCACGAGTGAGTGCCATGCCCCGAACCGTCTTCTGCCAGTACGAACAACGCGATGCCGAGGGCCTGGACTTCGTGCCCTATCCGGGCGAACTGGGCCAGCGCATCTTCAACCACATCGGCAAGCAGGCCTGGGCGGCATGGCTGGCGCACCAGACCATGCTGATCAACGAGAACCGCCTGTCACCGCGCGACCCGAAGCACCGCGCGTTCCTGGAAGGGGAACTGGTCAAGTTCCTGTTCGAGAAGGACGCGGAGAAGCCCGCCGGCTTCATCCCGGAAGCCTGATCCGGAGATGGCGCCGGCCTAGTTCGCCGGCTCCTCGCGCTCCTGCACCTGCGCCTGCCGCAGCTCCTGTTCCGAAGCACGCAGCGCCTTCACGTCAAGCTTGCGGATGCTGCTGATGAAGCACGGCAGGCGCGGGCCTCCGGTCGGGTCACGGACCAGCACCTTGTCGAAGCGGGCCGACACGCGGTTCATGCGGCTGGTCAGGCCGATGGCGGTCGCAAACGACAGATCCTGGCAGGGGCCGTTCAATTCCAGCAGGTAGGCCTCGCTGGGCCGGGTCCATACCGCCAGTGCACTGTCGCCCAGTTCGGTCCAGCCGTTGAGGCTGCCGAAGAACTGCATGTCATTCTGCGGTGCGCCGGCGTGCGCCCGGTACAGGTCCAGCCGCTCGGCACTGCTCAGGCGGCCGGTGGTCGCACACGCGGCCAGGGCAAGGCAGAGCCCTGCGATCACAAGCGGGGTCTTCATGTCGATCTCCACGGGGAACCGGGGGCCATCATGCGCCTGCCCGGGTATGGGCGGCGAGAATCCCGGCGCCACCGTTCAGGCGCCGGGAGGTGCACGTTGCCGGCCGCTCAGACGTCGGCGTGGGCCAGCTCGTGCAGGCGCCCTTCGCGCAGTTCCAGCACCCGGTCCAGGCGCCGCGCCAGACCGCGGTCATGGGTGACCAGCACCAGGCTGGTATGGCGGGCACGATTGAGTTCGAGCATCAGGTCGAACACGGTGCCGGCCGTGCGATCGTCCAGGTTTCCGGTCGGCTCGTCGCCCAGCACGCAGGCCGGATGGTTCACCAGCGCGCGCGCCACCGCCGCACGCTGGCGCTCGCCACCGGAAAGCTCGCCCGGTTTGTGGTCCAGGCGATGGCCCAGCCCGACCGACTCCAGCAGCAAGGTTGCGCGCGCGGCCGCCTCCTCCACTTCAGGACGACCACGGACGAAGGCGGTGGCCCCGTTGACGATGCTGGCCAGCGCCGTCCCCACCACGCCCAGGCCAGCGAACATCGCCCGCTGTGACATCGGCGAATGCGAGCGGGACAGCAGCAGCGGCATCACCACGTTTTCCAGCGCGGTGAATTCCGGCAGCAGGTGATGGAACTGGTAGACAAAGCCCAGCGCCTGGTTGCGCAGCAGGCCACGTGCGGTATCCGACAGCGCCGACATGCGTTGACCGGCCACGTACACCTCGCCGGCACTGGGTACGTCCAGTCCCCCCAGCAGGTGCAGCAGCGTGCTCTTGCCTGCACCGGACGCGCCGATGATGGCCACGGTTTCACCCGCGGTGACGGTCAGGTTCAGGCCGTCGAATACCGGGGTCTGCATGCGCCCTTCGGCATAGATCTTGCCGAGGTGCTCGGCGCGGATCACCTCCTGGCCGCGGTCAAAGGCTTCATTCATAGCGCAGGGCCTCCGCCGGCTGGGTGCGTGCCGCCCGCCAGGCGGGATACAGGGTGGCCAGGAAGCTCATCAGCAGTGCGACCACGGTGATCACCACCACGTCGCCGGTCTGCATGTCCGTCGGCAGGCCGGTGATGTAGTACACGTCTTCCGGCAGCAGCTTGACGTTGAACACGCGCTCGATGGCACCGAGGATGCGTTCCAGGTTGAAGGTCAGGGTGATGCCGCCGATCAGTCCGGCCAGTGTGCCGAAGATGCCGATCAACGAGCCCTGCACCATGAACACCTGCATCACCCCGGCCGGGGTCAGGCCAAGCGTGCGCAGGATGGCGATGTCCGCCTGCTTGTCGGTGACCAGCATCACCTGCGAGGACACCAGATTGAACGCGCCCATGGCGATGATCAGCGACAGCAGGATGCCCATCACCACTTTCTCCATGCGCAGCGAGTGGTAGAGATTGGCGTTCTGCTGGGTCCAGTCACTCACGCGATAGGCGCCGCCGAGGTTCTGCGCAAGGTCCACGCCGACTTCCAGCGAGTGGTCCATGTCGTGCAGCTTCAGGCGCACGCCGGTCGCGCCATCGGCGCGCAGTACGCGCTCGAGATCCTTCATGTTGGCGAAGCCGACGCCGCGGTCGACCTCGTTGTAGCCGGCCTCGAAAATACCGCTGACGGTGAAGCGTTTCATCCGCGGAACGGCGCCTGCAGGTGTGCCCTGCACTTCGGCGAAGGTCACCAGCACTTGGTCGCCGACATCGACGCCCAGCCAGATCGCCAGTTCCTTGCCCAGCAGCAGATTGAAGCTGCCGGGTTTCAGGCTGTCGTAGCTGCCCTTGACCACCTTCTGGTCGATCACCGACACCTTCGGCTCCAGTGCCGGGTCGATACCCTGGATGATCGCACCCTGCACGCGCGGGCCGCTGATCATCGACTGGATCTCGATATAGGGTGCGGCGCCCGCCACGCGCGGGTCCTTGTTGGCCACGTCCACCACGCGCATCCAGTCCGGCATGGGCTCGCCGTCGCGACTGATGGTGGTATGCGCCGTCATCTGCAGCAGGCGGCTGCGGATTTCCTTCTGGAAGCCGCTCATCACCGCCAGGGTGGTGATCAGCACCGTAACGCCGAGCGCGATGCCCAGGATCGATGCCATCGAAATGAAGGAGATGAAGCCGTTGCGGCGCTTGGCGCGCAGGTAGCGCAGGCCGATGGCCACGGGAATGGGTTTGAACATGCAGGCTCGCCGGACGATTCAGCCTATGGTGCCATCGACCGGGCTCGACGGGAAACGGCGCGTGCGGCGACGGCCAGTCGCAGTTCACGTCGCTGCCGGGCATCGAGCACATCCGGCCAGAACAGCAGGCGCCGCTGCCGCCGCCCCTGGCGCCCATGCAGCAACAGCCACGGGCCGCGGATCACCAGCTGTGGAGCGTCCAGCGCCTGCCCCGCCACCTGCAGCGGAGCGGGCAACGCCGGCAGGCACACCCTCACCTTCGGCCGGCGCAGGCGCCAGAAGAGCTCGGCCAGGCCCAGCGCCCAGACCAGCAGTACGACGGGAACCAGGGCGTCTCGGGGCAGATCCGAAGCGCGCAGCAGCCAGGGGGCGGCGAGCAGTACCGCCAGCTGGGCACCCGCCTGCAGCCGTGAAGGGCGCCACTCAAGGCTTGAGGGCGCGGATCCTGTCCATGAGCGGGATGGCGTGCGCATGCGGGCAGACCTCGTAGCCCATGAACCAGCGCCACAATTTATCGTCCTCACAGTCGAGCAGGAACAGGAAAACCTCGCGCTCTTCGGTCGGCGCAGCGCTCCATTCGCGGTCGAGGTAACGTTCGAACAGCTGGTCCAGTTCGCGCATGCCACGCCGGCAGCGCCAGCGCAGCTTCTTCAGCAGGGTCTCTTCATCCATTGCAGGCCTCCAGATACAGCGAAGCCACGCATGGCGTGGCTCGGCTGGGGTGCGTGCGGCCGCCGTCGATGCGGCCGCATGCGGGATGGATCAGGCGCGACGCTCCATCATGAGCTTCTTGATCTCGGCAATCGCCAGCGCCGGGTTCAGGCCCTTCGGGCAGGTGCGGGCGCAGTTCATGATCGTGTGGCAGCGGTACAGCTTGAACGGATCTTCCAGATCGTCCAGGCGCGCACCGGTGTCCTCATCGCGCGAGTCGATGATCCAGCGGTAGGCCTGCAGCAGGATCGCCGGACCCAGGTAACGCTCGCCGTTCCACCAGTAGCTCGGGCAGCTGGTCGAGCAGCAGGCGCACAGGATGCACTCGTACAGGCCATCGAGCTTCTTGCGGTCTTCCGGCGACTGCAGGCGCTCGCGATCCGGCGGCGCCGGGGTCTGCGTGCGGATCCACGGCTTGATCGAGGCGTACTGCGCGTAGAAGTGGGTCAGGTCCGGCACCAGATCCTTGACCACGTTCATGTGCGGCAGCGGGTAGATCGGCACTTCCTTCTTGCCGCAGTCCGCGATGGCGCGGGTGCAGGCCAGCGTGTTGGTGCCGTCGATGTTCATCGCGCACGAACCGCAGATGCCTTCGCGGCAGGAGCGACGGAAGGTCAGGGTCGGGTCGATCTCGTTCTTGATCTTGATCAGCGCGTCCAGGACCATCGGGCCGCAGGCGTCCAGATCGACCTCATAGGTATCGGTGCGCGGATTGCTGTCGTCATCCGGACTCCAGCGGTAGATCTTGAAGGTACGCACGTTCTTGCCGCCGTTCTTGACGGGGAAGTGCTGGCCCTTCGTGATCTTGGAATTCTTGGGGAGTGAAAACTCGGCCATGGCTGCTCTCGTTGGCTCAGGCGGCCCGCGCCCTCAAGGCGCGGATTGCATGGTAGGCGGGGTCGGATCAGTACACGCGCGGCTTCGGCGGCACCACGGACACGTCATCGGTCAACGTGTACATGTGCACCGGACGGTAGTCGAAGCTGCACTTGCCCTTCTCGTCGACGCTGACCAGGGTGTGCTTCTGCCAGTTGACGTCGTCGCGGTCCGGGAAGTCCTCGTGCGCATGCGCGCCGCGGCTTTCCTTGCGCTGTTCGGCCGAGTTGATCGTCGCCACCGCGTTGAGCAGCAGGTTGTTCAGCTCGTAGGTCTCGATCAGGTCCGAGTTCCACACCAGCGAACGGTCCGAGACCTTCACGTCCTGGAACGAATCGAAGATCTTGTCCATCTTCTCGCAGCCTTCCTTCAGCGTCTGGCTGGTGCGGAAGACGGCCGCGTCGGCCTGCATGGTGCGCTGCATGCGGTCGCGGATGACCGAGGTCGGGGTATCGCCGTTGGCGTGGCGCAGCTTGTCCAGCAGGCCCAGCGCCTTGTCGCAGGCATCGGCCGGCAGCGGCTTGTGCGCCGCGCCCGGCTTGATGGTCTCGGCACAGCGGTTGGCCACCGCGCGGCCGAACACCACCAGATCCAGCAGCGAGTTGGAGCCCAGGCGGTTGGCGCCATGCACGGACACGCAGGCGGCTTCGCCGATGGCGTACAGGCCCGGCACCACGGCATCGGGGTTGTCGCCGACCTTGCGCACCACTTCACCGTGGTAGTTGGTCGGGATGCCACCCATGTTGTAGTGCACGGTCGGGATGACCGGGATCGGCTGCTTGTGCACGTCGACGCCGGCGAAGATGCGGGCGCTCTCGGCGATGCCCGGCAGCTTGTCATCGATCACGCCCGGGCCCAGGTGGGTCAGGTCGAGCAGGATGTGATCCTTGTGCTCGCCGACACCGCGGCCTTCGCGGATCTCGATGGTCATCGAACGGCTGACCACGTCGCGCGATGCCAGATCCTTGTAATGCGGTGCATAGCGCTCCATGAAGCGCTCGCCGCTGCTGTTGCGCAGGATGCCACCTTCACCGCGGACACCCTCGGTGATCAGGCAGCCGGCGCCGTAGATGCCGGTCGGGTGGAACTGCACGAACTCCATGTCCTGCATGGCGATGCCGGCACGCATGGCCAGGCCGCCACCGTCGCCGGTGCAGGTATGCGCGGAAGTTGCGCTGAAATAGGCTCGGCCGTAGCCGCCGGTGGCCAGTACCACGCCCTGGGCGCGGAACAGGTGCAGCGTGCCGTCGGACATGTCCAAGGCCAGCACGCCGCGGCAGACGCCTTCGTCGTCGAAGATCAGGTCGAGCGCGAAGTACTCGATCATGAAGCGCGCGTCGTGCTTCAGCGACTGCTGGTACAGCGTATGCAGCATCGCGTGGCCGGTACGGTCGGCCGCCGCGCAGGTGCGCTGCGCCGCCGGGCCTTCGCCGTACTTGGTGGTCATGCCACCGAACGGGCGCTGGTAGATCTTGCCTTCGGCGGTACGCGAGAACGGCACGCCGTAGTGCTCGAGCTCGATGATGGCCGGAATGGCCTCACGGCACATGTATTCGATGGCGTCCTGGTCGCCCAGCCAGTCCGACCCCTTGATGGTGTCGAAGAAGTGGTAACGCCAGTCGTCCTCACCCATGTTGCCGAGCGCGGCGGAGATACCGCCCTGGGCGGCGACGGTGTGCGAACGGGTCGGGAAGACCTTGGTCAGGCACACGGTCTGCAGGCCCTTGGCGGCCAGGCCGAACGTGGCACGCAGGCCGGCGCCGCCGGCGCCCACCACGACCATGTCGTACTTGTGTTCGGTGATCTTGTAAGCGGACATCTAGTCTGGATTCCTGTGTAGGTGCCTGGGCTCAGGCAACGCCGAGGGCGATGCGGCCCACCGCGAACACACTGACGATCATGCCGAGCACGGCGACGAACTTCACCGCGGTCTGCAGCACCAGGGCCAGCAGCGATTCGTGGATGTAATCTTCCAGCACGACCTGCATGCCGAGCTGTGCGTGCCAGAACATGGCGATCAGCAGGCCGATCAGCGGCACCGCGTTCCACGGCTTGGCGATGGCAGCAGTGGCGGTCGCGTAGTCGGAACCCAGCAGGCCCAGCACGAAGACCAGGAACCAGATCCCCAGCACCACCAGGGCGGCGGCGGTCAGGCGCTGGTGCACGAAGTGCTCGGTGCCGGTCTTGGCCGAACCCAGGCCACGCACGTTCTTCAGCGGAGTACGGAACTTGCTCACGCGGCACCTCCAAACATCACGTAGGCCCACACCAGCAGGGTGATCACCAGGCTGCCGATGACCGACAGCCAGCTGCTGCGGATGAAGGCGGGGATGCTGAAGCCGATGGCGAAGTCCTGCACCACATGGCGGATGCCATTGCACAGGTGATAGGCGAACGACCATGTCCACGCGAACAGGAACACGCGGCCATACCAGGCCCCGGCATGGCCGGTGAAGCAGTTCCACGAATCGGGCCCCATCATCAGGGCCAGCAGGCCCGCAGCGATGATGAGGGCACCAACAGACAGAAAGACGCCAGTGGCTCGATGCAGGATCGAGGTGGCCATCTGAATCTGCCAGCGATACACCTGAAGGTGCGGGGAAAGTGGGCGTTGTCTGGTCGCCATTCGCTGGGCTCGTTGTCTCGGCTGGGCGGCACGCGGCCGCGTTGGCTCAATGCTGATCAGAAATCGATGCAGCGTCCGTTTTTCTCCCAATCGCCATACCGCACCGGATCGAGTCCGCCGCGGCCGCCGAATTCCTCTGCCTTTTCCTGTTCCACGGGCACGGGTGCCGCAGGGACCAGCGGGGCTTCAGTTTCGTCGTCGGGAGTGGGGGTTGTTTGGCCTATCATGGTCGGTCTCGCAACGCACAAATTTTAGACCTCGTTCACGTGCCTGACAACCTGCCCCCTGCTTTCGTCGCATATCCACGCCTTCCGGGCCACCAGCTGGTGAGCCTGCAGGGCGTGGACGCAGCTGCCTTCGCCCACGCCCAGTTCAGCAGCGATGTCCTCGCTCTGCCCCAGCAGCACTGGCAGTGGAGCGCCTGGCTGAGTGCCAAGGGCCGCACCCTGGCGGTGTTCCAGCTGCTCCGGCTGGCTGAGGATCACGTGATGCTGGTGTTCGCCGATGGCGACGCGGATGCGACTGCGTCGCAACTGCAGCGTTTCGTGTTCCGCCGCAAGGTCAAGGTGCAGCTGCGCGACGATCTGGCCGTGGCCGGCGCGTTCACCGCACCGGAAGCGGCTACCGGCGCGGCGATCGCCGCGAATGCAGGCGGTTGGGAGCTGGACCTGGGCAGCGACGCGCTGCCGCGCGCGCTGCGCATCGGTGCCGCTGACACCTTCCCGGCCGGTGGGCCGGATGACGACGCGGCCTTTGTATTGGCCTGGCGCCAGGCTGACCTGCGGTATGGCCTGCCCCGGCTGGAGCAGAGCCAGCGCGAGGTGTGGACCCCGCAGCAGTTGGGGCTGGACCGTCTGAACGGCTACAGCGTGAAGAAAGGCTGCTACCCGGGCCAGGAAATCGTCGCCCGCACCCACTTCCTCGGCAAGGCCAAGCGCGCGGTGCAGCTGCTGCACACCCATGCGCCGGCGCAGGCCGGTGACGGCGTGCAGCAGGACGGCACGGCACTGGGCACGATCGCCAGCGTGGCCGGCGATCTCGCGCTGGCGGTGCTGCCGCTTGAAACGAGCGACGCTGCGCTGCAGGTCGGCGATGCGCCCGCGCAGCGGATTCCACTGCTCGATGGCCTGGCGCGCTGAGGCTGCGCCCCATCCACGCAGGGCGGGGATCTGCCGATGACGCCGGGCATGGCCCGGCGCCACCAAGTCTTACAGGCGCTCGCCGGTTTCCGCGTTGAAGAAGTGCAGGCCCTGCGGATGGATCGCCACGCGGATGTCCTCGCCCACGGCCGGCAGCGCCTGCGGCGCCACCCGCATGGTCAGTGCATGCTGGCCGCTGCTGAGGTTGACGAAGATCTCGTTGCCGACCGGCTCGATGCCCTCGATGCGCGCGGTGAACGCATGCGCGTCGTCGCCCGTGGCGGGCTGCAGGTGCTCCGGGCGCACGCCGACGTTGATCGGCTTCTGCAGCCATGCGGGGTCGATCGTGGCCTGGCCCAGCGGCGCGCGCCACTCACCCTCGACCACCGTCACGCCGCCCGCATCGCCCTGCAATGTCCCGCGCAGCACGTTCATCGCCGGGCTGCCGAGGAAACCGGCCACGAACAGGTTGGCCGGGCGGTCATACAGCGCCATCGGCGTATCGATCTGCTGGATGATGCCGTCCTTGAGCACCACGATGCGCTGGCCCAGCGTCATCGCTTCGACCTGGTCGTGCGTGACATAGATCATGGTCGTACCCAGCTTGCGGTGCAGCTGCGCGATCTCGGTACGCACGCTGTGGCGCAGCTTGGCATCGAGATTGGACAGCGGCTCGTCGAGCAGGAACACCGCAGGTTCGCGCACCAGCGCGCGCCCCAACGCAACACGCTGGCGCTGGCCACCTGACATCGCCTTGGGCAGCTTGTCCATCATCTCGGTCAAGCCAAGCGTCTGCGCCGCTTCGGCAATCCGCCTGTCGATGGTCGCCTTGTCGTGGCCACGCAGCTTCAGGCCGAACGCCAGGTTCTCGGCCACGGTCATGTGCGGGTAAAGCGCATAACTCTGGAACACCATGGCGATGTCGCGATCCTTCGGTGCCACATCGTTGACCACGCGGTCACCGATGCTCAGCGTGCCACCGCTGATCTCCTCCAGGCCTGCCACCATCCGCAGCAGGGTCGACTTACCACAGCCGGAAGGACCGACCAGCACCATCAGTTCGCCATCGGCGACCTCGAAAGTGGCGTCCTTCACCGCAACCTGGCCGTTGTCGTAGACCTTGCGCACACCCTGCAACTGCACTTTTGCCATATCACCTGATCCGGTCTGCCCGACGCCGGGCTGTCTTTTGGGACTGCCTCGGCCCTCCCGATGGCAGCAATGATTGCGCGACTGCCGCATGACGGCGAGCACTGCAATCGAATACAGTTGCCCATTCTGCCATGTAAACGTTTTCACGTGGCACTATCCGATGGTCGGTGCGCACCGACCTGCGTCGGCGGACAATGGAACGTTCGCCGGTGCGGTGGTTTCGCATGGAACGGCCTGCTGGTATCCCCTGCAGATCGCGTTCCGCGAACCTCGGACAGGCAGTTGCGCGGATGTCCCCCGAACCCAGCCATGAAGCGATTGACAACGATGTCACCCGGATCTGAAACTCGAGCGATGCACGACACCCTCTTCCTGTTCGGTGCCACAGGTGATCTGGCCCAGCGCTACCTGTTCCCTTCGCTGCTGCGCCTGCTTGGCGATGGTCTGCTGCCGGAGGATTTCCGCATCCGTGCGCTGGCCCTGTCCGGCCATGACACCGAGGCCTTCCATGACATCCTGCGCCCGCGCCTGCAGCAGGCCATGCCGATGGCCTCGCAGGACGACATCGCCGCGCTGCTGCGCCGCATCGACTACCGCTCGGTGGACCTGCGCGATGTCGACTCGGTCGCCGCCGCCGTCTCCGACCTGGTGGACCGCCGGTGCGTGAGCTACCTGGCCATTCCGCCGGGCCTGTACATCTCCACCTGCGAAGGCCTGGCCAAGGGGGGCGCCCTCGCCGCACCGGCCCGGCTGATGCTGGAGAAGCCGATCGGCAGCGACAGCGAAAGTGCCGAAGAGATCATCAGCACCATCGGCCAGTGGATCGACGAAGACCGCGTGTTCCGCCTGGATCACTATCTGGGCAAGGCTGCGGTGCAGAACCTGATCGCCCTGCGCTTCGGCAACACCCTGCTGGAGGCGGTGTGGAACCGCAACTACATCGAGTCGGTGCACATCCTGGTCGCAGAGAGCGAAGGCGTGGACGGCCGCGACGCGTACTACGCACGCTCCGGCGCCCTGCGTGACATGGTGCAGAGCCATATCCTGCAGCTGCTGTGCCTGGTGGCGATGGAACCGCCGGCGTCGCTCGAAGCCGACCGCATCCGCGACGAGAAGGTCAAGGTGCTGCGCGCCCTGCGCCCCCTCGACGCCCAGCATGCCGCCCGCGACAGCGTGCGCGGCCGCTATACCGCCGGCACCATCAACGGCCAGCCGGCACAGGCCTATCAGCCGCCGGAAGGCAGCGACGTGGAAACCTTCGCCGGCGTCACCGCGCACATCGACAACTGGCGCTGGTCCGGCGTTCCCTTCCATCTGGTCACCGGCAAGCGCCTGCCCGAGCGCACCACCCGCGTGGTGGTGACCCTCAAGCCGGTCACCCATTGGCTGTTCGAGCGCCCGCAGCGCGCGCAGGCCGCACCCAATCGCCTGGTGTTCCAGCTGCAGCCGCAGGAAAACATCGAGCTGGGCCTGATGAGCAGCCTGGCCGGTCCGGAATGGGGCGCGCTGGAACTGCATCCGCTGGAACTGGAGCTGTCGGTGCCGACGGGACTGCACCGCCGCATCGCTTACGAGCGCCTTTTCCTGGACGCCTTCAACGGCAACCATGCGCTGTTCGTGCGCGACGACGAAGTGCGCGCCGCCTGGGCGTGGATCGACAGCGTCGCCGATGCCTGGAAGGCAGCCGGCCTGCCGCTCCAGCCTTACCCTGCTGGCCAGTGGGGTCCGGCGGATGCCAGCGACTTCCTGCCACAGGGCGTGGATGCGCCGGACACCGGAGCTTCGGCATGAGTGGCAGCTCGCAGCCGGTTCTGGTCGCCGACATCGGCGGCACCAATGCCCGCTTCGCACTGGCCGACACTTCGCTGGATGCGCCCCTGCAGAAGGACAGCATCCGCGAGTTCGCAGTCGCCGAGTTCCCGTCGCTGGGCGATGCCGCCCGCCACTACCTTGAGCAGGCCGGGGCCAGCGCGCGCCGCGGCGTGTTTGCCGTGGCCGGCCGCGTCGATGGCGACGAGGCACGCATCACCAACCATCCGTGGGTGATCTCGCGCAGCCGCACCGCAGCGATGCTCGGCTTCGACGAGCTGCACCTGATCAACGACTTCGCCGCACAGGCGATGGCCGTCGCCCTGCTGCAACCGCAGGATGTGGTGCAGATCGGCGGTGCGCACTGGACGCCAGCCGCACCGGGCCAGCCACGCAACTACGGAGTGATCGGCCCCGGCACGGGCCTCGGCGTCGGTGGCTTGGTGGTGCGCCACGGCCGCAGCTACCCGCTGGAAACCGAAGGCGGTCACGTCAGCTTCCCGCCGGGCACGCCGGAAGAAGTGCGGATCCTGGAGATCCTGTCCGAGCAGTTCGGCCGCGTGTCCAACGAGCGTCTCATCTGCGGTCCCGGCCTGGTCAACATCCATCGTGCGGTCTGTGAGATGGCCGGTGTCGACCCGGGCCATCTGCAGCCGGCCGACGTCACCGCCCGTGCCGCGGTCGGCGATCCGCAGGCGATGCGCACCGTGGATGTGTTCTGCGCAGTGTTCGGCGCCATCGCCGGCGACCTGGTGCTGATCCAGGGTGCCTGGGATGGCGTGTTCCTGACCGGCGGCCTGGTGCCCAAAATGCTGGATTCGCTGCAGCACTCCGGCTTCCGCCAGCGCTTCGAGCACAAGGGCCGGTTTTCCTCGATCATGGCGCGGGTGCCTTCGCTGGCGATCATGCACCCCTGCCCCGGCCTGCTGGGCGCTGCCGCCTATGCAGCCGATGCCGAACGTGACGCTCCGGGAGTTGCCGCATGAGCCCTGTCTTCCAGGACGACCGCATCGATTTTGTCAGTCACGGCGATGCCGATGGCTGGATCGAAGCGGTGGCCACCGAAATGGCACAGACCATCAACCGTGACATCAACGAAGTCGGCCGCGCACGCATCCTGCTGTCCGGTGGCACCACGCCGGCGCCGGTGTACCAGGCGCTGGCAGAAATGGAAGTGCACTGGGACCGCGTGGAAGTGAGCCTGGCCGATGAGCGCTGGCTGTCGCCGCAGGATCGCGACAGCAATGCCTGGCTGGTACGCGAGCACCTGCTCAAGCGCGCCGAAGGTGCACATTTCGACCCGCTGGTGCGCATCGGCAAGCCGCTTCCGGAATGCGTGTACACCGCCAATCTGCAGGCACAGCACAGCCAGCCGCCCAGCCTGGTCGCGCTCGGCATGGGCAATGATGGCCACACGGCCTCGTTGTTCCCCGGCTCGAAGGACCTGGCCCGCGCGCTGGAAAGCCCCCTGCCCTATGCCGCACTGGATGCGACCGGCTGCCCGGGCGCCAACCAGTGGCCGCTGCGGATCACGCTGACCCCGCACGGCCTGCGCCAGTGCCGCCAGCGCCTGCTGCTGCTGCGCGGCAAGCAGAAGCTGCAGGTGCTGCGGCAGGCGCTGGACAGCAACAATGCCCAGCAGTACCCGATCCTCAACGCAATCCACCTGGAAGGCGCGCGCCTGCGCGTCCACTGGGCAGATTGATGTCGGTGGCGGCATATCGCCGCCGCCCACCTCTCGCCACCTCGAACGCCGGTAGCCAATGAGCCTCCATCCGCAACTGCAAGCCATCACCGACCGCGTCATCCGTCGCAGCGCTGCCTCGCGCGCGGCCTACCTGGCCGCTGTCGACGCCGCCCTGCGCGAAGGCCCCTTCCGCAGCCGCCTGAGCTGCGGCAATCTCGCCCATGGTTTCGCTGCCTGCGGCGGCACCGACAAGAGCCGCCTGCGCGGCGGCGTGACGCCGAACCTGGGCATCATCACCGCCTATAACGACATGTTGTCGGCCCACCAGCCGTTCGAGACCTATCCGGAGCAGATCCGCGGGATCGCCCGTGAACTGGGCGCCACCGCGCAGGTGGCCGGCGGTGTGCCGGCGATGTGCGACGGCGTCACCCAGGGCCGCGGCGGCATGGAACTGTCGCTGTTCTCGCGCGATGTGATCGCGCAGGCCACCGCGATCGGCCTCAGCCATGACATGTTCGATACCACGGTCTACCTTGGCGTGTGCGACAAGATCGTGCCCGGCCTGCTGATCGGCGCGCTCGCGTTCGGCCACCTGCCGGCGGTGTTCATTCCGGCCGGCCCGATGACGCCGGGCATTCCGAACAAGCAGAAGGCCGAGGTGCGCGAACGCTATGCGGCCGGCGAAGCCACCCGCGAAGAACTGCTGGAGGCCGAGTCGGCCTCCTACCATGGCGCAGGCACCTGCACCTTCTACGGTACCGCCAACTCCAACCAGGTACTGCTGGAAGCGATGGGCGTGCAGCTGCCAGGCGCATCCTTCGTCAACCCGGGCACTGCGCTGCGCGATGCGCTCACCCGCGAGGCCACCGAGCGTGCGCTGGAGATCACCGCGCTGGGTGAGGATTTCCGTCCGCTCGGCCGGATCATCGACGAGCGCGCGATCATCAACGCCGTCATCGCCCTGATGGCCACCGGCGGCTCGACCAACCACACCATCCACTGGATCGCGGTCGCACGTGCCGCCGGCATCGTGCTGACCTGGGACGACTTCGACGAGCTGTCGCAGCTGATTCCCCTGCTGGCCCGCGTCTATCCGAACGGCGACGCCGACGTGAACCGCTTCGCGGCGGCCGGCGGCCCGGCTTTCGTGTTCGGCGAATTGATCAGGGCCGGGCTGATGCACGGCGACCTGGTCAGTGTGGCGCGCGGCGGCATGGCCGATTACGCCCGCGAACCGCAGCTGCGTGACGGCACCCTGGTCTATCTGCCCGGGCTGGAGCGCAGTGCCGACGAGGAGGTGGTGCGCGGCGTCGACGCTCCGTTCGAGAGCCAGGGTGGCCTGCGCCTGCTGCGCGGCAACCTGGGCCGGTCGTTGATCAAACTGTCGGCGGTGAAGCCGCAATACCGTTCGATCGAAGCACCGGCCGTTGTCGTTGATGCGCCCCAGGTGCTCAACAAGCTACATGCTGCCGGGCTGCTTCCCCAGGATTTCGTGGCGGTGGTGCGCTACCAGGGCCCGCGCGCGAACGGCATGCCGGAGCTGCATTCCCTGGCGCCGCTGCTGGGCCTTCTGCAGAACCAGGGCCGACGCGTTGCGCTGGTCACCGATGGCCGGTTGTCCGGGGCGTCGGGCAAGATCCCGGCAGCGATCCATGTCACGCCGGAAGCCGCGCGTGGGGGTCCGCTGGCGAAAGTCCGCGAAGGCGACATCATCCGCCTGGATGGCGAGGCGGGCACGCTGGACGTCCTGGTGGACGCTGCGGAATGGGCAGCACGCACTCAGGCCCCGAACACCGCGCCCGCGGCGAATGATCTGGGCCGCAACCTGTTCGCGATCAACCGTCGTGTGGTCGGGCCGGCCGATCAGGGCGCCATTTCGATTTCGTGCGGACCGGCAGCGGCCGACGGCGGGCCGTGGGATTACGACGCCGAGTACGAACTGGGACACGATGCGGCGGCTGCGGCAGCGCCGCATGAGGCGAAGGACGCCTGAGGGTTCAACAGCGCTGCGGGTGTGTTGCGGCGGCGAGTGTGCTGGTGGCGGCGTCACACTTTCCGGCGCATCAACGCCGCGAAGTGATCACTGAAAATCAAATTCGGAAGCAAAGGCAGAAGCAGAGCTATGGGTATCGAACAACATCAGCTGAAGGCGGCGGAGCTGTTGCATGCGGCGGGCATCCTGCCGGTGGTGACGATTCATACGCTGGACCAGGCCTGTGCGGTGAGTGCGGCGCTGCTGGAAGGCGGTCTGCCGGCGATCGAGCTGACGTTGCGCACGCCGGTGGCGATGGAGGCGCTGGCCATGCTCAAGCGCGAACTGCCGGACGTGGTGGTGGGTGCCGGTACAGTGCTGACCGTTGAGCAGATGCAGCAGTCGATTGATGCCGGCGCGGACTTCCTGGTGACCCCGGGTACGCCGCCCGCGCTGGCCGATGCGCTGGCCGCTGCGCCGCTGCCGGTGGTGCCCGGTGCGGCGACGCCGACCGAGCTGCTGTCGCTGCATGCGCGCGGATTCCGGGTGTGCAAGCTGTTCCCGGCCACGGCGGTCGGCGGCCTGGCGATGATCAAGGGCGTGGCCGGTCCAATTGCCGATCTGAAGCTGTGCCCGACCGGCGGCATCACGGAAAACACCGCCGCCGAGTACCTCGAGCAGAAGAACGTGGTCTGCATCGGTGGCTCATGGATGGTGCCCGGCAACTGGATTGCGGACGGCGACTGGGACAAGGTGCGCGCCAGCGCCATGCAGGCGGCGGCCATCGTCAAGCGCGTGCGCGGCACCTGAGCGCCCGATGGGTGAGCGCGGGGCCGACGCTTGGCCCCGCGACCGCGGGCCGGAACTGGAAGACAGATTCCGGGCGCGCGACGCACCTCAGCCGTTGGCTGAAACCCTCACAGCGGCCGTGCCGGATCCACCAGCCCGTACTGGCTGGCCATGCGCGCCAGCGCGATGTTGTCATGGATACCCATCTTCTCGAACAGGCGTGCCTTGTGCGTGTTGACGGTCTTGGCGCTGAGGCTGAGGCGGCGCGCGATGTCTTCCTGGCGCAATCCCTGGGTCAGCAGCAGCGCCACTTCCAGCTCGCGCGGAGACAGGGTGTCGAACGGCGAACCATTCCCCTCCACCGTCGACAGCGCCAGATTCTGCGCGATGCTGGTGCCCAGGTAGCGGCGCCCGCCTGCCACGTCGCGCACCGCGCGCAGCAGTTCCTGGGCGTCGCAGCCCTTGCCGATGTACCCGGCCGCGCCGGCTTCCAGCAGCCGCTTCGGCAGCGGGCCATCCTCCAGGACGGACACGATCACCACGCGCGTGCTGCGATGGCCGCGCACGATGCGCTCGGTCACTTCCATGCCGCTGACACCCGGCAGGTGCAGGTCGCACAGCACCACGTCCGGCTGCAGCTGGCGGATCTCGCGCAGCGCGTCCTCGCCGGTCTCGGCCTCGCCCACCACCTCGATGTCGGTCTCACCCGACAGGATCATCTTCATCCCGGTGCGGACCAGTGCGTGGTCGTCCACCAGGTAGACTCGAATCGTCATTCACGTACCTCTTCGAATGCGGCCATTGCGGGTCAAGCTAGGCAGGGTGCCGAACCCTCGCAAGCGCGGTCGAAGTGCATACCGGGCAAGAGTGCCGGGTTGATCACAGTCTCACGCATTGTGCTTACCCCCTGTCTTGCAGAACCCACTGCAACGAAACAGCTCATCTATCACGTAGACGCCCGCGAAGAGCCATCCACGTCACTCCCCCTGTGTTGATGCTTCGCTGGCCGTCGATGGCGGCGAATCGCGGCGTCGCCAGGGATGCCGACGACTGAACATGACCAGGTAGCACCCTACCACCCAAACCAGTGCTGCACACCATCCGGCCAGGATATCCGACGGGTAATGGACCCCGAGATAGACCCGGGACACGCTGACCAGCAAGCTGAACGCAGGGGCCAGCACCAGCACCGGCCAGCGCCAGCGGGTATTCCAGGCCAGAAGTACCAGGGTTGCCGCCAGGGTCATCGACCCCATGGCGTGACCACTGGGGAAACTGAACGTCGATTCCGGTGCGATGGACTCCCACAGGCTGGGGCGGTCCCGCTGGAAGAACCGCTTGCTGCCCATGTTCAACAGTGCCGATCCGAGGAAACTGACAGCCACGAAGGTGGCCTCGCGCCAGCGGCGGTAGCCCAGCAGTGCCGCGACGATCAGCACATCGGCGGGAATCAGGAACCACTCGTAACCCAGCCGGGACAGCAGCACGAAGAACCGGTCCAGCCACGGCGAATGCAGGCCGTGCATCTGCCACAGCAGCGGCGCGTCGAAATGGAACGATTCAAACTCATGCACCTCGTCGGCCAGCGCGACGAAGCCGGCCAGCGGCAACAGCACGCCGGCGAACAGCAGGACCAGGCGCCACGCATTGCGCGCCATCCAGTGACGGAAGCCGGAGGCCGGCTCCGGCGCGGCAAGGATCGCGGGCTTATCCTGCGCTTCGGACATAGGTTCGTTCGACGTAATCGTCGATCAGGGCGACGAATTCCTGGGCGATGTTCTCGCCACGCAGGGTCACCTTCTTCTCGCCATCGACGAACACCGGCGCCGACGGCGCCTCCCCGGTTCCCGGCAGCGAGATGCCGATGTTGGCGTGCCGCGATTCTCCCGGGCCGTTGACCACGCAGCCCATCACCGCCAGGGTCATGTTTTCCGCCCCCGGGTGCTGCACTTTCCACAGCGGCATCTTCTCGCGCACGTGGTTCTGCACCACCTTGGCCAGCTCCTGGAAGAACTCGGAGGTGGTGCGGCCGCATCCCGGGCAGGCCGTCACCAGCGGCGTGAACGCGCGCTGGCCGGTGGTCTGCAGCAGCTCCTGGGCGACGATCACTTCCTGCGTCCGCGACTGGCCCGGCTCGGGCGTCAGCGAGATGCGGATGGTGTCGCCGATACCTTCCTGCAGCAGCACGCTCAGCGCCGCTGCCGACGCAACGATGCCCTTGCTGCCGATGCCGGCTTCGGTCAGGCCCAGATGCAGCGCGAACTCCGAACGCTGTGCCAGGTCACGGTAGACCGCGATCAGCTCCTGCACGCCACTGACCTTGGCCGACAGCACGATGCGGTCGCGCGGCAGGCCCAGCTCCACGGCCTGTTCGGCCGAATCCAGCGCTGACCGGATCAGTGCCTCGCGCAGGACACGTCCGGCGTCCCAGGGCTGCTCGCGCTCGTTGTTCTCATCCATCAGCCTGGCCGCCAGCGCCTGGTCCAGCGAGCCCCAGTTGGCGCCGATGCGCACCGGCTTGTTGTAGCGGATGGCGAACTCGATCAACTGCGCGAACTGCAGGTCCTTCTTCTTGCCGAAGCCCACATTGCCCGGATTGATGCGGTACTTGGCCAGTGCTTCGGCACACGCCGGTTCGGCGGTCAGCAACTGATGGCCGTTGTAGTGGAAATCACCGATCAGCGGCACGTCGATGCCCATCATCGCCAGCTTGTCGACGATGCGCGGGATCGCGGCCGCGGCCTCGACGGTGTTGACGGTCAAGCGCACCATTTCCGAACCGGCGCGCCAGAGCTCGGCGACCTGCTTCACGCTGGAGGCCACGTCGGAGGTGTCGGTATTCGTCATCGACTGCACCACCACCGGCCTGCCGCCGCCGACGGTGACTCCGCCGATCTGGACGGCGTGGGTCTGGCGACGGGACCAGGCGGTGGGCTCGGAAGGCGGGGTCGGGCGGGTAACGGCGTCGTGCATGCGGGCATTCTAGCGCCCGCCTCCGGTTTCCGGGTGACTCGCATTCAGCCGCCGGCACGGCTGCGGCCGATTGTCGCAGGCACACCCGCCCGCGAACGCATACGATGGGCGCGAATGACCGGTCCCGACGCCCCGTTTCTCCGCACCCTGTGCAGCCTGCGATGGCTGGCCGTGGCCGGCCAGGCCGCCACCATCCTGGTCGCCACCTGGGTGCTGGGCCTGCCGCTGCCGCCACTGCCGCTGTGGGCCGGCGTCGCCGTGCTCGCGCTGTTCAATGTCTACACCCAGCTGCGGCCGGAAGGGGCCGATACCGCGCCACTGACAGCCTTCGGCCACATCCTGGTGGACGTGATCATCCTGACCTGGATGATCAGCTGGAGCGGCGGCATGGCCAATCCGTTCAGCTCCCTGTTCCTGATCCTGATTGCGTTGGCCGCCTTCGCCCTGCCCCTGCGCTGGGCGTTGGCGGTGGCCCTGGCCTGCCTGCTCGGCTACGCCGCCAGCGGACTGTTCGGCCAGCCGCTGCCGGACGGCTACTTCCGTGCGCAGGACCTGAACCGCTGGGGCGTGGTCGCCAATTTCCTGATCTCCGCCACTGTCGTGCTGACGTTCTCCACGCGCCTGGCCCTGGCCCTGCGGCAACGGGAACTGGAGCTCTCGGCACTGCGTGAACGCTTCGCCCGCAACGAGGGCATTGTCGCCCTGGCCACCCACGCCGCCTCGGTGGCGCATGAACTGAACACGCCGCTGGCGACCATGACCCTGCTGGCCGACGACGTTGCCGAGCGCAGCGAGGAGCCGGAAGTACGCGAGGACATGGAAACCCTGCGCGAACTGCTCGTGCAGTGCCGCGAACGGGTGCTGGCACTGGCCGCGCCGGCATCGGCCGACATGCCCGGACGCAGCCGCTCCAGCGCCCAGCAGGTGCTGGAACAATGGCGGCTGGTGCGGCCGACCATCGACCTGCACCGCAACGACGATGCGCCGCTGCGGCTGCCGCTGGACCCCGGCGTGGGCCACCTGCTGATGGTCCTGCTCAACAACGCAGCCGATGCCGGAGAGCAGGCCGGGCGCCCGCGCGTGGACCTGAGCCTGCGCATCGACGGCGACGACCTGATCGGCGAAGTCCGCGACTACGGCCACGGCTTCGATGCCCGTGCCGCCGTGCTGCCGGGCACGCTGTTCGGCAGCAGCAAGAGCGAGGGCATGGGCGTCGGCCTGGCCCTGTCCCATGCCACCATCGAACGCCTCGACGGCGAGATGTGGATGCGCCCGGCCCAGGGGGCCGGCAGTCGCGTCGGCTTCCGCCTGCCGCTGGCCCCACGCGAGGACACCCCATGAGCCTGCACCACTCCACCCAGGGCCTGCTGGTCGACGACGACGAGCTGTACCTGCGTACCCTGCAGCGCAGCCTGGCGCGCAAGGGACTCGAAACGCAGACCGCGCAGGACGCGGCCACTGCGCTGATGCTGGCCCGCCAGCATCCACCGGCTTTCGCGCTGATCGACCTCAAGCTCGGCAGTGATTCCGGCCTGGCCCTGATCCAGCCCCTGCGTGCCCTGCGTGCGGACATGCGGATCCTGCTGGTCACCGGTTATGCCAGCATCGCCACAGCCGTGGAAGCCATCAAGCTGGGCGCAGACGATTATCTGCCCAAGCCGGCAACGGTACCGATGATCCTGCGCGCGCTGGGCGAAGAGGACGACGGCCCGGCCGACGACGGCGAGATGGAAGTCCCCGACGCGATGACGCCGATCAGTCGCCTGCAGTGGGAACACATCCAGCAGGCGATGCACGAGACGGGCGGCAACGTGTCCGCTGCCGCCCGCCTGCTCGGCATGCACCGACGGTCGCTGCAGCGCAAACTGGCCAAGCGGCCAAGCCCGGAACGCGATCCGAGCCGTTGAGCCCGGCACGCCGGGCCAATGCCCGGCGACACATCCCCGACCTGGCTCAGCCCTTCAGCTGCGCCAGGATCTCGCGGGTCATCGGGTCGGCGATCGCCACGCCCTCGCCCTGCAATGCCGGCAGCAACTGGTTGGCCAGCTGCTTGCCCAGCTCGACCCCGAACTGGTCGAAGGCGTTGATGTTCCAGATCACCGACTGCACGTACACCGCGTGCTCGTACATGGCGATCAGCGCACCCAGCGCCTGCGGCGTCAGTGCATCGAGCAGGATCAGCGTACTCGGACGACCGCCCGGGTAGTCGCGGTGCGGATCGTCGCTGCCCTGACCGTTGGCCAGCGCTTCGGTCTGCGCCAGCAGGTTGGCCAGCAGCGCCTGATGATTGACGGTATAGGGATCGTCGTTGTGCACACAGCCGATGAAGTCAGCCGGGACGATGCTGGTGCCCTGGTGCAGCGCCTGGAAGAAACTGTGCTGCACATCGGTGCCCGCACCGCCCCACCACACCGGCACGGTATCGGTGGTCACCGGCTGGCCATCACGCTGCACGCGCTTGCCCAGGCTTTCCATCACCAGCTGCTGCAGATAGGCCGGCAGCAACGCCAGGCGCTGGTCGTAGGTCATCACCGCATGGGTGGCGCAGCCCAGCAGGTTGCGGTTCCAGATGTCGGTCAGGCCATGCAGCACCGGCAGATTGCGCTCCAGCGGTGCATCCAGTGCGTGCGCGTCCATCTGCGCCGCACCCTCCAGCAGCTGTTCGAAACGCTCGAAGCCGATCGCCAGCGCAATCGGGAAGCCGACCGCCGACCACAGCGAGTAACGGCCACCGACCCAGTCCCACATCGGCAGCACGCGCTCTGCGGCGATGGCGAAGGCCTTCGCTGCGCGCTCGGGATTGGCGCTGACGGCATACAGGCGTTCACTGCCACCCAGCCAGTCGTGCAGGATCTGGCCGTTGAGCAGGGTTTCCTGTGTGCCGAAGGTCTTGGAGATCAGGATGCCGGCGGTGCGCGCCGGGTCAAGCGTGGCCAGCGTGCGCTGCATGGCCGCGCCGTCCACGTTCGATACGAAATGCACGCGCAGGCGCGCGCCGCTGACCGGGCGCAGCGCATCGGCGACCAGCCGCGGGCCAAGATCGGATCCCCCGATGCCGACGCTCACCACGTCGGTCACGCCGCTGTCTTCCAGCGCACGCACGAGGACTCCCATGCGCTGACGGATTTCGCGTGCAGTGGCATGGGCATCGGCGGCCACCGGCGCGTCGACCACGTCACCACGCAGCGCCGTGTGCAGCGCCGCGCGGCCTTCGGTCAGGTTGACCTGCTCGCCGCGCATCAGGCGGTTGATGGCGCCCCCGACATCGCGTTCGGCTGCCAGCGCCAGCAGCGCCTGCAGCGCCGCGGCGTCGTACTTCTGCCGGGCAAAGTTCACGTACAACGGACCGACCCGCAGCGCCAGCTCCTGCACACGGCCAGGTTCGGCGGCGAGCAGGCTGGGGATGCTTGCGCCCTTCAGGCGCTGGGCGTGGGAATGCAGCGAGTCGAATCCGTTGTTCGTTGTCATGCGGCCTGGGTCGGGATCGTGTCGTTGGTGTGGGTGATCTGGTTGCTGCCATCCACGTACACCAGCTTCGGCTTGAAGCTGTCCGCTTCCTGCTCGGTCATGCTGGCGAAGGCGGCGATGATGATGATGTCGCCGACCTGCACGTGGCGCGCGGCGCCACCATTGAGCGAGACGATGCCGCTGCCGGCTTCGGCGCGGATCGCATAGGTCGAGAAGCGCGCACCGTTGGTCACGTCCCAGATGTGGACCTGCTCGAACTCGCGGATACCGGTGGCAGCCAGCAGGTTGTCATCGATGGCGATCGAGCCTTCGTAGTTCAGCTCGGAGTGGGTGACGGTGGCGCGGTGGATCTTGGTCTTGAGCAGGGACAGGTGCATGGCACGGTACAACGCAGAGGAAAGCGTGGATTCTAGCACCCGCACAACGCGGGGCATCACGACCGGCAAACCGTTCAGGTAGCGCCGGGCCATGCCCGGCGGCGCCATCACAGCGGAACTCAGAACTCCAGGTTGTCGATCAGCCGGGTCGTGCCCAGCCGCGCGGCGATCAGCGCCACCCGGCCGCCACCCTCGAATGCCGGCTCGGCCAGCTCGGGCGTGCGCAGCACGGCGTAGTCGACCTGGAAACCAGCCGCCTGCAGCGCGGCGGTGGCATCGGCCTCGATGCGCTCGCGCGGCTGGCCAGCCACATAGCCTTCGCGCATGGCCAGCAGGGTCCGATGAAGGGTCGTCGCGACGGGGCGCTGTTCCGGGCTCAGATACTGGTTGCGCGAACTCTTGGCCAGCCCATCGTCATCACGGACGATCTCCGCACCGACGATCTGGACCGGGAACGACAGCTCGGCCACCATCTGGCGGATCACCGCCAGTTGCTGGTAGTCCTTGCGGCCGAACACAGCCACGTCCGGCTGCACCTGCAGGAACAGGCGGGCGACCACCGTGCAGACGCCATCGAAATGGCCCGGACGGCTGGCACCTTCCAGCACCTCGCTGATGCCGGGCGCGTGCATGCGCGTGGTCTTGTCCACGCCCAGCGGATACATCGCCTCGACGCTCGGCAGCCACACCGCATCGCAGCCGACCTGCTCCAGCCCCGCGACGTCGGCCTCGGGCGTGCGCGGATACCGGCTGAAATCCTCGTTGGGCCCGAACTGGGTCGGATTGACGAAGATGCTGGCCACCACCCTGTCGGCGTACTGGCGGGCCAGGCTCACCAGCGCGTGATGGCCACCGTGCAGGTTGCCCATGGTCGGCACCAGCGCGACGCGCAGGCCTTCGCGCTTCCACTGGGCGATCTGCCCGCGCAACGCGCCGAGCTCATTGAAGGTCTGGATCATTGGGCGTAAGCGTGCTGTTCGTCGGGGAAGCTGCCGTCACGCACGGCGTCGGCGTAGGCGCGGGTGGCTCCAGCCACCGAGCCCCCTTCGGCAAGGAAATCCTTGACGAATTTCGGTCGGCGATGGCCGCTGTCCAGGCCCAGGAAGTCATGCAGGACCAGCACCTGGCCATCGCACTGCGGACCGGCACCGATGCCGATGGTGGGCACCGGCACTGCAGCGGTGACCTCGGCCGCGACCGGGGTCGGCACGCATTCCAGCACGATGATGCTGGCGCCCGCGTCGGCCACGGCCCTGGCGTCCTCCACCAGCTGCCGGGCCGCATCGCCACGGCCCTGGATCTTGAACCCGCCCAGGCGCAGCACCGACTGCGGGGTCAGGCCCAGATGCGAGCAGACCGGAATCTCGCGTTCGACCAGGTAACGGACGATATCGACCTTGAAGCCGGCCCCCTCGATCTTGACCATCTCCGCGCCTGCCTGCAGCAGCTGCAGCGACGCATCGAGGGCGCGTTCCGGGGTTGCATCGGCACCGAACGGCAGATCGGCAACCAGCAGCGCGCGCTGCAGCACGCGGGCCACGGCGCGGGTGTGATAGACCATGTCGGCCACGGTCACCGGCAGGGTGGAATCGTGCCCCTGCACGACCATGCCCAGCGAATCACCGATCAGGATCAGGTCGACGCCGTTGGCGTCGAAGGTGCGGGCGAAGCCAGCGTCGTAGGCGGTCAACATGACCAGCTTCTGGCCATTCCGCTTGGCCTCGGCCAAGGCGGGAACGGTCCAGGGCTTGCTGTCTGCGTGGGTGCTCATGTGCTGATAACCGGGGGAGATAACCCGGGCATTATCACCCTATCGGCGCAATCCCGCAGGCATCCACCCGCATCACTGCATCCCGCACGCGACCATGGCCGGGAATGGCCAGATCCGGCGCGATCTCGGCCAGCGGCACCAACACGAAGGCACGCTCGTGCAGGTAGGGATGCGGCACCTGCAGACCCGGCTCATCCAGTACCTGCGCGCCATACAGCAGCAGGTCCAGATCCAGTGCCCGCGGTCCCCAGTGCACGGCTGGATCGCGCACGCGACCGAAATGCCGCTCCAGCTCCAGCATCGCCCGCAGCAATCCGGAGGCCGGCAGGCGCGTTTCCACCGACGCCACCGCGTTGACGAACGGCGGCTGATCCTCGTTGCCCCAGGCCGGCGTGGCATACAGGCGCGACGCCTGGCAGCGCCGCGTGTCAGGAAGCGCGTCCAGCGCGGCAATCGCCGCACGGACGGTCGCGGCCGCGTCGCCAAGATTGGCGCCCAGGCCGATCCAGGCCAGCGTCACGGCTTACTCGCCAGCGCTGCCGGCCGTGGCACCGGAGCGCCGACGGCGGCGCCGGCGCTTGCGCGGTGCGCCCTCATCCTCGTCGCCCGGTTCGGCATGCATCGCATCCAGCGCGGATTCCAGCTCGCGGCCCGGTTGCACCTGCGCCTCACGCCAGAACGCCACATCTGCCTCGTGTTCGGCCGACGCGACCTGGCGCAGCGTCAGGAAATCGAACGCTGCACGGAAGCGCGGGTGGGTGAGCGTGCGGAACACGCGCTTGCGCTGGCGCGAGCCGAAACGCGACTGCAACAGCCAGATCTCCTGCATCGGCAGCGAGAAACGGCGCGGCAGCGCGATGGTGCTCAGCTGCTGCACCGTCACGCGGTCGGCAGCACGACGCTGCGCTTCTTCCGGCGCCACGCCCTGCTTGAGCAGGGTGGCCTGCGCCCGGCAGAACGCCGGCCACAGCAGCAGCGCGAACAGGAACGCGGGCGAGACAGGCTCATCGTTGGCCACGCGCGCATCGGTATTGGCCAGGCCCTCGACCAGCATGCGGCGCAGTGCACCGGTGCGGTTCGCCTTCAGCGCCCTGCCACTTTCAGGGAACAGGACGTCGAGCAGGCCGTAGCGCTCCAGGCCTTCGAAACTGGCAACACCGTGGCCGGACAGGAACAGCTTCAGCACTTCCTCGAACAGCCGCGCGGGCGCGGCTTCGTTCAGCAGGCCTGCCAGGTGCGGGATCGGCGCGGCGGTGCCCTCTTCGATCTGGAAGCCGAGCTTGGCCGCCAGGCGCACCGCGCGCAGCATGCGCACCGGGTCCTCGCGATAGCGCTGTTCGGGGTCGCCGATCAGCTTCATCAGGCGCGCCTGGACGTCTTCGAAACCGCCGACGTAGTCGCGCACCGAGAAATCCTCGATCGCGTAGTACAGGGCATTGCAGGTGAAGTCGCGGCGCACCGCGTCGTCTTCGATGCTGCCGTACACGTTGTCGCGCACGAGCATGCCGTTTTCCATTTCGCGGTCGCCGCTGCCGTCATCGACGTTGGCGCGGAAGGTGGCGACTTCGATGATCTCGCGGCCGAACACCACATGGGCCAGGCGGAATCGGCGGCCGATCAGGCGGCAGTTGCGGAACAGCTGTTTGACCTGTTCGGGCGTGGCATCGGTGGCCACGTCGAAATCCTTGGGTTGGCCATTGACCAGCAGGTCGCGCACCGCGCCGCCGACAAGGTAGGCGCCGAAGCCGGCATCGCGCAGGCGATAAAGCACGCGCAGGGCGTTCGGGCTGATGTCCTTGCGGGAAATGGTGTGCTGGTCGCGCGGGATGACGCGCAGGCTGAACGGTGATGGAGCAGGAGAAATGATGTTGGCGCTTCCGGTTGAAGTTTCGGGATTGCCCAATGGCATCGAGGTGCATATACTAGCGCTCCTGCCTCGGCAGCGACACATATACGCTCCCTTCGTCTAGTGGTTAGGACGTGGCCCTCTCAAGGCTAAAACAGGGGTTCGAGTCCCCTAGGGAGCGCCAGTCGCCACAGCAGGAACCGAAAAAGCCCGCCTCGTGCGGGCTTTTCTGTTTCCCGGGGTTTGCCTGTTGCGTCGAGCGGGTCGCCTCGGGGGCGAGCCGCCCCTGCCTGTCCTGGAGCGGCTGGCCTGCCGCCGCCACGGAACAGGAAGGCGCTGGAAACCAGGGCGGCGCCATCAGCCTTCCATCTGCTCCAGCTCCTTGCCCTTGGTCTCGCGGACGTAGCGGACGACGAAGAAGATCGAGAGGATCGCTGCAACCGTGTAGATGCCATAGGCACCGGCCAGGCCGATACCCGCCAGCAGCAGCGGGAAGGTCACGGTGATGGCGAAGTTCGACGTCCACTGCGCCGCACCGGCCACCGCGAGCGCCGGGCCGCGGATCTGGTTCGGGAACATCTCGCCCAGCATGACCCACATCACCGGGCCCCAGGACATGTTGAAGAACACCACATAGACGTTGGCCGCCACCAGCGCCAGCCGGCCCATGCCATCGGACAGGTGCAGGCGCCCTTCGACCAGGCTGCCGCTGGCGAATGCCACCACCATCAGCACCAGGGCAACCGACATGCCGACCGAACCGACCCACAACAGCGGCTTGCGCCCGATCCGATCGATCAGCATCACCGTCAACAGGCAGGCGCCGATGCTCAGCGCACCGGAAAGAACGTTGATCAGCAGCGCATCGCTTTCCGAGAAGCCGACGGCCTGCCACAGGACCGCGCCGTAGTAGAACACCACGTTGATGCCGACCAGCTGCTGGAACATCGCCAGGCCGATGCCCACCCAGATGATCGGGCGAAGCCTGCCGGTGCCGTTGTCCAGCAGGTCGCCGAAGCGCGGCTTGTGCTGGTCCTGGTCCAGGCTGGCCTCGATCTCCGCCTGTTTGGCGGCCGCCGCGGCGTCGCCGTACAGCCGCGACAGAACCGCCCTGGCCTGCGCCTGGCGCCCCTTCACCACCAGGAAGCGCGGGCTTTCCGGAATCACCAGCAGCAGCAACAGGAACAGCGCCGACGGCAGCGCCTGCATCCAGAACATCCAGCGCCAGGCCTCCTGCCCGAACCACAGGGGCTCGGTGGAGGTGCCTGCCGCACGAGCCAGCAGGTAGTTGCTGAGGAAAGCGGCGAACAGGCCGCAGATGATCGCCATCTGCTGCACCGTCGCCAGGCGGCCCCGGTAGCGTGCGGAAGCGACCTCGGCGATGTAGGCCGGCGACATCACGCTGGCCGCACCGACGGCGAAGCCGCCCAGCACGCGAGCGGTCACGAACAGCCAGGAGGCGTGCGCGGCGCCCGCACCCAGCGCCGACAGCAGGAACAGCACCGCCGCCACGATCAGCACGCCGCGTCGGCCCAGGCGGTCGCCCAGCCAGCCGGCGAGAAACGCGCCGATCGCGCAGCCCAGCAGCATCGAGGCAACCTCGAAGCCCAGGGCCGCCTCGCTGGAGTTGAAGGCCTGCCGCAGGCCATCAACCGTGCCGTTGATTACGCCACTGTCGAATCCGAACAGGAAGCCTCCCAAGGTGGCCACGCAGCTGATCAGGACGATGAACGCGGTGTTCTCTCCACCATCGGCGGCGGCAGGCTGAGCTGGGGACATGGGCATTCCAGGAGGGAGGACAGTCCGGCTGCCACGGCAGCCAGCAGCGCGCAGCCTCGCACAGGCGCCGCCCCATCGCCAATGGGCCGTGCCCTCGAGCCCGGCAGATCCCCCTTTTCAGGCCCGCGCCGACACCGGGGGGCAACCTGTTCTAGAATTGGCGGGTTCAGGAATCGATCCACCCCCAAGCCCATGCCCTTTGTCGTCACCGAAAACTGCATCAAGTGCAAGCACACCGATTGCGTGGAAGTGTGCCCCGTGGATTGCTTCCACGAAGGCCCGAACTTCCTGGTGATCGACCCGGATGAGTGCATCGACTGCACCCTCTGCGAGCCGGAGTGCCCGGTCAACGCGATCTTCCCCGAGGACGATGTCCCCGCCGGACAGGAGGGCTTCGTCGCCCTCAATGCCGAACTGGCCAAGGCCTGGCCGGTACTGACCGTGCGCAAGGACCCGCCGGCGGACGCCGGTGAGTGGGATGGCAAACCGGACAAACTGAAGCTGCTCGAGCGCTGAGGCGCCAGCACCCGCCGCCATGAAAAAGGGCGCCATGGGCGCCCTTTTCCTGTTCCGGCAATGCCAGACCCTGCCCCGCCGAACCCGGGCGCGTGGCCCGGTCCGCAGCTGCCGGCGGTTCCTTACTTCGCCAGCGCGGCCTTCAGTGCGTCAATCAGCTTCACCGGGGCCTCGGCGGTCGCCGGCAGACCACGCGGATCGACCGCAGAGACATAAGCGCCGGCATCGACGGCCACCACGCGCACCAGGAAGTTACTGCCTTCATAGGCCACGTCGTAGGAGCCCAGCAGCTGGGCGCGGCTGGCGATGGTCACGCCCTGCACGCCTTCCAGCGCGGTGCCGACCTTGGCGAACGCCTCGTCCTTGCTGCCCGGAATGGTGAAACCGGTATTGCCCACGGCCGGGGCAGCCGGAGCGGCCACAGCAGCCGGGGCGGTGGTCGAGGCCAGCCTCGGCACCTGGTTCTCGCCCGACGCGGACGGCAGGTTCAGGTCCGGCGGCACTTCCAGCGGACGCATCTCCGGGGCCAGGGCGTAGTCGCCCTTGGCACCGCGCTTGAAGCAGCCGGTGGTGGTCACGACCGTGGTGAGGGCGATGAGCGCGAAGGACAGCACGCGGACGGCGGAAACGGATTGACGCATGTGGATCTCCTGGATCAGACCAAGACGGAAGGTCAGTGGCTGGAAAGGGCTTCAAGCGCGGCGATGTCGCCGGCCAGATGATCGGCTGCCGGATGATGCGCTGCCGACAGTGGCAGCAGCGGCAGGCGCAGGTCGTGGCCGATGCCGATGCGGCGCAGCAGCGCCTTGACCGGAATCGGGTTGGATTCGATACCGCAGAAATCGTGGTACGGCTGCAGGCGCGCGTCCCAGGATGCGGTGGCGTCATGGTCGTGGGCGGCAGCCAGCTCGCACATCCGGCGGTACGCACCAGGCAGCGCGTTGGAGCCGACCGAGATCAGCCCGTCGATGCCGGCCTGGATCGAGCGCGCAGCCGTGCCGTCGTCGCCACTGAGCACGGCGAAGCTGGAACTGCGCAGCGCCAGCAGGGCCTTCACGCGTCCGATGTCACCGACGGCCTCCTTGATGCCGACAATGTTCGGATGATCCGCCAGCTCGGCCACGGTCTCCGGCAGCATGTCGCATCCGGTGCGCCCGGGCACGTTGTACAGCACCACAGGCAACCCGCCGTGGTCGGCCACGGCCCGGTAGTGCGCGATCAGCCCGGCCTGCGTCGGACGCACGTAAGGCGGTGTCACCACCAGAGCGTGACTGGCACCCTGCGCGGCAGCGCGACGGGTCTGTTCGATGGTCTTGGCGGTGCCGGACAGGCCGGTACCGGCCAGGACCGGGATGCGTCCGCCGATGCGTTCGACCGCACTGGCCAGCAGCTGGTCGTACTCGGCATCGGACAGCGTCGCCGCTTCGCCGGTCGAGCCGGCGACGACAACGCCATGGACGCCACCTTCCAGTTGCAGATGCAGCAGGCGCTGCCAACCGTCGGGATCGAGGGCACCGTCGGCCCGGAACGGGGTCGCCAGCGCGGTGATGAGGCCGGAAAGGGACAAGGACGTGCTGCTCTTGGCTGGGAAGGGAAAACGCCCGCCACGAAAGGGCGGGGGCGACTTGAATGTTACTTGCGGCGCGAAAGCACGGGCAAGTATGCTGCACTCCGGTGGATCCCCGCCTCTGGCGGGCATTCAGACTCACGCATGCATTACCCGGAATCGCCTTGACCGACACCACCCCGCGCCCCGCGCCGAGCGAAAACCACCTCCTGATCAACGCCTATACGACGCATCCGGAGTCCCCACTGCTGTCCGTCACCCGACGCATTGCCGACAGCGGCTGCAATCTGGTGGACGCGCGCCTGGCCACGGTTGGCCGCGACGTATCGGTCACCGCGCTGGCCACCGGGTCGTGGGACTCGGTCGCCAAGCTGGAAGCGATGCTGACCCGGCTCGAGCGCGAGGAAGGCCTGAAACTGGTCTGGTACCGCACCGAGGCCAAGCAGGCGCAGTCCAATCTGCTGCCGTACATCGTTGAAGTGATCGCCGCTGACAAGCCGGGCATCCTGTTCCAGCTGGCCGACTTCTTCGACCGCCAGGGCATCACCATCGAGACCCTGCAGAGCACGCGCTATCGCGCCATGCAGACCGGTGCGGAAATGTTCAGCGCGCAGGTCACCATCGGCGTGCCGGCCAACATGCACATCGCCGCCCTGCGCGATGATTTCCTCGAATTCTGCGACCACCTGAACCTGGACGCGATCATGGATCCGATGAAGTTCTGATTTTTCGCGCGTTCGTCACGGGCGCGCGGCGTTTCATGCAACTGTCGTAGAAATACCCCAGGCTCCGGAACCAAGGACCTCATGAACAACGGCGATACCCTGGACCGCACCACCCTCTCGCTCCCGCTGGCCCTGTCAGGCGGCGAACACACCACCCTCGGCGACCTCGCGGGCCAATGGCTGGTGCTGTACTTCTACCCCAAGGACAGCACCCCGGGGTGCACCACCGAAGGCATCGACTTCAACTCGCTGCTGCCGGAGTTCCGCAAGGCCGGCGCCACCGTACTCGGCGTCTCCCGTGACTCGGTGAAATCACACGACAACTTCTGTGCCAAACAGGGCTTCGCGTTCCCGCTGGTCAGCGATGGCGACGAAGCGCTGTGCAACGCCTTCGATGTGATCCGGATGAAGAACATGTACGGCAAGCAGGTACGTGGCATCGAGCGCAGCACCTTCCTGATTTCTCCCGACAGCCGCATCGCGCAGTCCTGGCGCAAGGTCAAGGTCGCCGGCCATGCCGACGCCGTGCTTGCCGAACTGAAGGCCGCCCAATCCAAGTGATTCCCATCGCCCACTTTGTCCGCCATCACCCTGCCCCGCAGGTCGTGGTGGTTTTTCCCTGTCCGTAACCAGGAATCGACGATGACCCGAGGCAAGCGCATCTACGTGCTGGATACCAACGTGCTGATGCACGATCCGACCGCGCTGTTCAAATTCGAGGAGCATGACGTCTACCTGCCGATGCAGGTGATCGAGGAGCTGGACAACGGCAAGAAGGGCACGTCCGAGGCAAGCCGCAACGCCCGCCAGGTCAGCCGCTTCCTCAACGAGCTGGTGCAGGCCTCCGGCCTGGACAATCTGGCCGACGGCATTCCGCTGCAGCGCCCACAGGGCCTGCAGCTGCGTGGCAAGCACAGCGCCGGCAAGCTGCGTTTCCAGACCAGTCATTTCGACGCCGGCAAGAGCTTCGGCCAGGTCATCCCGGACAATGCCATCCTCGGTGCCATCCTGGCGCTGAAGGAGCAGACCCCGGAGATCCCGGTGGTGTTCGTCTCCAAGGACATCAACCTGCGGATCAAGGCGGCCATCGCCGGCATCGTTTCGGAAGATTACGAAAACGACCGCGCACTGGACGATTTCAGCCTGCTCTACACCGGCGCCACCGAGCTGCCGGAGGATTTCTGGAAGCTCCATGGCGACGACCTGCGCAGCTGGAGCGACAAGGGCCGCACCCATTACGAGATCCTGGCCAGGGACGACGAGGAGTGGTACCCGAACCAGTACGTCTACCTGCCGGGCGAGGACGAGGTGGAGCTTCGCGTCAGCCGCGTGGTCGGCGATGGCAAGGTGGTGCTGTCGCTGGTTGATGATTTCCGCCACGGCAGCCATGCCGTGTGGGGCATCAGCGCGCGCAACCGCGAACAGAACTTCGCGCTCAATGCACTGATGGATCCGGAGATCGACTTCGTCACCCTGCTCGGCACCGCCGGCACCGGCAAGACCCTGCTGGCACTGGCCGCGGGGCTAGCACAGACGATGGACCAGCAGCGCTACCGCGAGATCATCATGACCCGGGCCACCGTCAGCGTCGGCGAGGACATCGGCTTCCTGCCGGGCACCGAGGAAGAGAAGATGACACCGTGGATGGGCGCGCTGACCGACAACCTGGAAGTGCTCACGCACAACCAGGAAGGCGGAACCTGGGGACGCCAGGCAACCAACGATCTGCTGGCCAGCCGCATCAAGATCCGCTCGATGAACTTCATGCGCGGCCGCACCTTCCTGTCGCGCTATCTGATCCTGGACGAGGCACAGAACCTCACCCCGAAGCAGATGAAGACGCTGATCACCCGTGCCGGTCCCGGCACCAAGATCGTCTGCCTGGGCAACGTCGAGCAGATCGACACCCCGTACCTGACCGAGACGACATCCGGCCTGACCTACGCGGTGGACCGCTTCAAGAACTGGCCGCACAGTGCGCACATCACCCTGCGCCGTGGCGAACGCTCGCGGCTGGCCGATTACGCTTCGGAGGTGCTGTGAACCGTTCTGCCCGCCTGCTGCTGCCGACGGCGGCGATCACCCTCGCAGCCGTCCTTGGTGCCTGCACCACCACCCGCGGGCCGGCCAGCGTGCCGACCGCCGAACGCACCGGCCAGTCGTGGGTGGTCACCCGGCCGATCGTCGCCGCGCAGGTGCTCGACACCTGCTCGCGACACAGCCCGGGCCGGGATGCCGGCCGCGTCACCGGCTACTGGGCCCCCAGCCGGCAACAGGTGGACCAGCTGGAAGCCGCACTACCTTCGCTGCAGGCGCAGGTGCCCGACGTACTGGACTTCGACCGCCAGTACGTCGGCATCGAAAGCGCCGGCAAGCGCCTGATCTACATCAATGCGTTCCGCCTGCCTGACGACAGCGGCATCAAGCCGGCGCGCGAGGCCATCCGCGTCTGCGATGGTGGCAAGCAGTTCTGGGGCGCGGTGTTCGACCCGGCCACCGGTGCGTTCAGCGAGCTGCAGTTCAACGGCGGTCTCGGCGGTCCCTGAGGGTCGCGCCGATGGGCATACGCCTTCCCACCTGGGTCTGGATCGGTGCCGTAGCGCTGTCGTGCGTGGCCGGCATGGTCAACGTGGTCGGCTTTCTGGGTTTCGAGCATCAGGCCGTCAGCCACATGACCGGTAGTACCAGCCAGCTCGGCATGGCACTGGCGCAGGGCGACTGGCGCGCGGTCGGGCACCTGTGGGGCCTGCTGATCGCTTTTTCGCTGGGTGCGATGCTCAGCGGGCTGCTGATCCAGGACAGCGCACTGCAGCTCGGCCGGCGCTATGGCGTCGCTCTGGCACTGGAATCGGCGCTGTTGCTGGCCGCCATTCCCTTGTTCAAGCAGCAGCAGATCTGGGGCGCGTTGTCGGCAGCGATGGCCTGCGGGTTGCAGAACGCGATGGCCACCACCTTCAGCGGCGCGGTGATACGGACCACCCACCTCAGCGGCATGTTCACCGATCTTGGCATCGGCCTGGGCCATCTGTTGCGCGGGCTGCCGCTGCAGGTGCGGCGGCTGACGCTCAGCGGACTGATCATCAGCGGCTTCCTGGCCGGTGGCGTGATGGGTGCGTGGCTGTTCCTGCGCTGGCAGTACGATGCCCTGCTTGCCCCCGCGCTGCTGACCGGCGCGACCGGGCTGGTCTATGTGCTGTACCAGCAATGGGTACGCTGGCGGTACTGAGCGTCGCCGCACGCACACGCAGCATGAGGCGTCCGCCCCTGCCGGCAGCCCGTAGCCGGCACTACCCCCATCCCGGTGACCACGGCACAATCGCCGCATGAGCCCGACCACTCCCGTTTCCGCCCTCACCATCGCCGGCTCCGACTCCGGCGGAGGCGCCGGCATCCAGGCCGACCTGAAGGCCTTCGCCGCACACCGCGTGCATGGCCTCTCCGCGATCGCCGCATTGACCGCGCAGAACACCCGCGGTGTCACCGCCGTGCATGTGCCGCCAATCGAATTCCTGCGCGCGCAGCTCGACGCGTGCTTCGATGATTTCGACATCCACGCGGTGAAGCTGGGCATGCTGGCCAATGCCGAGGTGATCCACGCCGTGGCCGATGCGCTGCAGCGTCACCGGCCCGCACATGTGGTGCTGGATCCGGTGATGGTCGCCACCAGTGGCGCGCGCCTGCTGGAAGACAGCGCCCTGCAGGCAATGCGCGAGCGTCTGCTTCCGCTGGCCACGCTGGTTACTCCCAACACACCGGAGGCAGAACTGCTGGTGGGCCGCACGATCGGCGATGGAGACGACGCCGAGCGGGCTGCGTCGGCACTGCTGGATCTCGGGGCCGGCGCGGTGCTGCTCAAGGGCGGCCACCTGCACGAGGGCAACCGCGTGATCGATCGCTACTTCGATGGCGTCAGCAGCGAGGAATTCAGTCACGCGCGCTTGCCGCTGGATGCCCACGGCACCGGCTGCACACTGGCCTCGGCCATCGCCGCGCAGCTGTGCAATGGCCTGAGCCTGGCCAACGCCTGCGAAGCATCGATCGACTACGTGGCACGCGGGCTGCAACTGGGCTACATGCCGGGGCGCAGCGATGTGCGCGTGCTGGATCATTTCGGCGCAGCGCCCCACGCATGAGCCTGCCATCACGGACACTGGCCGTGGAATGCGGCGACGGCCATCGCTTCGAGGTGATGGCCTGCGTACCCGAGCAGCCGCTGGCGCGGCTGCTATGGCTCCCCGCACTGGGCGTGGCCGCGCGCCACTACCTGCCACTGGCACAGGCCCTGGCTGCGAAAGGCATCGCGGTCTACCTGCACGAGTGGCGTGGCAACGGCAGCAGTTCACTGCGCCCTTCGCGCACGCAGGACTGGGGCTATCGTGAAGTGCTCGAGCAGGACCTGCCTGCCAGCCAGGCTTTGCTCGCCAACGCCGATGCCGGCGAAGGCGCGCTGCCCTGGATCATCGGTGGGCACAGCCTGGGTGGGCAGCTGGCCTGCGTGCATGCAGGACGGCAACCGCAGCACTTCGAGCACCTGTGGCTGGCCGCCAGTGGCACGCCGTTCTGGCGTACGTTTCCGCCTCCGCGCGGATGGCTTCTGCCGCTGGTGTACCGCTTCCTGCCCTGGATCGCCCGCCGCCAGGGCGTGCTGCACGGCCGGCGCCTGGGCTTTGGGGGCACCGAAGCACGCGGCCTGATTGCCGACTGGTCGCGGGTGGGCCTGAGCAACCATTACGCAGCCGCGGGCATGACCGAGCATCTCGATGCGCAGATGGCACGCGTGCACGGCAGCGCGCAGGCCGTGGTGATGGAGCACGACTGGCTGGCACCGACCGGTTCGATGCAGGCGTTGCTGGACAAACTGCCGAATGTGGCATCACGCCTGCATGTGCTGTCCGCCGGGGAACTGGGCACGCGTGCCGACCACTTCGCGTGGATGAAGGCGCCACAGGCGGTCGCCCACCAATTTTTCATTCAGCTGGATGAAATTCTTCACAAAAACGGTTGACGGTACGCGCCGACATCCGCATAATTCCGCTCCTGTCGCAGGGCGCCCGTAGCTCAGTTGGATAGAGTACCTGGCTACGAACCAGGCGGTCGGGAGTTCGAATCTCTCCGGGCGCACCACTCGACAGGTTTCCGGCATCCGCCGCTGGAAATGAAGTAAAATTTGATTGTGTACCGCGCGCCCGTAGCTCAGTTGGATAGAGTACCTGGCTACGAACCAGGCGGTCGGGAGTTCGAATCTCTCCGGGCGCACCATACACGATCAACACAACAGGTTTATGTAATTGGCGCCCGTAGCTCAGTTGGATAGAGTACCTGGCTACGAACCAGGCGGTCGGGAGTTCGAATCTCTCCGGGCGCACCATTACACCGAAACAGCAGGCCTCGGCCTGCTGTTTTTTTTATGTGTGTTCTTCGGCAGGGCTGCGCCCTGCACCCGCCGAAGCCAAAGCCGGAGCAACAGCAACAGCGCGCGTTCCGACACCGCCCCACCTTCGACAGGTTCACGCGGCTGTTGGTAGGTGTCGACCTTGGTCGACACATCTGTCAGATATCGAGTGAATTCATCCATGCATGGCGTGGATCTACCGTGTCGACCAAGGTCGACACCTACCAGAGCAGTACGCCGTTCCGACAGATAGCGGAAAACTGTCGAAGGCGGGGTGGGTCCGGTT
>NZ_JAOCKC010000026.1:0-44321 GCF_029844625.1 Stenotrophomonas sp. GD03680 | reverse complement strand
AGCCCGCTTTTGACGTTGACGTTGACGTGGCTTCGGCCTCTGCGGGTGCAGGGCGCAGCCCTGCCTGACCCCCGCTACGGTAGGGTGGAGCGATGCGGCGCTGCAGCTTGGCGCCGCCCCATATTTGATTACACTTGAAACTTGTTTGCCCATGACTCCGGACACCCACCCATGAAGCTTGGTTCTTTGAAGGAAGGCGGCCGCGACGGCACCCTGATCGTCGTCTCGCGTGATCTGCGCCACGGCGTCCGCGCCACCGGCATCGCGGCCACCCTGCAGCAGGCCCTGGAGGACTGGAGCCGTGTCGCACCGCGCCTGAACGCGCTCTACGAATCACTGAACGCCGGTGACGCCGATGGCGTGTTCGACCTGGACCCGCAGACGCTGGCGGCGCCCCTGCCGCGCGCCTATGAATTCGTCGATGGCAGCGCCTACCTGCCGCACGTCGAGCGCGTCCGCCGCGCCCGCGGGGCCGAGGTTCCGGAAAGCTTCTACACCGACCCGCTGATGTACCAGGCCACCAGTGCCGGTTTCTACGGCCCGCGCGACGCGGTGAAGGTGGTCAGCGAGGAGTACGGCATCGATCTGGAGGCCGAACTGGTGGTCATCACCGACGACGTGCCGATGGCGGTCACCCCGGAGCAGGCCGCCGGCCACATCCAGCTGGTGGGTCTGGTCAACGACGTTTCGCTGCGCAACCTGATTCCGGGTGAGCTGGCCAAGGGCTTCGGCTTCCTGCAGTCCAAGCCGCGCTCGGCACTGTCGCCGGTGTTCGTCACCCCTGACGAACTGGGTGACGCCTGGCAGGACAACAAGGTGCACCTGCCGCTGGTCACCCACATCAATGGTGCGTGGTTCGGTGCGCCAGAGGCAGGCGTGGACATGCAGTTCAACTTCGCCCAGCTGGTGGCGCATGCGGCCAGGACCCGGCCGCTCGGCGCGGCGACCATCGTCGGCTCCGGCACCATCGCCAACGAGGACACCAGCAAGGGCGCGTCGTGCTTTGCCGAGCAGCGCACCGTGGAAACCCTGCGCGACGGCAAGCCGAGCACACCGTTCATGTCGTTCGGCGACGTGGTGCGGATTGAAATGTTCGACGCCGCCGGCAACAGCATCTTCGGTGCGATCGAGCAGCGCATCGAGCAGGCGGCCAGGCCCTGAGGATGGAGGCGGCGATGGAAATCCCGGTCGACGACGGCATCGTGCTGTACACCTACTGGCGATCCAGCGCCGCCTACCGCGTGCGCATCGGCCTGGAGCTGAAGGGCCTGCGCTGGGAGGCGCGACCGGTTCATCTGCTGCGTGACGGTGGTGAACAGCACGGCGAAGCCTATCGCGCCCTCAATCCGCAGGAGCGGGTGCCGACCCTGCTGCACGATGGGCAGGTGCTGACCCAGTCGCTGGCGATCCTGGAGTATCTGGACGAACGTTTTCCGCAGACGCCGCTGCTGCCGGCCGATGCGGCCGGCCGCGCCCGCGTGCGTGCGCTGGCGCAGCTGGTCGCCTGCGACATCCATCCGCTGAACAACCTGCGGGTGATGCAGCATCTGGAACGCGGCCTGCACCTGTCCGCCGAGGTCCGCACCCAGTGGACGCTGCAGTGGATCGCCGAAGGCTTTGCGGCCCTGGAAACCCTGCTGGCCGGGAGCAGCGACACCGGCACCTTCTGCCATGGCGACCGGCCCGGCCTGGCCGACATCTGCCTGCTGCCACAGGTGTACAACGCACATCGCTTTGGTCTGGATCTGTCGCCGTATCCGACCCTGCGCCGCATCGAAGCCGCCTGCCAGGCGCTGGACGCATTCGAGCGTGCGCGCCCCGAAAACCAGGTCGACGCGGCCTGATTGCCGCTGCGATCGCCGGGCATGGTCCGGCGCTACCCCTCGCTGGTTGGTGGCAGCGCGGGGCGACGCCCTGTGGATTCCGCATCCCCGATGAGCAACTGCCGCAGGTCATCGCGGAACAGCCGGTAGGCGTCTTCTCGACGGACCTCGTCGGCCTGCCGCAACACCCATGCGGGATGCACCGTGGCAGAGCCACGGGTGCCATCCGGCAGGGTGTGCCAACGGGCGCGATCACGCGTCAGGCTGAAATGGCTGCCGAACACCGCCGACGCCGCCGTTGCGCCCAGGCACACGATGATCTCCGGCCGCACCCGCTCGATCTCGCCGAGCAGCCACGGACGGCAGGCCTGCACATGGCGGCCCTGCGGACGTTTGTGCAGGCGCACCTTGCCGCGCCTCTCGTGGTGGAAATGCTTCACTGCGTTGGTCAGGTACAGCGTGGAGCGGGCGATACCCAGCTCGGAGAGGGCACGGTCCAGCAGCGCGCCGGCAGGTCCCGCGAAGGGGCGTCCGCACAGGTCCTCGGTGTCGCCCGGCTGTTCGCCGACCAGCATCACCCGTGCATCGCCAGGCCCTTCACCGAACACCACCTGCGTGGTGGACTCCCACAGGGGGCACTGCCGGCAGCCCGCTGCCTGGCGCTGCAGGGTAGCCAGATCACTGGAGGGTGAGGGGACCGGGGATGTCGCCTGCCGCGATGGAATCCGCCGCTGGGGTGGCTGCGCCGGGCGATCGTGCATGGCCTGCACGCGGTCGCCAGCATCGCGGATCAGCCCGGGCAGCAGCTGCGCCTCGGGCAGGTGCCGCCAGTACCGGGCAGGCATCTCCTGCTGCATCATCCGCGTGTTGAGGCGTGCGGGATTGAAGATGCTTGCGTAGTAGGTCTGCCAGAGCGTCTCGCGTGCGTCCTCCGCCGGCGCCTGCTCGCGGTGCCCGCCAGCGCCGAAGGACAGCGCCTGGCCATCCCAGTGCACGCTCCGGTAGGGGGTGAGGATGGCCCAGCGCATGCCAGCGAAGCGGCGTGCGAAGAACGCCGCGACCCGGTCGACGATCCGATGCTGCGGCTCGAACCATGCGATGAAGGCATCCTGCTCGCCGGGGATCTCGCGGAAGCGCACGAACGCCTTCATCTTGTGCGTGTCGCGGCGGACCGCCTGCGCCATCGTCATCGCGCGCAGCACATCGGCGTCGGTTGGATTGGAGAGCAGCGCGCGCTCGCCGTGCACGATCCGCCACAGCAGCCGGTACAGCAGTGGCATCGGCTGCGCATCGGCATGGCACAGGCAGGTGGAGGCCAGCTCAAGGAACGCACTCGGCACATGTGGCACGGAGGGCGTTTCCAGAAGCGGGGCCTGGGTCGCTGCAGGAGCATCCAGCAACGACCCGGCGCTGCTTTCCAACCAGTCCAGCTGCTCGGGCGACAGTCCGCGCAGCAGCGCTTCGCGCGCTGCACCCCGCCAGGCATCGAGCGACCACGGGGGATCGACCCGCAGCGACCAGCGCTGGGCGTCAGGCCGCCGGCGGTGCATCGAACGGCGATCCCTGGCGGGGCGGCGGCGCCAAACGCGCACGCAATGCCACAGGATCCTCCAGCGCCTTGCGTGGCTGGTGGTCAGCCAGCAGCACGAACGGCAGCAGCTTGCCCATCGGTGCCTTCAGCCTCGCAATGTCCGCCACCCGCAGCCGGCCATGGCGGCGCGCCATCAACACGCGTTTCACATTGCGTACGCCGAGCCCGGGAACCCGCAGCAGCAGTTCCTTCGGCGCACGATTGAGGTCGACCGGGAAGCGCTCGGGATGGCGGATCGCCCAGGCCATCTTCGGATCGATGTCCAGATCCAGCATGCCCCCCTGCGCGGTGTCGGTGATCTCTTCCACGCCGTAGCCATAGAAGCGCAGCAGCCAGTCCGCCTGGTACAGCCGATGCTCGCGCTGCAGAGGCGGCGGCTGTACCGGCAACTGCAGACTGGCGTCGGGAATGGGGCTGAAGGCCGAGTAGTAGACGCGGCGCATCCGGTAACTTCCGTACAGATTGTCGGCACTGCAGAGGATCTGCCTGTCGCTGGCGCCATCGGCACCGACGATCATCTGCGTGCTCTGCCCCGCCGGTGCGAAGCGCGGGGCTTTCGCTCGCGTCCGGCGCGGCGCGCCCGCGGTGATCGCGCGCGATGCCTTGCCGGCCTCCTTGGCCTCCTCGATGCGCCAGCGCAGCTCGCCCATGGCGCCGCGGATCGAGCCGACGGTCTTCTCCGGAGCCAGTTTCGTCAATCCGGCCTCGGTGGGCAGTTCGACATTGATCGAGAGACGGTCGGCGTGCCGGCCGGCCGCTGCCAGCAGTTCCGGCGATGCTTCGGGAATGGTCTTGAGGTGGATGTAGCCGGCGAAGCGATGTTCCTCGCGCAGCCGGCGGGCGACTTCCACCAGGCGCTCCATCGTGTAATCCGCATTGCGGATGATTCCGCTGGAAAGGAACAGGCCCTCGATGTAGTTGCGCTTGTAGAAATCCAGGGTCAGCGCGACCACCTCATCCACACTGAAACGCGCGCGTGGCACGTTGCTGGAGACGCGGTTGATGCAGTACGCACAGTCGTAGACGCAGAAGTTGGTGAGCAGGATCTTCAACAGGGACACGCAGCGGCCGTCCGGCGTGTAGCTGTGGCAGATGCCCATGCCCTCGGTGCTGCCGATGCCACCGCTGGTCCGGGAGTCGCGCTTGCCGGACCCGCTGGAAGCACAGGAGGCGTCGTATTTGGCGGCGTCGGCAAGAATGGCCAGCTTGCGGAGGGTGTCCATGGCGGCACGCTACGCAGGGGCTGTCTCATTGGGTGAGACAGCCCCTGAACTCTTCAGGATCTGCCGCCGGGCATGGCCCGGCGCTACCGATGCACTGGCACCCCCGCCGGGCATGGCCCGGCGGGGGTGGATCAGAAGCCGTGGGTGATGCTCGGCTGGCCTGCTGAATAGTCGGCGTACGGGTCGTGCTCGCCGCTGCTGCCTTCGGAGAGGCGGAACTTCAGCGCCAGGCCGTCGCGCGAATCGGCAGCGCGCAAGGCTTCCTCCTGCTCGATCACGCCAGACTTGGCGAGCCGGAACAGGCATTGGTCGAAGCTCTCCATGCCTTCTTCCAGCGAGGCTTCCATCGCGGCCTTGATCTCGTGCACCTGGCCGCGTCGCAGCAGGTCGCGGATCATCGGGGTGTTGATCAGCACCTCGGTGGCTGGAAGACGGCGGCCGTCCTTGTTCTTCACCAGGCGCTGGCTGATCACCGCACGCAGGTTCAGCGCCAGGTTCATCAGCACGTTCTTGTGCGCGCTTTCCGGGAAGAAGTTGAGGATCCGCTCGATGGTCTGGTCGGCATTGTTGGAATGCAGCGTGGCCAGGCACAGATGGCCGGTCTCGGCGAAGGCGATGGCCGCTTCCATCGTCTCGGCATCCAGGATCTCGCCGATCAGGATGACGTCCGGTGCCTCGCGCATCGCGTTCTTCAGCGCATTGTGGAAGGCATGGGTGTCCAGCCCCACTTCACGCTGGTTGACGATGGACATCTTGTGCTTGTGCAGGTACTCGATCGGATCCTCGATGGTGAGGATGTGTCCGGTCGTGGTGCTGTTGCGATGGTCGATCATCGACGCCAGCGAGGTCGATTTGCCGGAACCGGTGGACCCCACCACCAGCACCAGCCCGCGCGGGGTCATGATGACGTCCTTCAGCACCTGCGGCAGGTTCAGCTCCTCGATGCTCGGGATCCGGCTGCGGATGGCGCGGATGACCATGCCGACCTCGCCCCGCTGCTTGAACACGTTCACCCGGAAACGGCCGGCATCGGCCAGGGCGATGGCCATGTTGAGCTCCAGCTCGCGCTCGAACTGCGGCACCTGGCCCTCGTCCATCAGCGAATAGGCGATCTTCTTGACCATGCCGGGCGGCAGGCCGGTGTTGCCCAGCGGGTAAAGCTTCCCCTCGATCTTGATGTAGACCGGTGCTCCGGTGGTCAGGAACATGTCCGAGGCGTTCTTTTCGGTCATCAGCTTCAGGAAGTAGCCGATATCCATCGCGAATTTTCCCCAACGAAACTGCCGGCGCCCGTTGCAAGCACGGCGCTGGCTTGACGACAATGGCCGTGAACCGACAACCGGTACGGCCTCCCCAATGAAACGACCTAGCTTCGCACGAATGCGCCACGGCCTGTATGTGATGGCGTTTGCATTCGCACTGTCTGCCCCCGCCTGGGCGCAGGACGGTGCGCTGGAACTGGCCCAGGCCCGGCAGGCGGTGGACAAGGCCACCCAGGCCGATGCCGACCAGTACGCCCCGGACCTGATCGATCTGGCCCGGCAGGGCCTGGAGCAGGCGCAGCGCGCCGCTGGCGATCGCCGCGAACGCAAGAACGCCCCGGCCATGGCCCTGCGCGCGGCGGCCGATGCCGACCTGGCCCGCGCCCGCAGCGAGGAGGCCACTGCCACCGCGCAGCTGCAGCTGCGCCGCAACGAGGTCAACCAGCTGCAGCGCCAGCTCTCGACCGGGGAGGACCGCCGGTGAAACCCGTGAACGCCGCAACCCTGGCCGTACTGCTGGCTCTGCCGACCCTTGCCCTGGCGGCCGACAACCCCGTGGTGGCCCAGCTGAGCCAGCGCCTGATGGCCATCCAGGCCAATCCGGACACCGCCGAACTGGGCGCCTTCGAGCGCATGCAGGCCCAGCAGGCCATTGCCACCCTGGACAAGGCCAAGCGCCGCGACCAGGAGTTGGCGACCTACCTGGCCCAGCGCCGGGTCGAGATCGCCGAGACCGCCGTACGCGCGGCCCTGGCCGCCCGTGAGGTCGATCGGCTCGAGCGGACCCGCAGTGACCTGCTGATCGAGGCGAGCCGCCGCGATGCCGCCCGCGCCCGCCAGGAGGCCGAACAGCTGCGCATGCAGGCGCAGATGCAGGCCGAGGAAGCTGAACGCCTGCGTCAGGCTGCCGAGGCCGAGACGCTGGCGCGACAGGACGCCGAGAACGCCCTGACCAGCGTGGCCGGCAAGCAGCAGCAGCGATTGAGCGCGGCCCAGCAGAATGCGGCGAAACTGGCCCGCGAGGAGGCCGAGCTGGTGTCCGGGCAGAAGCTGCCGGGCTCGAAGTTCGACGGACGCGGCGAGGTCTTCACCTTCGCCGGTGATGCTTTCGGAGCGGGCGGCTCCAGTCTGTCCGCCGGGGCGCGCAACCAGGCCAAGGCGTTGGCCGAGTACCTGAACATCGGCAAGAAGGGCCGGCTGCGCATCGAGGCCTACGACAGCGCCAACGGCGTCGGGCAGAAGCGCGCCGAGGCCCTGCGTGATGCACTGGTGGCGGGCGGTGTCGCCAGCAACCGCATCCAGATCAGCGGCAAGAAGGCGGCGTCGACCCGGGCGCGCTCGGCCGAGGTCATCATCGCCCCGTAATTGATTGATATTGTTTGTTTTTCGTTGCGTTGAGCATTCAGCCTGAACCCCGCCCCGGCGGGGTTCGGTCTTTTTGTCGCAGGGGTCTTGTACCCCGCCCGGAGCAGGCGTAGGGTCAATCGTCCGGGACGCAATGCCGCGGACCGGACGATGGGAGGGCCGGGCCGATGCAAGCAGGGCGCGAACCGCAGCAGACCGACGTGCGCAGGCCAGTGCCGCAGGTCGTTGTGCGCACCCATGCAGCCATCGAACGGCGCTCCTCCATGAACAACGCCCCGTGCCTTGCGGCCGGGGCGTTCGCGTATCTGTCGAAGGAGGTCCATCATGTTTGAAGATCAGCCCCAGAGCGAGATCGACGCACGTCGCGCGCGTGATCCGGAGTTCAGGGCACTCCATGACCAGCACCGCAAGTTGAACAAGAAGTGCATGGACGCGGAGTTGGGTGTACTCCCGATCGATGATGTCACCCTGGGTCGCATGAAGCGTGAGAAGCTGCTGGCCAAGCAACGACTTCTGCGAATGTACGAAACACCGCTCCCAACGACGTCCGCCACGCTGTGACGCACCTCGTCACGCCCGGAACGGCGTGATCCGGCCACAGAAGGCCCGGCCAGGCGCTCGCGCCCTGGCGTCGCGGTACCGCCGATGACGGCGGCCGCGCCAAGGCACCACAGGCGGTGGTGCCTTGGCCCGCACGTCCCTGTCTCATCGATGCGGACGGTACCGGTCTCCTCGTCGATCCGGGGCCGTCCGCATCCCTTTTCCGGCAGCGTCGCGCCCATGCCCGGACTGACCTGACTTTCAGCGCCATCCGTCGGATAATCATCTGTCCGGCCCTGTGTGGCGCGAACCGAAAGTCCTGCGAATGCCCATCCATTCTTCCGTCCTCGAACTCATTGGCCAGACCCCGATCGTCAAGGCCCAGCGCCTGGACACCGGTGTCTGCGAGCTCTATCTGAAGCTCGAGAACGCCAACCCGGGTGGATCGATCAAGGATCGCATCGGCCTGTCGATGATCGAGGCAGCGGAGAAGCGCGGGGACCTGAAGCCGGGCGCGACGCTGGTCGAGGGCACCGCGGGCAACACCGGACTGGGCCTGGCCCTGGTCGCCCAGCAGAAGGGCTACAAGTTGATCCTGGTCGTTCCCGACAAGATGAGCCGGGAAAAGATCTTCAATCTGAAGGCGATGGGCGCTGAAGTGCGTCTGACCCGGTCGGACGTGGCCAAGGGCCACCCGGAGTACTACCAGGATCTGGCAAAGACCATCGCCGAGCAGACGCCGGGCGCCTACTTCATCAACCAGTTCGGCAACCCCGACAATCCGGCCGCCCACGAATTCGGCACCGGCCCGGAGATCCTGGAGCAGATGGGCGGCGATCTGGACGCCATCGTGTTCGGCTGCGGCAGCTCGGGCACCATGACCGGCCTGTCGCGCGCCTTCGCCACGCTGTCGCCGAAGACCGAGCTGGTGCTGGCCGACCCGGTCGGGTCGATCCTGGCCGAGTACATCAACGATGGCGTGCTCAATGACAAGTCGGGCAGCTGGCTGGTGGAAGGCATCGGCGAGGATTTCCTGCCCTCGATCTCCGATTTCAGCCGTGTCACCAAGGCCTATGCCATCAGCGACGCTGAGAGCTTCCACACCGCACGCGAACTGCTGGGCAAGGAAGGCATCCTCGGTGGCTCCTCCACGGGTACCCTGCTCGCCGCCGCACTGAAGTACTGCCGCGAGCAGACCACGCCGAAGAAGGTGCTGGTGCTGGTGTGCGACACCGGCAACAAGTACCTGTCGAAGATGTACAACGACTACTGGATGCTGGACAACGGCTTCCTCGAGCGCCCGCAGCACGGCGACCTGCGCGACCTGATCCTGCGCCCGTACGGCCAGCGCGACACCGTCGTGATCGGCCCGAATGATCTGTTGACCACCGCCTACCAGCGGATGAAGCTGTACGACGTCTCGCAGCTGCCGGTGATGGAGGGCGACCAGCTGGTCGGCATCGTCGATGAAAGCGACGTACTGCTGCATGTCTACGGCGACGAGGCGCGCTTCCGGGATCCGGTGGCCACGGCCATGGTCAGCAAGCTGGACCGGCTGGACGTGAAGTCGCCGATCGAAGCGCTGCTGCCCGTGTTCGACCGTGGCCAGGTGGCGATCGTCATGGACGGCAATGCCTTCCTCGGCCTGATCACCCGGATCGATCTGCTCAACTACCTGCGGCGTCGCGTTCAGTAACGCGAAGATCGCAGACGATCGCAGCTGAATTCACGTTTATTCGCGTCAAAGGTTGTTAAGGCCGCGCTGATAGACTTCCGCTCCTTCGACGGCACCGTCCACCGGTGCCCATCAGGAATCAACATGTCCAACGCTTCTTCCCAGGATCGCGCGCTCGCCCTGGCCACCCTGGCCATCCACGGCGGCCAGTCGCCCGATCCGAGCACCGGCGCGGTGATGCCGCCGATCTACGCCACCTCGACCTATGCGCAGTCCAGCCCGGGCGAGCACCAGGGCTTCGAATACTCGCGTACGCACAATCCGACCCGCTTTGCCTATGAGCGCTGCGTCGCCTCGCTGGAGGGGGGAACCCGCGGTTTCGCCTTTGCTTCCGGCATGGCCGCCAGCTCGACCGTGATCGAACTGCTGGACGCCGGCAGCCACGTGGTGGCGATGGATGACATCTACGGCGGCAGCTTCCGCCTGTTCGAGCGCGTGCGCCGTCGTACCGCCGGGCTGGACTTCAGCTTCGTCGATCTGACCGACCTGGCCGCGTTCGAGGCTGCGATCACGCCGGCCACGCGCATGGTGTGGATCGAAACCCCGACCAACCCGATGCTGAAGATCGTGGACATCGCCGCGGTCGCCGCCATCGCCAAGCGCCACGGCCTGATCGTGGTGGTGGACAACACATTCGCCTCACCGATGCTGCAGCGTCCGCTGGAACTGGGTGCGGACCTGGTCCTGCACTCGGCCACGAAGTACCTCAACGGGCATTCGGACATGGTCGGCGGCATGGTCGTGGTCGGCGACAACGCCGAACTGGCCGAGCAGATGGCGTTCCTGCAGAACTCGGTGGGGGGCGTGCAGGGGCCGTTCGACAGCTTCCTGGCCCTGCGTGGCCTGAAGACCCTGCCGCTGCGCATGAAGGCGCACTGCGCCAATGCGCTGGCCCTGGCCCAATGGCTGGAAAAGCACCCGGCGGTGGACAAGGTGATCTACCCCGGCCTGGCCTCGCACCCGCAGCACGACCTGGCGACCCGCCAGATGGGCGGCTACGGCGGCATCGTCTCGATCGTCCTCAAGGGCGGTTTCGAGGCGGCCAAGCGCTTCTGCGAGAAGACCGAGCTGTTCACCCTGGCCGAATCGCTCGGCGGCGTGGAGAGCCTGGTCAACCATCCTGCCGTGATGACCCATGCGTCGATCCCGGTCGCGCGCCGCGAGCAGCTGGGCATCAGCGATGCGCTGGTGCGCCTGAGCGTGGGGGTGGAAGACCTGGGCGACCTGCAGTTGGACCTGGAACGGGCGCTGGGTTGAGCCGCACCATGGCCAGCAACGACGAAAGCCGGGGAGGGACGCGGGCGCCACGTCGCATCGTCCACGCCCTGCGCGCCCGCCTGGGCGGGCTGCGCCGTTGGTGGCTTGCCCGCGGACTGGAGCAGGCGCGTTTCCCCGCGCTGCCCGCACCGGCCGCTGGCGACGCGCGCGGTGAAGCGCTGGTCTTCCCGCCGACCGATCCCACCCTGGGGCCGGGCGTCAATCTGTACGGCTACATCCACGGCCAGTTCGGCCTGGGGCAGGCGGCACGGATGTATGCCCGTGCCCTGCTGGGTGAGGGATATCCGGTTGCGGTGAACGATGCCGCCCTCCGCATCCCGCACGCGTGCAATGACCACAGCCTGTCCGGCCAGCTTGGACGGGGCGCGCCGTATCCATTCAACCTGGTATTCGTGAATCCGGACCTGTTCGGTGAACTGGCGCCCCGCCTGCCGCGCGATACCTACACCATCGCGTTCTGGTTCTGGGAACTGGATACCGTGCCGGCCGCATGGCAGCGAACGCTGGAGCAGGTCGACGAAGTCTGGGTCTCCACCCGCTTCGTCGAGGATGCCTTCCGGCGCGCGACCGGCAAGCCGGTGGTGCGCATTCCGCATCCGATCGTGCCGCAGCCCGGCGCGGATCTGTCCCGGTCCAGCTTCGGCCTGGACGACGACGCCTTCGTGTTCCTGTGCAGCTTCGACTTCAATTCGTCGATCCACCGCAAGAATCCGTGGGCGGTGCTGGCGGCGTTCCGCGCGGCCTTCGATGGCGCACCGGACAACGTGCAGCTGGTGATGAAGTGCAGCAACGGCTTCCGCCATCCGCAGCGGCTGCGCGAGCTGATGCAGCAGGCTGCCGGCGATCCGCGCATCCTGGTACGCGACCAGGTGCTCGACGATGCGCAGCTGCACGCATTGCAGGAAACTGCCGATGCCTATGTCTCGCTGCACCGCGCGGAAGGGCTGGGGCTCGGACTGGCCGAGAGCATGGCCCGTGGCAAGCCGGTGATCGCCACCGCCTGGTCGGGCAATCTCGATTTCATGAACGAGGGCAACAGCTGCCTGGTGCCGTTCCGCACGGTGCCGATCCGCCCGGGGGAGTATCCCTTCGCCGATGGCGGCACCTGGGCCGAGGCCGACGTGCAGGCCGCGGCAGCGTGGATGCGCCGGCTCGCCCGTGAACCGGGCCTGGCGCAGCAGATCGGCGCGCAGGCACGCAGCGACATCCTGGAAACCATGAGCCTGCAGGCCGCCGCAACGGCCATGCGCGCTCGATTGCAGTCTTTGGAACGACACGACCGATGAACCCAAGAACCACCCCCACCGGGCACGAGGATTGGACATGCTGGGTATGCTGAAAGCCCTGTGGAACTACCGCTATTTCATTTTTTCCTCGATCAAGAACGAGCTGCGGCTGCGCTTCATCCGCAGCCGCCTGGGCGCCCTGTGGATGATCATCCACCCGCTGATGCAGGTGCTGATCTTCGCCACGATCCTGTCCGAGGTGCTGGCCGCCAAGCTGCCGGGCATCGATGACAAGTACGGTTACGCGCTGTACCTGATGTCCGGCACCCTGTGCTGGACGATGTTCTCCGAGACCATCGGCAAGTCAGTGAACCTGTTCGTCGACAGCGGCAACTTGATGAAGAAGATGTCGTTCCCCCGCATCTGCCTGCCGTTCATCGCCGGTGGCACGATGCTGGTCAACAACGTGCTGCTGCTGGTGGCGATCTTCGCGGTGTTCGCGGTGATGGGCCACATGCCAACTGCCGAGGCCCTGTGGCTGCCGGCGCTGATGCTGCTGACGCTGAGTTTCTCGATGGCGCTGGGCCTGCTGCTGGGCGTGCTCAACGTGTTCATGCGCGATATCGGCCAGGTCGTCCCGGTGGTCCTGCAGGCATTGTTCTGGCTGACCCCCATCGTCTACCACATCACCATTCTGCCCGAGCGCGTGCAGGCGATCTTCCGGCTCAACCCGTTGCTGCCGCTGGTTACCAGCTACCAGAACGTGCTGCTGTTCGACAAGCCGCCGGTCTGGGGTGACCTGTTGTGGCTGATGATCGCCACGGTGGTGCTGGCATTGGCTTCGCTGGTGATGTTCCGTCGTGCCAGCCCGGAAATGGTGGATGCGCTATGAGTGGTGAACTGAAGGTCGACAACGTCGGCAAGGCGTATCGCGTCTGGACGAGCGAGTGGCTGCGCGCGGCCCGCTGGTTCGGTGTGCCGACGCGGCCCAAGGAAGAGAACTGGGTGCTGCGCAATGTGTCTTTCACCATCGCGCCCGGCGAAGCCGTGGGCGTGATCGGCCAGAACGGCGCGGGCAAGAGCACCCTGCTCAAGCTCATCACCGGCACCGCCCAGCCCACCGAGGGCCAGGTGACGCGGACCGGCCGCGTTGCGGCGATCCTCGAGCTGGGCATGGGCTTCAACCCCGACCTCACCGGTCGCCAGAACGCGTTCCACTCCGCAGGCCTGATGGGCTACTCGCAGGAGCAGATCGAAGCCGCGATGCCGGAGATCGAGGCCTTCGCCGAAGTGGGCGAGTATTTCGACCAGCCCGTGCGTACCTATTCCAGCGGCATGCAGGTGCGCGTGGCGTTTGCCGTCGCCACTGCATTCACCCCGGACCTGCTGATCGTCGACGAGGCCCTGTCGGTCGGCGACAGCTACTTCCAGCACAAGAGCTTCGACCGCATGCGTCGCTTCCGCGAGGAGGGCACGTCGATCATGCTGGTCTCGCACAGCCTCAGCGACGTGAAGGCACTGTGCGACCGCGCGATCCTGCTGGACAAGGGACGAGTGCTGAAGGATGGCGAGCCGGACGAGGTCATCGATTTCTACAACGCGCTGATCGCGAAGAAGGAAAACGAGACGCTTGCGGTCGAGCAGCGCCGTGGCAAATCCGGCTGGGTGACTACCCGGAGCGGGACCGGCCAGGCCCGCGTGGAATCGCTGCGACTGCTCGATGGCGAAAGCAGCCAGGAGGTCAAGCTGGCAACCGTTGGCCAGAAGCTCCGGCTTGAACTGAAGGCACAGGTCAGTGCCGACCTGCCCAGCCTGGTACTGGGGTTCATGCTGCGCGACAAGCAGGGCCACATCATCTGGGGCAGCAATACCTGGCATACCGGTCAGGTCCAGCGAGATGTACGGGGCGGAGAACAGGTGGTCTACCACCTGGACTTCACCTGTACGCTGGGCCCGGGTTCCTACTCGGTGTCGCCGGCGCTGGTCAGCACCGAAACGCACATGGTCGACAACTTCGAGTGGGTGGACAACCTGCTGGTGTTCGACGTGATGAATGCCGACAGGACCACGTTCATCGGATCGAACTGGCTTGATGCTGCCTTCAGCGTCGAACGCAGCCGCGCATCGGCCGATGGTGTGCAGGCGGACTGACGGACAACCATGTCAAAGCTGATTTCCTACGCGCAGAATTTCGAAGACGTGATGCTCTGGCGCGCGCTGTCACATGTGGTCAATGGCTGCTATGTCGATGTGGGCGCACAGAGCCCCGATACCGACTCGGTAAGCAGGATGTTCTACGAGCATGGCTGGCGCGGTGTGCACGTGGAGCCCACGCCGCAGTATGCCAACCTGCTGCGCGATCGCCGGCCGGATGAGGTGGTGCTGCAGGTTGCCGTAAGCGATCAACCCGGGATACTGCAGTTCTTCAACATCGCCGATACCGGCCTGAGCACCACGGATCCGGCCATCGCTGCCGAACATCGGGAGGCGGGCTTCAACGTCTCCGACGTGCGTGTGCCGGCGCTGACGCTGGACACCGTGCTGGAGCAGGTGCCAGCCACCGACATCCACTGGTTGAAGGTCGACGTCGAGGGCGCCGAGGAACTGGTGCTGCGCGGCTGGCAGCGCGATACCCGCTTGCCCTGGCTGGTGGTGGTGGAAAGCACGCGTCCGCTGAGTTCGGAACAATCCCACCAGAACTGGGAACCGATCCTGCTCGACAAGGGGTACCGGTTCGTCTATTTCGACGGCCTCAACCGGTTCTACGCCAGTGCGCAGCATCCCGAACTGGATGCGGCATTCGGGAGCGGACCCAATGTGTTCGATGATTTCAGTCTGAGTTCGGGCTCGCAGTTCTGCTCGCAGATCAACCTGGCCTATCACGAACTGCAGACGCTGGCGGATCGACGCGAGGTCGAACTGAACGAGCGGATCCAGGATCTGGACGCGGCACTGCAGCGGGCGCAGGAAGAATCCGCCGAGGCAACCGAGCACAACGCCCGGGCAATGGAAAGGCTGCGCAGCGAGCACGAAGGCGCGGTCCGTGCGATGGCAGTGGCCCAGCGGGAACTGGTGAGCAAGCATGAGCGTGAGCGCAGCCTGCTCGACAGGAAGGCGCTGGCCGAACTGCACGAGCTGACTGAGCAGGTCACCAAGGGCAAGCACGAGGCCCATCGTTGGTGGTTGGCGCATGAGCAGCTGCGCGCGCAGCTGGATGCGATCGAACGCAGCCGTTCGTGGCAGCTCACGCGGCCGTTCCGGGCAGTGCGCCGACGCCTGTCGTCCAGCGTGCTGGGCCGCATGAAACGTGCGCTGCGGCCGGCGGTCGTGCGCGCGCTGAAGGTCGCCATGGCCGCACCGTGGCTGCGACGCCTGGCCAAGCCCCTGGTTACGCGCATTCCCTTCCTTCACCAGCGCCTGCAGAAGATCGCCATCAGCGAACAGCTGTTCGAGATCGAGCGGGCGCGATTGGCTGCAATGGAGGGCAACGAGCACGAAGTCACTGTCGTCCATCTGGATCGACGGGCCCGGCGCGTGCTGGAAGACCTGAAGCGTTCAAGGAATGAAAGGGCTGCCCGATGAGAGTGCTGATTGACCTGCAGGGTGCACAGACCGAGAGCCGATTCCGGGGCATCGGGCGCTATTCGACCTCGCTGGCGCAAGCGATGGCCCGCAATGCGGGCGACCATGAGATCTGGGTGGCGGTCAACGGCACCTTCCCCGATGGCATCGGCGACATCCGCCAGGCCCTGGATGGCCTGGTCCCGCAGGAACGGATCCGTCAGTTCGATGCCTTCAGCCGGGTAGGCTGGCCGAACGCCGCGGATGCGTGGCGGCGTGGTGCATCCGAGCTGATGTGGGAAGCGTTCCTGGATGGCCTCCAGCCCGACTTCATCCACGTATCCAGCCTGTTCGAAGGTTCCCAGGGCGGTGCGGTCGGCTCGATCGGCAAGTTGCCGGGCGTACGGGCGGCGACTGCGCTGACCCTTTATGACCTGATTCCGCTGCTCAATCCCGACGTCTATCTGGCATCGGACTGGGTCCGGTCCTGGTACATGGACAAGGTCGAGTCGCTCAAGCGCGCCGACCTGCTGCTGTCGATCTCCCAGCACGCGCGGCAGGAGGCATTGCAGGCGTTGGATATCGATCCGGCGCGTGTGGTCAACATCTCCTCGGCAATCTCGCCGCACTTCGTGCCGATGGTCATCGGCGAACGCGAGCAGACCCTGTTCCGCGAGCGCTTCGGCCTGCGTGGCCGCTACGTGATGTACAGCGGGGCAATGGAGCCGCGCAAGAATGCAGAGGGTCTGCTGCGGGCATTCTCCCTGATGGATCCTGCCGTACGTGCGTCGACGCAGCTGGTCATCGCCGGCAAAGTGTCCGAGCACGACCGCCGCAATTTCGATGCGCTGGCAGCGCAGCTCGGCGTCAGCAACCAGGTGGTGTTCACCGGCTATATCACCGACGAAGAGCTGATTGCGCTGTACAGCGCGACGGCGGCCTTCGTGTTCCCCTCGTTGCATGAAGGCTTTGGCCTGCCCGCGCTGGAGGCCATGTCCTGCGGAGCACCGACCATTGGCTCAGGCACGACCAGCATCCCCGAGGTGATCGGTCGTGAAGATGCGTTGTTCGATCCAACGGAGCCTGCTTCGATCGCCCGCTCCATGCAGAACGTCCTGACTGACACCGCATTCGCCGATTCCCTGCGTGCCCATGCTCCCCGACAGGCGGCGAAGTTCTCGTGGGACAATTCGGCCAAGGCCGCGCTGCAGGCCATGGAAGCGGTCGCATCGCGTCGTGCGCCACGCGATCGCCGCTGGGTCGCCGCGTCGCCTGCACTCGACGCCGGCTACCGCACCCTGGTCCAGGCGGTGGGTGGGCTGGACGTCGGCTGCGAGCCGGAACCCTTCGAACTGCAGCAGGCGGCAGCGCTGATCTCCTCCGGAATGGCGGCCAACGAGGCGCTCGCACGCGGCGGTGAGCTGCCCGCGTCGCTGTCCTGGCGCGTGGAAGGGCCATTCGACAGCAGCTACAGCCTGGCCCTGGTGAACCGTTGCCTCGCGGAAGCATTGGCCGATCGTGGCCACCGCGTGGGTCTGCATTCGACCGAGGGCCCGGGTGATTTCGATCCGTCACCGCAGTTCCTTGCGCGCAATCCGCGCGTGGCGGCGCTGCATGCTGCCGTGGCCGCGATCCCGGCCGACCAGGCCGATGTGACCAGCCGGCTGCTGTATCCGCCACGGGTTGCCGATGCACGCGCAAGGATGAACCTGCTGCACGCCTATCCCTGGGAGGAGAGCGGTTTTCCGCAGGAGTGGGTCGAGGAGTTCAATGACAGCCTGCAGGGGATCTCCTGCGTTTCGCATCATGTCGAGAAGATCATGGTGGATAACGGCGTGTCGGTTCCCCTTGGCGTCTGCTGGAACGGCGTGGATCACTGGGAGCAGATTGTTGCCGATGCGACCTATCCGGTGCCGGGCAGGGGGTTCCGCTTCCTCCACGTGTCCTCGTGCTTCCCGCGCAAGGGCGTGGACGCGATGCTTCTGGCCTATGGCAAGGCGTTCAGCGCCGCCGACGATGTCAGCCTCGTCATCAAGACCTTCGCCAATCCACACAATGAAGTGCATCGCTGGCTGGCTGACGCACGCCGCGACAACCCGGATTATCCGGACGTGCACATCATCGAGGAGGACGTGAGCGACGCCCAGCTCAAGCATCTGTACGCGAGCTGCAACGCGCTGCTGGCGCCGAGCCGGGCTGAAGGCTTTGGCCTGCCATTGGCCGAAGCGATGCTGGGCGGCCTGCCGGTGATCACCACCAACTGGGGGGGGCAGCTGGATTTCTGCAGCGAAGAAACCGCCTGGATGGTGGATTACCGCTTCGTTCCGGCGCAGACCCACTTCAATCTGCGCAATTCGGTCTGGGCCGAACCCGATGTCGACGCGCTGGCCGCCGCAATGCGTGAGGTGCACGGCGCCGATCCGGCGCGTGTGCGGGACAAGGTCGAGGCCGCGCGGCGACTTCTGAAGTCGCGCTTCACGTGGTCCGATGCCGCGCGGAGACTGGAGCAGGACGTACGCGCGTTCGCGGCGCAGCCGACGCTGCCCGATGCGCGCGTCGGCTGGATCACGACCTGGAATACGCGCTGCGGCGTGGCCAGTTACGCCAGCTATCTCGTGGAGAGCGGCGGAACGCCGGTGGCGATCCTGGCGGCCGAGGCCGATGACCGCACGTTCCGCGATGGGCCAGAGGTTGTCCGCTGCTGGCGGCAGGGCGAAGGCGACATGCTCGAGCGGCTGGAACAGCAGATCGAGCGCCTGAAGCTGGACACGCTGATCATCCAGTTCCAGTACGGCTTCTTTGACTTCCCCGCGTTCTCGGCCTTCCTTGAGCGGCAGCAGGCGGCCGGCAGGGGCCTGATCGTGATGATGCATGCAACCGTTGATGCCGCGGAGAATCCGCGCAAGCGGCTGCGCGACCTGGGGCCGGCACTGGCCGGCTGCGATCGCGTGCTGGTGCACTCCATACACGACCTCAACCGTCTCAAGGACATCGGCGTGGAGCGCAACACCGCGATGTTCCCGCACGGCATCCTGGAACCGGCTGAGCCGGCGGCGGCAAACACGGGCGCACGCCTGCGCGTCGTTTCCTACGGTTTCTTCCTGCCGCACAAGGGGTTGCTGGAACTGATCGACGCTGTTGCGTTGATGGTCGCCCAGGGCGTGGACGTCGAACTGGCGATGATCAATGCCGAGTATCCGGTGGATGTCTCGCGGCAGCAGATCGACCAGGCGGTGGCGCGCGTCGTGCAGCACGGCCTGCAGTCGCGTGTGCGGATGGTGACCCGTTTCCTGCGTGACCAGGAGAGCATGCAGGAGCTGGTGCAGGCCGATGTGGTGGTGTTCCCATACCAGGGCACCGGCGAATCCTCCAGCGCGGCAGTCCGCTACGGGCTGGCCTCAGGCCGCCCGGTGGCCGTCACGCCGCTGGCGATCTTCGACAACGTCGGCGACGTCGTTCACCGTCTGCCCGGGACCTCCCCGGCCGATCTTGCGGCCGGTCTGCGGCAACTGCTGCGTGCCAGCCGTGACGGCGATCCAGTGTTGGCCGAAGTGCAGCAGCGTGCCGCACAATGGCGCGCCGAACACCGGTATCCTGCGCTGGCCCGCCGTCTGGACTCCATGGCTCGACAGATCCTCCGCACGCGTCGGCAGGTTCTGGCTGCAAATACACTCAATCATCAGGACGAGAAGCAATGAAGAAGGCAATCATCACAGGCATCACGGGTCAGGACGGCGCCTATCTCACCCAGCTGCTGCTGGAGAAGGGCTATGAAGTGCACGGCACCTACCGCCGCACCAGCTCGGTCAATTTCTGGCGCCTGGATGAGCTGGGCGTGACCAACCACCCGAACCTGCACCTGGTGGAGTACGACCTGACCGACCTCGGCACGTCGCTGGCGATGGTGCAGAAGATCCAGCCGGACGAGATCTACAACCTGGCCGCACAGAGCTTCGTCGGCGTCAGCTTCGACCAGCCGACCACCACCGCGCAGATCACCGGTGTGGGTGCACTGAACCTGCTGGAAGCGATCCGCCTGGTCAATCCGAAGATCCGCTTCTACCAGGCGTCGACCTCGGAAATGTTCGGCAAGGTGCAGGCCGTGCCGCAGGTGGAGGACACCCCGTTCTACCCGCGCAGCCCGTACGGCGTGGCCAAGCTCTACGCGCACTGGATCACTGTCAACTACCGCGAGAGCTACGACATCTTCGGTTCCAGCGGCATCCTGTTCAACCACGAAAGCCCGCTGCGCGGGCGCGAGTTCGTGACCCGCAAGATCACCGACTCGGTTGCCAAGATCAAGCTGGGCCAGCTGGACGTCCTGGAACTGGGCAACCTGGACGCCAAGCGTGACTGGGGCTTCGCCAAGGAATACGTGGAAGGCATGTGGCGCATGCTGCAGGCCGAGCAGCCGGACACCTTCGTGCTGGCCACCAACCGTACCGAGACCGTGCGCGACTTCGTGGCGATGGCGTTCAAGGGCGCCGGCATCGATGTCGAGTTCAAGGGCAAGGACGTGGACGAAGTCGCGGTGGACACCGCCACCGGCAAGACCGTGATGCGCATCAATCCGAAGTTCCACCGCCCGGCCGAAGTCGATCTGCTGATCGGCAACCCGGAAAAGGCCGAGCGCATCCTTGGCTGGAAGCCGCAGACCAGCCTGGAACAGCTGTGCCAGATGATGGTCGAGGCTGACCTCAAGAGGAACGAGCGTGGCTTCTCGTTCTGAGTTGTCAGGCCAGCGCGTGCTGGTCACGGGGGCGTCCGGGTTCACCGGGCGCTACGTGATCGAGCGCCTGCGTGCTGCCGGTTGCGATGTGCATGATCTGCATTCCGGCGACACCGCAACGTCGGTCAATCTGCTCGACCGTGCTGCGCTCAAGCAGCACGTCGCCAGAGTGCGTCCGCAGCGCGTGGTCCATCTGGCTGCGATCTCGTTCGTCGCCCACGGTGATGCCGACGAGATCTACCGGGTCAACGTGGTGGGTACGCGCAATCTGCTGGAAGCGCTGGCGTCTCTGGACGAGGCGCCGAGCAATGTACTGCTGGCCAGCAGTGCCAATGTCTACGGCAACGCGTCCGGCGTGCTCGACGAGCAGGCGCCGCTTTCGCCGCAGAACGACTACGCGGTCAGCAAGATGGCGATGGAGGCCATGGCGGCGCTGTGGATCGATCAGCTTCCGCTGACCCTGGTGCGTCCATTCAACTACACCGGCGTGGGCCAGGACGAGAAGTTCCTGATTCCGAAGATCGTGGCGCACTTCCGCCGCGGTGCCGATGTGATCGAGCTGGGCAACACCGATGTCTCGCGCGATTTCAATGACGTGCGGGGCGTGGCCGCTGCCTACGAAGGCCTGCTGGCACTACCGGGCAATGGCCAGACCTACAACGTCTGCTCCGGCCAGGAGCATTCGCTGCATGAGGTCATCGAACGCATGCGTGGCATCTCCGGCCGCGACATCGAAGTGAAAGTGAATCCCGCCTTCGTCCGCGCCAACGAGGTCAAGTCGCTGCGTGGTGACAACGGCAAGCTGCGGGCCGCGGTCGGCTCATTGCCGGACTTCGATCTGGGCGAGACGCTTCGTTGGATGTACCAGGCCCGCGCGGAGGCCTGAAAGAGCGCGGGGTCCGCTTCGGCGGATCCCGCCTTCAGTGCAGGGAGAACACGCAGTGCATTATGTCTGGCAACTGATTGCGCCGGTATTGGCGATGTGTCTTGCTGTCATCGGCAGCTCGACTCTGCTGGCCGTCGCCGGCATCCGCGTGAGCCCGCATCTGCGGCGGATCGGGCCGGTCCAGGCGTTGCTGCTTGCGAGCGTGTGCGTACTGGCTCTGTTGATGAATGCCAATGCGTGGCTGCCCGGCTACGTGGTGTTTCCCTGTTTCCTGATCAGCGGGGCCGTGGGAGCCCTCATGGCGCTTCGCCGTGGCTTCGCCGATCCGCTCGCCCATGCGTCGATCTGGGCGTTCACGATCAGTCTGCTTGCGGGCGTTCTGCTGGTCGCATGGTGGAATCTCATGTTCGCCTCCCGGCATCTGTGGATGCTTGAAGGCACCAACCATGATCTGGTGTTCTTCTACGGCGGTGCCAAATGGGCCATGCAACACCCGCTCTGGGTCGAGCAGGCCACGGTGGCCCGCGAGTGGGCGCTGGGGCAATGCGGTCAGGGCATGCAGTTCATCGGCAACGGCTGCATCGTGCAGCGCAATGGGGCGTACAGCCTGTTGGCACTGGCGTCCAGCTTCGTGCCGGAGGCAGGCCCAAACCAGGTGCGGGCGATGATCGGCACCGCCGCACTGTTCCCGGTGCTCGGCATGCTGCCCTCGATGGCAGGCCGCTTCGGCGGCGCGCGTCGCTGGCCGCGGGGAACCGCGGTGGCCTTCCTGCTGGCGGTGCTGTGCATGCTGGGTACCGGCATGATGCTTGCGGTGGTCAACGAGAACATCGGTACGGCGATGGCGGGCGCCCTGCTGATGATGATCGTGCTGTGGGCACTTACGCCGATGCAGTCGCTGGGTGCAAAGTGGATCATGCTGGGTGCAGCCGCGGGCTGTACCGGCATGGCATACGGCGAAGCGGCGGTGCATGCGTGCATGATCGTGGCCCTGGCCGTACTGGTGACGGCCATGTGGCTGCGTTCCTGGCGGGTGTTCCTGCTGGGCGGCCTGCTGGCGATGCTGGCCTGCGCGATCGTCCTCAACCGGATGCTGCCCGAGCTGATGGCATCCTATGCCCAGGTCAGTGGCATCGTCGCGCAGTCGTCGTGGCCCAGCTGGTACATCCGGCAGCCCTTCTGGGGTTGGTGGCTGTCGGCTCCCTTCGCCGGCCTGTTGATGACCGGCGAACCTGCCGTGAATCCGGAAGCCATCATGCTCGGGCTGGTGCTGATGGCGTCCACTGCATGGCTTTCCATCCGGGAAGGACGCTGGCGGTTCTTCGTCGGCTTGCTGGCAGCCAGCATGGTGCTGGTTGCCTATGTGCAGAGCCATGGCTATCAGTATGGCGAGCACAAGCTGGTGCAGGTGCTCGGGCCGGCATGGGTGGCGCTGTTGAGCTGGCTTCTGCTGCGCCATGCGCGCCGTCGCGGCCGCACAGGTGTGGTACTGCTGCTGATGGCGACGCTGGGGGCGCTGTCGGCGGCCTACGCCGTGCGTTCGCGATCGATCCTGGTCTCGCATGTGCCTTCGGGTATCACCCATGCCCTCTCGGAAGCGATCAGGCTGCCGCAGAAGGGCGATGAGGTTGTCATCGACACGTCCGGGGTCAACGGGCCGGAGCGCTACGTCAAGCAGGACTTTGCTGTGCTGGAGCTGCATCGGCGCGGGGTGCGCGCGCGCATTGCCGACCGTGGCGACGCTCCGGTGGGGTACAGCGATGCCCTGTTCAATGACAGCCTGCGCGGTGCCGAATCACCCGATTGGCTGCTGGTACTCAGGCAGCCCGGGACGGGCCCAGCGCTGCCGCCGGGTACTGCCCCGCTCCTGGAAGATCCCACATTCGCATTGTTCTCGCTGCAGTCCGGTCAGTTGCCGCTGGCCCAGGCGGGTACGGGCTGGCACACCTGCGAACAGGATCACTGCTGGACCCGCGGCGCCTTCAGCCTTGAAACCTTCGTGCCCAAAGGATGTGCGGACGCACGACTGCAGGTTGATCTGGATCTGCTGCAGCCACCCGCCGAGGGACGTATCCATGTGACCGTCAACGGTGTGGAAGCAGCAACCGTCGACGGGCACCAGGGCGAGGTCAGTTTGTCGCTGGCCGGCGGCAGCTCGGTGGTCGTCCTCGCGCCGGATTGGCCGGTTGCGTCGCCGCAGGCGTTGGGTCTATCAACCGATCCCCGGCCTCTGTTCGCCAACGTGTCCCACGCCCGCATCAGCTGCGGCGTGCCTGCCGAGCCGGCAGAATGACGGTCTTCGCAATCATCCATCGAACAGCGTCGGGCCACGGCCACGGCGCAAGAGGTCTCCCATGCAACTCCTGATCGTCTTCGGCCTGGTCATCCTCGGCGCCTGTGGAACCGTCCTGCTGAAGGTCGGGGCAGGGCGTGTCACCTATTCCGACGGCCTCCTGCCCATGCTGTCGTCTGCGTTCAACCTGCCACTGGTGACCGGCTTCATCCTGCAGATGATCCCGCTGGTGTCGTGGGTGGTGCTGCTCAAGTACATGCCACTGACCAAGCTGCAGCCGATGATCGCCCTGACCTACGTGGTGACACCGGTGCTTGCCGTGCTGTTCCTGGGCGAGCACATCGGCCCACTGCGCATGGCCGGAATCGGCCTGATCGTGCTGGGCGTGGTACTGGTGAGCGCGAGCTGAGCATGAAGATCCTGATCGTCCTGACCTACTACACGCCCTACATGAGCGGGGTGACTGAATTCGCGCGGATGCTTGCCGAGGACCTGTCCCATCGCCACGAGGTCACCGTGCTCACCACCCAGCACGATGCATCCCTGCCGGTGGAAGAGACCATCAACGGCGTGCGCGTGGTGCGCGCACCGGTGTTCGCCCGCATGCACAAAGGCGTCCTGAGCTGGAAGTTCATCACCTGGTTCCGCCGACTGGCGCGGCAGCATGATGTGGTCAACCTGCATATGCCGATGCTGGAGTCGGGCCTGCTGTCATTGCTGGTCCCGGCCCGCAAGCTGGTGGTGAACTACCAGTGCGACATGGCCGTGGTGGGTGGACTGCTGGACCGGCTGGCGGTGAACGTGACCCGTGTGTCCTGCTGGCTGGCCACGCGGCGCGCCCGTGATGTCGGGGTGCTCACCCACGATTACGCGAGCTCATCGGCCTGGTTGTCCGGTATCCGTCACAAGCAGCATGAAGTGCTGGCGCCGATGAAGGCGATGCCCTGGCAGGATCGCCCGGCGAGTACCGACGGGGTGTTCCGCTTTGGTTTCGTGGGCCGCTTCGTCGCCGAGAAAGGCCTGCCCGTCCTGCTGGAGGCCTTCAGCCAGGTCCATGCCCTGCATGGCGACCGTGTCCGCCTGGTGCTGGTCGGGGATACCCACAACATCGCCGGCGGCGGCATCATGGATGCCATCCACGGCAGCATCGCCGCGCTGGGGGATGCGGTCGACGTGCGCGGTCGCGTCAGCGAACAGGAACTGCAGGCGTTCTATGCGCAGCTCGATGTGCTGGTACTGCCCAGCGTCAACCGCTATGAAGCGTTCGGCATGGTGCAGCTGGAGGCGATGCTCAGTGGTTCACGGGTGATCGCGTCGAACCTGCCGGGCGTGCGCACCATCGTGCAGAACACCGGCAATGGCGAAGTGGTGCCGGTCGGCGATGCACCGGCACTGGCGGCAGCGATGCTGCGCCTGATGGCCAGCCGCGATGCGGCAAGCCGTGCCGAGGTACGCGCACAGGCACTGCAGGCCTATCCGCTGCGGCGCTTCTACGACCTGCAGGAAGCCATGCTGCTGGATCGTACCGGGTCCGAGCGTCCGGCCTGATCCCACCTGGCCGGGTTGCCAGCGCTGCCTGCGGGCAGCGCTGGCACCGTCATTCCCCGCGCTCGAATGACGGGCTGCGCGCCGGTGGCGCAGCCGTGATGTGCCTGATTCAGATCGCCGCCAGTACCGACAGGCCACCCACCAGCACCGTGATCAGGCTGCCGGGATCCTTCACTGCGAACACGACCGGGTCGTCGTGCATTTGTCCACGGTGGGCCAGCAGCCAGGTGCGGCAGATCCAGTATAGCAGGACCGGGCACAGCAGCCACAGGAACAGCGGATGCCCGTAGAGCTCCTGGCTTTCCGGCGCGTTGATGTACAGGCACAGCACCAGTACCGACGCCATGCCCGACGCGGTACCCAGGGCCTGTACCAGTCCCAGGTCCTCGACGTGGTAGCCACGCCCGCTGGGCTTCTCCTTGCCGCTGGCCAGCGTCATGCGCAGTTCGGTGTAGCGCTTGAGCATGGCCGGGCTGAGGAAGATGAACATCGAGAAGGTCAGCAGCCAGAACGAAAGCGTGACGTCGATTGCCGCGGCACCGCCGACGATGCGGATGGTGTAGAGCGCGGCCAGCATCACCACATCGATCATCACCACCTGCTTCATCCGCAGGGAATAGGCCAGGGTGAGGCAGAAATAGATGGCCAGTACCAGCAGGAATGCAGGGGCGACAATGGCCGCCAGCAGGAAGCCGGCCAGGGTCAGTACCGGCGTGGCCAGCAGCCCCGAACGCAGATCCAGCCGGCCACAGGCGAACGGGCGCTTGCGCTTGCGCGGATGCTGCCGGTCCGAGTCGAGGTCCAGCAGATCATTGAACAGATACACGCCGGATGCGCACAGCCCGAAGGCGATGAACGCCAGCACCGCGTTGAGCGTGGTCTCCAGCTCCAGGAAACGATGACTCGCCAGCAATGGCACGAATACCAGCACGTTCTTCAGCCACTGGTGGACACGCATCGCCTTGAGCCAGGCGCGTGGGCCGCCGCCTTCGCGGGGCCAGTGGGCGGCAAGCTCCGAACAGTGCGCCGCAGCGCGGGCGACACCGGCACTGGCGTTGACCACCCAGGCCGAATGCGCGTGCTTCCAGATGGCCAGATCGACCCGCGCGTTGCCCATGTAGTCGAAACCGCGCTCGCCGAACTGCTCCACCAGCAGATCGGCCTTGCGATGGCCGGCAAGATTGGTGTGTCCATCGCTGCAGAACACGTCGTCGAACACGCCCAGATGGCGCGCGATCGGCTCCACCAGTGCCGCGTCCGATGCCGTGCACAGGACCCGCCTGCGATCACTGCTGGTCCGCAGCAGTTCGACCACGCGCGGGTCGTACGGCAGCAGTGCCGGATCGCCGGCACCGTGCACCGCCAGCTGGTGCTTCAGGTGCGCCTTGCCACGCAGCAGCCAGAACGGCAGCACGAACAGCATCCAGGGCTGCCGTGCCAGCATCCTCAGGAAGGTCTCGTACAACAGGTCACTGCGCAGCAGGGTGCCGTCCAGATCAACACACAACGGCCTCGAACGGCCGGCACCCGAAGCACTCACCGATCAGCCTCCCGCGCGGCCGTACTGGTCTTCGAAACGAACGATATCGTCCTCGCCCAGGTAGCTGCCCGACTGCACTTCGATCAACTCCAGCGGCAGCTTGCCCGGGTTTTTCAGGCGATGGGTGACACCCAGCGGGATGTACGTGCTCTGGTTTTCCGACAGCAGGATGACCTCGTCGCCCCGGGTCACCTCGGCCGTGCCGCTGACCACGATCCAGTGCTCGGCGCGGTGGTGATGCATCTGCAGGCTCAGGGTCGCGCCCGGCTTGACGGTGATGCGCTTGACCTGGAAGCGGTCGCCGTTGTCGATGGAATCGTAGGCGCCCCACGGACGGTACACCTTGCGGTGCGCGGCAGCTTCACTGCGGCCCTCGCGCTTGATCCGGCCGACAATCTCCTTGACGTCCTGCACGCGGTCCTTGTGGCCGACGAACACGGCGTCGTCGGTCTCCACGACCACCACGTCCTGCAGGCCGACCATCGCGATCAGGCGGTTGCCATAGGCATAGCTGTCCTTGCAGTCCAGGGCGATGACATCGCCATGGCAGGCGTTGCCGTCGGCATCCTTGTCGGACACTTCCCACAATGCCGACCACGAGCCGACGTCATTCCATTCCGCGTCGAGCGGTACCACGGCGGCATCGGCGGTCTTTTCCATCACCGCGTAGTCGATCGAGTCGTTCGGGCTGGCAGCGAAGGCCTCGGCGTCGAGGCGGATGAAGTCGTTGTCGCGTGCGGCCTTGTCGAGCGCATTGCGGCAGGCGGCGAGGATCGCCGGCTGCAGCGTCTCCAGTTCCTTCAGGTAGCGCGAGGCCTTGAACAGGAACATGCCGCTGTTCCAGAAGTACTCGCCGGATGCCACGTACTGTTCGGCGGTAGCCAGGTCGGGCTTCTCGACGAAGCGGTCGACGGCACGCACGCCTTCACCCGTGGCGGCCTTGATGTAGCCGTAGCCGGTCTCCGGCGCCGTCGGCACGATGCCGAAGGTGACCAGCTTGCCGGATTCGGCCGCGACGGCGGCCTGCTTGACCGCGGCATGGAACGCCGCCTCGTTGCGGACCACGTGGTCCGACGGCAGCACCAGCAGCAGCGCGTCATCGCCGGCCGACAGTGCCTGCAGCGCGGCGATGGCGATCGCCGGCGCGGTGTTGCGGCCGACCGGCTCGAGGATCAGCGCCTGCGGCAGCACCTTGCATTCGCGCAGCTGCTCGGCCGCCATGAAACGGTGTTCCTGGTTGGCGACTACGATCGGTGCCGCGCCGGCAATCGACGCAACGCGCTTCCAGGTCGCCTGCAGCATCGTGTCGTTGCCGACCAGCGGCAGGAACTGCTTCGGATACGCTTCGCGCGACAGCGGCCACAGACGCGTGCCAGAGCCGCCGGAAAGAATGACGGGAACGATGGGATTCATGGTGCGTCCTTCGGTTAATGGTTTGCCGGCGTGCCGCCGATCAGGGCGGTCAGCTCGGCGATGCGTTCGCGCAGCAGGGCGTCATCGCCACGGGTTTCGATGTTCAGGCGCAGCAGCGGCTCGGTGTTGGAGCTGCGCAGGTTGAAGCGCCAGTCGGCGAAATCCGCACTGACGCCATCGGTATGGTCCAGTACCGGCTGCTGTTGCTGGAAATGCGCCAGCACGCGCGCCACGGTCGCCTTGGCATCATCGACACGGAAGTTGATCTCGCCGCTGCACGGATAGGCCTTCATGCGATCGGCCACCAGCTCGCCCAGTGACTTGCCGGTCGTGGAAACCAGCTGCGCGATCAGCAGCCACGGGATCATGCCCGAGTCGCAGTAGGCGAACTCGCGGAAGTAATGGTGGGCGCTCATCTCGCCGCCGTAGATGGCATCTTCGGCACGCATGCGCTCCTTGATGAACGCATGCCCGGTCTTGCTCATGATCGGCACGCCGCCGGCCTGCTCGACCATTTCCACGGTGTTCCAGGTCAGGCGCGGGTCGTGGATGATCTTGCCGCCCGCCTGGCGGGCCAGCAGTGCCGTCGCCAGCAGCCCGACCAGGTAGTAGCCCTCGATGAAGTTGCCGTCGGCGTCGAAGAAGAAGCAGCGATCGAAATCGCCGTCCCAGGCGATGCCGAAATCGGCACCGTGCGCGCGCACGGCATCGCGCGTTGCCGCACGGTTCTCCGGCAGCAGCGGATTGGGGATGCCATTCGGGAAACTGCCATCGGCCTCGTGCTGGATGCGGATGAACTCGAACGGCAGGTGCGGCGCCAGTTCGTCGATCACCAGGCCAGCGCCACCGTTGCCGGGGTTGGTGACGATCTTCAGCGGCTTCAGGCCGGCCACGTCGACGTAGCCGAGCAGGTGCTGGATGTAGGCGGACTTGTCGGTGTCCTGGCGGACCTCGCCCTGGCCGGTTCCCAGCGGCGCCTCCGAGGCGGCGAAGTCGCGGATGTCGAACAGGCCGGTATCGCCGCTGATCGGCTTGGACTCCTCGCGCACCAGCTTCATCCCGTTGTAGTCCATCGGGTTGTGGCTGGCGGTGACCATGATGCCGCCGGCGGCCTTGCGGTGGAAGGTCTGGAAATAGACCTCCTCGGTACCGCACATGCCGATGTCGATGACATCGCGGCCGCTGGCGGTCAGGCCTTCGATGGCGGCCTGCAGGAGGGCGGGGCTGCTCAGGCGGATATCGTGTCCCACCACCACCGGTCCCGGGCCCAGCAACGCGGCAGTGCCGGCGCCGATGCGGCGGGCAAGGCGTTCATCCAGTTCATCCGGAACGCGGCCACGGATGTCATAGGCCTTGAAACACGGGAGCGTCATCAATGCAGTCCTTACACGGGTTGACCCCGGATTATAGCGACAGGCACTGCAAGGACGGGTGAGCCAGGCCAGCGTCCCTGCGGGCCCCAGAAGGAAGGGAATGCCGCGTAACCTGTTGATTACGCGGCACCCCGGGCGGGCGCTCAGCCCAGCGCGGCCTCGAGTTCCGGCAGGATCGTGAACAGATCCCCGACCAGGCCGATATCGGCAATCTCGAAGATCGGCGCATCGCCGTCCTTGTTGATCGCCACGATCGTGCCGGCATCCTTGATGCCGGTCAGGTGCTGGATCGCACCGCTGATGCCGACGGCCACGTACAGCTCCGGCGCGATGATCTTGCCGGTCTGGCCGACCTGCAGGTCGCTGGGCACGTAGCCGGCATCGACGGCGGCGCGCGAGGCGCCGACGGCGGCGCCGAGCTTGTCGGCCAGCTGGAAGACGACCTTGAAGTTCTCTTCCGAGCCGACACCACGGCCACCGGAGACCACGCGCTTGGCGCTCTGCAGGTCCGGACGGTCGCTGGCACCGGCGGCCAGGCCGACGAAGCGGGTGTGGGTCGGCAGTGCCGCATCGACGCTGGCCGATTCGATGGCAGCGCTGCCGCCCTGCGCGGCTTCCGGCCACGACGCGGCACGCACGGTGGCGACCACGACCTGGTCGGCCGGGGCTTCCACAGTGATGATGGCGTTGCCGGCGTAGATCGGGCGCTTGAAGGTGTGGCTGCCTTCCACGGCCATCAGGTCGGAGACCTGGTTGACACCCAGCAGGGCGGCCACGCACGGCATCAGGTCCTTGCCGAAGGTGGTGGACGGGCCGAACACGTGGCTGTAGCCCTTGGCCAGCTGTGCGATCTGCGGCGCCAGCACCTGGGCCAGGGCCTGTGCGTTGGCGGCGTTGGCCACGGTCAGGACCTTGGCGACGCCGGCGATCCTGGCGGCCTCGGTGGCGACGGCCGTCGGATCGGCGGCCAGCACCAGCACGTCGATGCTGGCACCGCTGATGGCAGCGGCGGCGCTGACGGTCTTGGCGGTGGCGGCGTTGAGCTTGCCGTCGTGGTGCTCGGCGATGACGAGAATCTTGCTCATTACAGCAACCCCTTCTGCTTGAGTGCGGCCACCAGTTCGGCCGCGTCCTTGACCATTACACCCTTGCTGCGCTTGGACGGCGCAGCGTACCGGGTGGTCTTGAAGGTGTCGGCGGCTTCAACGCCGAGGTCGGCCAGCTGCAGGGTTTCCAGCGGCTTGGCCTTGGCCTTCATGATGTCCGGCAGCTTGATGAAGCGCGGCTCGTTCAGGCGCAGGTCGGTGGTGACGACCGCCGGCAGATCCACTTCCAGTGTTTCCAGGCCGGCGTCGACCTCACGGGTCACCGTGGCCTTGCCATCGGCGATGTCCAGCTTGCTGGCGAAGGTCGCCTGCGGGCGGCCCCAGAGCGTGGCCAGCATCTGCCCGGTCTGGTTGGCGTCATCGTCGATGGCCTGCTTGCCGAGGATCACCAGGTCCGGCTGCTCCTTCTCGACCAGCTTGAGCAGGGTGCGCGCGGCGGTCAGCGGCTGGATGGCCTGGTCGGTGACCACGTGCACGGCACGGTTGGCGCCCATGGCCAGGCCGTTGCGCAGATGCGCCTGGGCGTCGGCCGGGGCGATGGTGGCCACCACCACCTCCGTGGCGATGCCCTTGTCGCGCAGGCGCAGGGCTTCTTCCAGGGCGATTTCATCGAAAGGATTGGGAGACAGCTTGACGCCATCGGTGACCACGCCGGAACCGTCCGGCTTGACCTGAATGCGGACGTTGTAGTCCACCACGCGCTTGTATGCGACGAGGATTTTCATCTGGTACGGGGTCCTTCAGTAACAGGGAGAACGTCCGGTCCTGACAGCAACCGGTTCGGGGGTGGGATCCTGATTCTAGCTGGCTTGGGGCAACCATGCGAATGCGTATGGTTGTGCTGCGGCGCACTAATGCTCCCTCAGGGAAGGGGCTCTGTTCACCCGTCAGAGGCAGTGGTAAAGGTGGGCCCGATGTATCCTGCTGCGCTGCACCCGACTGCCAGGCGGCGCGGGAGCCTTGATCGAACAGGAGTAACGGGTAGTGCCAACTTGGATTGTCACCGGCGGCGCCGGGTTCATTGGCGGCAATTTCGTCCTCGAGGCCGTGGCCCGTGGCGTCAAGGTCGTCAACCTCGATGCACTGACCTACGCCGGCAACCTGCAGACGCTGTCCAGCCTGGAAGGTAATCCGGACCACGTGTTCGTGCACGGGGACATCGGCGACCGTGAGCGGGTCGCCCGCCTGCTCGCCGAGCATCAGCCCGATGCGGTGCTGAACTTCGCAGCCGAGAGCCACGTCGACCGCTCCATCGATGGCCCCGGGGCCTTCATCCAGACCAATGTGGTGGGGACCCTGTGCCTGCTCGAAGCGGTGCGCGACTACTGGAAGGCGTTGCCGGCCGAGCGCGGCGCAGCGTTCCGCTTCCTGCATGTGTCCACCGACGAGGTGTACGGCACGCTGGGCGAGACCGGCGCGTTCAGCGAGACCACCCCGTACGCGCCGAACTCGCCGTACTCGGCGTCCAAGGCCGCGTCCGATCACCTGGTGCGTGCGTTCCACCACACCTACGGGCTGCCGGTGCTGACCACCAACTGCTCCAACAACTACGGCCCCTACCACTTCCCGGAAAAGCTCATCCCGCTGGTGATCGCCAAGGCGCTGGCCGGCGAACCGCTGCCGGTCTACGGCGACGGCAGGCAGGTGCGTGACTGGCTGTTCGTGTCAGATCACTGCGAGGCGATCCGCACCGTGCTGGCCAAGGGCCGGGTGGGCGAGACCTACAATGTGGGCGGCAATTCGGAACGGCAGAACATCGAGGTGGTGCATGCGATCTGCGCTCTGCTGGACCAGCGCCGTCCGCGCGCTGACGGGCAGCCGCGCAGCAGCCAGATCACCCATGTGGCCGATCGCCCCGGCCATGACCGTCGCTATGCGATCGATGCCAGCAAGCTGAAGAACGAATTGGGCTGGCAGCCGGCGCACACGTTCGAGCAGGGCATCGCCTTCACTGTTGACTGGTACCTGGAGAACCAGGACTGGGTCGAGGGCGTGCTTGACGGCAGCTACCGCCTGCAGCGCATCGGCACTACGGCCTGAACCCAGGAGACGTCATGACCCAGCGCAAGGGCATCATCCTCGCCGGCGGAACCGGCACCCGGCTGTATCCGATCACCAAGGGCGTCAGCAAGCAGCTGTTGCCCGTGTACGACAAGCCGATGATCTACTACCCGCTCAGCGTGCTGATGCTGGCCGGCGTCCGGGAAGTGCTGATCATCAACACCCCGCATGAGCAGGCCCTGTTCCAGCAGCTGCTGGGTGATGGCTCGCAGTGGGGCATGGACATCCAGTACGCCGTGCAGCCCAGTCCGGATGGGCTGGCGCAGGCGTATCTGATCGGCCGCGAGTTCGTCGCCGGCAAACCCAGCTGCCTGGTGCTCGGCGACAACATCTTCCATGGCCACGGCCTGCGCGACGTGCTCCGGCGTGCCGATGCCCGCACCGATGGCGCGACCGTGTTCGGCTACTGGGTCAACGATCCCGAGCGTTACGGCGTGGCCGAATTCGACAAGGACGGCCGGGTTGTCGGCCTGGTCGAAAAGCCGCAGAACCCGCGTTCCAACTACGCGGTCACCGGCCTGTATTTCTATGATGGCAACGCCAGCGATTATGCGGCCGAGCTGAGGCCTTCGCCGCGCGGCGAGCTGGAAATCACCGATCTCAACCAGCGCTATCTCGGTGCGGGCAGCCTGCATCTGGAGGCGCTGGGGCGTGGCTATGCATGGCTGGATACCGGCACTCACCAGTCGCTGCTGGAAGCGTCCAACTTCATCGAGACCATCCAGACGCGCCAGGGCCTGCAGGTCTGCTGTCCGGAAGAAGTGGCGTTCGGGCAGGGCTGGATCAATGCCGAGCAGCTGGAAGCGCTGGCCGCCCCGTTGATCAAGAATGGCTACGGCCAGTACCTGCACACACTCGCATTGCGTGGAGTGGTTCCGTGAAAGTGATTGAAACCCGGTTGCCGGGATGTGTGGTGATTGAACCGGCGGTGTTCGGTGACGAGCGCGGCTTCTTCTTCGAAGGCTGGAATGCGGCGCGATTCGGCCAGCTGGGCCTGCCCGACCGCTTCGTGCAGAGCAATGTCTCCTCATCGAGCAAGGGCGTGCTGCGCGGCCTGCATTACCAGTGGCCGCGACCGCAGGGCAAGCTGGTGAGCGTGCTGGAAGGCGAGGTGTACGACGTGGCTGTCGATATCCGCCGCGGATCGCCCACCTTCGGTCAATGGGAAGCAGTGGTGCTGAGCGCGCAGAACAAGCGCCAGTTCTGGATTCCGGAAGGCTTCGCGCACGGATTTGCCGTGCTGTCCGACACCGCGCTGTTCCACTACCTGTGTACCGATGTGTACGTGAAGGAAGCCGATGCCGGAGTGCGCTGGAACGACGCGGACATCGCAGTGGACTGGCCGGTGGGCGCGCCGACGCTCTCGCCCAAGGACGAACATGCGCCGTTCCTGAAGGACATCGCCGAGGAACGTCTGCCGGTCTTCGCGCCATGACGGTTCTCGTGCTGGGTGGCAACGGCCAGGTCGGCCAGGAGCTGCTGCGCGCGCTGGCGCCGCTGGGGCCGGTGGTCGCCACCACCCGCAGTGGCCGGCTCCCTGATGGCAGCCCCTGCGAGACGGCGGACTTCGGCCAGCCCGGGAGCCTGCCGGCGCTGCTGGATCGCGTGCAGCCATCGGTGGTGGTCAATGCGGCGGCCTATACCGCCGTGGATCGCGCCGAGCAGGACATCGAAGCTGCCTTCGCCGCCAATGCGCAGGCGCCGGGCGTGATCGCGCGCTGGTGCCAGGCGCAGGGCGTGCCGTTCGTGCATTACTCCACCGACTACGTGTTCGACGGCGAAGGTTCCGCGCCCTATCGCGAGGACGAGCCGACCGCGCCGCTGGGTGTGTATGGCACCAGCAAGCGCGATGGCGAAGACGCCGTGCGCGCTGCCGGCGGCCGCCACCTGATCTTCCGTACCGCGTGGGTGTATGCCGAGCATGGCGCGAACTTCCTGCGCACGATGCTGCGCCTGGGCGCGGAGCGCGACCATCTGCGTGTGGTGGCCGACCAGATCGGCACGCCGACGCCGGCCGCGCTGATCGCCGATGTCACCGCGCTCGCGCTGCAGCATCCTGCCGCGCTCTCCGGCACCTGGCATCTCACCGCCAGTGGCCAGACCAGCTGGCACGGCTTCGCCGAAGCGATCTTCGCCGAAGCGCTGGCAACGGGTGTCCTGCACAGGGCGCCGGTGGTTGAAGCGATTCCGGGTGCCGAGTATCCGACCCCGGCGCGGCGGCCGGCCTGGTCGGTGCTGGACAACAGCGCCCTGCAGCAGGCGCTGGGCATCGTGCTGCCGCCGTGGCAGGACGGCCTGAAGCAGGTCATGGCCGCGATCGCGCGCGGCTGAGGGCACGCCGCAATTGCTGCGGCGCATCCCAGCCGGATGCGGGTGTGCCGCTAGAATGCGGGCATCCTTACCGTGTGGGACAGCAAAGCGATGGACAAGTCCAATACCGGCGGCAAGCGCAGCAAGCGCTATGCCAGCGCGGCCCAGGCGCTGGAGGGCGTGGTCGCCGATGGCCAGACGCTGGCCGTCGGCGGCTTCGGCCTGTGTGGCATACCCGAGGCACTGATCGCAGCCTTGCGCGACAGTGGAGTCAAGGGCCTGACCGTGATCTCCAACAACGCCGGTGTCGATGGCTTTGGCCTGGGCCAGCTGCTGGAAACACGCCAGATCAGCAGGATGATTTCGTCGTACGTGGGCGAGAACAAGGAGTTCGAGCGCCAGTTCCTGGCCGGTGAGCTGGAGCTGGAATTCAATCCACAGGGCACCCTGGCCGAGCGCCTGCGTGCCGGCGGCGCCGGAATTCCTGCCTTCTTCACTGCCACCGGCTACGGCACGGTGGTGGCCGAAGGCAAGGAGACCCGCGAATTCGACGGCAGGCACTATGTGCTGGAAACCGCGCTGCGTGCCGACGTTGCCCTGGTGAAGGCGTGGAAGGCCGACGAAGCCGGCAACCTGGTGTTCCGCAAGACCGCGCGCAATTTCAATCCTGCCTGCGCGATGGCCGGCAAGGTGTGCATCGCCGAAGTGGAAGAGGTGGTGCCGGTCGGTGCGATCGATCCGGACCAGGTGCATCTGCCGGGGATCTATGTGCATCGCATCGTGCACAACGCGCATCCTGAAAAGCGAATCGAGCAGCGCACCGTGCGTGCGGAGGGCAACTGACATGGCGTGGACCCGCGATGAGATGGCGGCCCGCGCCGCCCGTGAACTGACCGACGGTGCCTATGTGAACCTGGGCATCGGCCTGCCGACCCTGGTCGCCAACCACATTCCCGAAGGCGTGGACGTGTGGCTGCAATCCGAGAACGGCCTGCTTGGCATCGGCCCGTTCCCGACCGAAGCCGAGGTCGATCCCGACCTGATCAACGCCGGCAAGCAGACCGTGACCGCGCGCGCCGGTGCCAGCTACTTCGGCAGCCATGACAGTTTCGCCATGATCCGTGGCGGTCACGTCAACCTGGCCATTCTTGGCGCGATGCAGGTGACCGACAAGGGCGATCTGGCGAACTGGATGGTGCCCGGCAAGATGGTCAAGGGCATGGGCGGCGCGATGGACCTGGTGGCCGGCGTGCAGCGCGTGGTGGTGCTGATGGAGCACACCGCGAAGAACGGCGAGCACAAGGTGCTGGCCGAATGCACGCTGCCGTTGACCGGCGTGGGCGTGGTCGACCGCATCATCACCGATCTGGCTGTGTTCGACGTGACCGATGCCGGTCTGGTGCTGGTGGAGACCGCGCCGGGGGTTGGCGAGGACGAACTGAAGGAAAAGACCGGCGTGCCGTTCCGGCGTGCCTGAGTCCGGCGGGGCGGCCTCGTGCCGCCCCGACACTGCCTGGCGATCCCGATGCTGTTTCCACACGAGCTGCCCGATGCCGACGTCCGTCATGTTCCGGGCTGGCTGCTGCCGGATCGGGCGGATGCGCTGCAGCGGACGCTGGGCGAACAGGTGGCCTGGGATGTGCACCGCATCCGGATGTTCGGTCACTGGGTGGATTCGCCGCGGCTGAGCAGTTGGATCGGCGATCCGCAGGCGCGCTACCGGTATTCCGGCGCCGAGTTCGTCCCGCGGCCCTGGCTGCCGGCTTTGCAGGCGCTGCGCCTGCGATTGCAGGAAGAGGGTATCGGCCGGTTCAACAGCGTGCTGCTCAATCGATACCGCGATGGTGGCGATTACATGGGCTGGCACAGCGACGACGAACCCGAACTGGGACCGGCGCCGGTGATCGCTTCACTGAGCCTGGGTGCGGCGCGGCGTTTCCTGCTGCGACGACGCGACGAGCCGGCACGCAAGGCGGAGTTCCTGCTGGGCCATGGCGATCTGCTGTTGATGGCCGGCAGCACCCAGCGCTTCTATCAGCACGCGTTGCCGAAGATGGCGCGGGCCCAGGGCGAGCGGATCAACCTGACATTCCGTTGGATCACGCCGCGCTGAGCGGGGGATCAGCGCGGTGCTGCGGCGCTGTCGTTCTGCCCACTGACCAGCGTCCAGCCGACCACGTCCTGCGCGATCTGCTGCAGGCCACGTTCGAACGCCGCCGCAACCGCCGGCACATCGGTACTGCCAACGGGCTGCGCCTGACGGAAGGTGCGATCAGCGACCACGCGCTGGTCGGCCACGTGGATCAGCTTGGCATTGAGTTCGATCACCACCGTCGGCGTGGTCTGGCCCTGGTAGTCCGACTCGAAACGACGGATGTCCGTGGACAGCTTGTAATCGGCGCGGATACCGGCGGCGGTGCGGGCCACGCCGTTGATGCGGCCGGAGTCCTCGAAACCGCGCAGCAGCGTGTCCTCGATCATGTCGGTGGCCGGCTGGGCCCAGCTGGCGCCCCTGTAGATCTCCAGCTCCGATGGCGTGGGACGCACGTTGATGCGCGGGCTGTCGACCATGCGCGCCGCGCTGGGTTTGGCCAGCACCAGCTGCCAGGCGACCTGGGGCCAGCTGGGATCGACCTTCACCTGCACGGCAGGCGAGTACAGGGTGACGGGATTCTTGTCGCCGCTGCCGAGGATCGAGCAGCCCGACAGCAGCGCCAGGGCCAGGCCTGGCAGCAGCAGGCGCGGGAAGAGGGTCGGGCTCATTTGGGTTCGAACTCCTTCGGGGCATCGCGGCCGAGCAGATAGCGCGCGGGGTTGTTCTCGAGGCGGTCGCTGACCCGGCGCAGGTCGCGGATCAGGCCACGCAGTTCGGTCAGGGTCGGGCCCAGCTGGCCGAGCCCGTCATTGGCGAAGCTGTTGATCGCGGCGCGGTTCTCGCCAAGGATCGAATCGGCATTGCCGGCAGCCGAATCGAGCTTGACCAGGGTAGCGTCGAGCTTGTCGATGATGCCCGGCAGCTGCTGCACCAGGTTCCTGTCGAGGCGCTCGATGGTGCCGTTGGTGGTCTTCAGCGTGGTGTCCAGGCTGCGTGCGGCATCGCGCGCGCTGAGCAGCAGCGCCTGTGTGCCCTGGTCGCGGTCGGCCAGTCCGCCGCTGATGGTTTCCAGGTTGGCCAGGGTCGCGTTGATCGACGCCACGTTGCGATCGCTGAGGATCTGGTCCATGCGCTCGACGATGCGGTTGGCCACATCGGTGATGTTCTGCAGTGCCGAAGGCGTGGTCGGGATGATCGGCGCCGGGTCCTTGTTGACCGTGGTCAGTGCCGGCGACTGCGGCGTGCCGCCGCTGAGCTGGATGATCGACGGACCGGTCAGGCTGGTGATCGCCAGCTTGGCACGGGTATCGGTCTTCACCGGCGTGGTGGAGTTCAGGCGGATGCGCGCCACCACCTGGCGCGGATCGTCCGGTACCAGGTTCAGCTCGATGATCGAGCCGACCGCGATGCCGTTGTACTGCACCGGGCTGCCGACCGACAGGCCGGTCACCGCCTCGCGGAACACCACGCGGTATTCCTGCCAGGTGCGGTCGGATGAGTACTTGGCCGCCCACAGGCCGAAGGCCAGCAGGGCCAGGCCGGTGATCAGGGTGAACGCGCCGATCAGCACGTAGTTGGCTTTGGTTTCCATGGCTCAGGCACTCTCGATCTGTTCACCACGCGCGGCACGCGCACGTGGTCCGTGGAAGTATTCCTGGATCCACGGATGATCCAGTTTCTCGATTTCCGCAAGCGGTGCGTTGGCGATCACCTTGTGGTCGGCCAGCACGGCGACGCGGTCGCAGATGGCGTAAAGCGTGTCCAGGTCATGGGTGATCAGGAACACGGTCAGGCCCAGCGCTTCCTGCAGGGTCTTGATCAGCCGGTCGAAGGCCGCCGCGCCGATCGGGTCCAGGCCGGCGGTCGGTTCGTCCAGGAACAGCAGCGGCGGGTCCAGTGCCAGCGCGCGGGCCAGGCCGGCACGCTTGCGCATGCCGCCGGACAGCTGCGAGGGCAGCTTGTTGATCGCATCGGCGGGCAGGCCGGCCAGCTTCACCTTCAGCAGTGCCAGCTCGTAGTGCCAGCGTTCGGGAAGGTCGCGATGATGCTCCTTCAGCGGAACCTGCACGTTCTCGCCGACGGTCAGCGAGGAGAACAGCGCGCCATCCTGGAACAGCACGCCGGTGTTGCGCTCGATATGCAGCCGGCTTTCGGCATCGTCGGCACGCGCATCGCGGCCGAGCACTTCGATCTGTCCTTCATCCGGCACGCGCAGGCCCAGGATCGAGCGCATCAGCACGGACTTGCCGGTGCCCGAGCCGCCGACGACGCCGAGGATCTCGCCGCGCCGCACGTCCAGGTCGAGGTCCTCATGGACGGTCTGGCTGCCGAAGCGGTTGACCAGCCCGCGCACGCGGATGGCCAGGTCATGGCCATCGTCATCACGCATCTCGAAGGTGCCGGAACCGGAGGTCGTGTTCATGTCACCAGTCCATATGCATGAACCACAACGCCGCAAAGGCGTCGATGATGATCACCAGCGAGATGGTCTGCACCACGCTGGATGTGGTGCGCTCGCCGACCGACTGCGCGGTGCCGGTGACCTTCAGGCCCTCCAGGCAGCCGATCAGGCCGATCACCACCGCGAAGACGGGCGCCTTGGACAGGCCGACCAGCATGTGCCGCACCTCCATCGTGTCGTGCATCCGCGCGATGTACATCTGCGGCGGAATGTCCAGATCGAACGCGCCGACCGTGATGCCGCCGGCCAGGCCGGCAATCATCGCGATGAAGGTCAGCAGCGGCAGGGTCACCAGCAGCGCGAACAGGCGCGGCAGTACCAGCAGGTCGATCGGGTCCAGGCCCAGCGTGCGCATCGCATCGATCTCCTCGCGGGCCTTCATCGCGCCGATCTGCGCGGTGAACGCGCTTGCCGTGCGGCCGGCCAGCACGATCGCGGTCAGCAGCACGGCGAACTCGCGCAGGAAGGCGATGTTGACCAGCTCGACCACGTAGATCTCCGCGCCGAAGTCGCGCAGGATGGTCGAGCCCAGGAACGCGATCACCGCACCGACCAGGTAGGACAGCAGCGCCACCAGCGGCACGGCGTCCAGGCCCACCTGCTCCATCTGGTGCACGGTGGCGGTGAGGCGGAAGCGCCGCGGCTGCTTGACCAGGCGAGCGGTCTTGACCATCGCCTCGCCGAGGAAGCTGGCCAGGGCCACGATGTTGTGGCCGGTGCCATGCATGCTGACGCCCAGCCGTTCCAGCGCGGCCAGCACGCCGAAGTCGCGCTTGGGCTTGGGCCGGTCGTCGGCCACTTCCTCGATGGTGCACACCAGTGCCTGGTGATCCGGCCGGAACTGCAGCGCATCCTCGCCGAGGTCGGCGCGATGGGCCACGCGCAACAGCTGCAGTACGCCGGCCGAATCGAGCTGCTCGATGCCCGTGGCGTCAATGCCGGTCAGTTTGTCGGGAACGGCGCGCAGCACCTCGGCCGCGGCCAGCGCGGTCTTCAAGGTCCAGTGGCCGGACAGGCGGATCAGCCCGGGGTCGTGGGCGTCCTGTTCGAGCTGGGGGGCGAGGTTCTGGGTCACGTGGGCCATTCGGGTCGCAGCATAACCGTTCTGTATTGTGCTTCGCGTTAAACCAGGATGAATTCCTCCGGCGGGGCCCGGCCTAGGTAATACTACGGCGCATGTCCGCAGACGCTCACACGATCCCCACGCCCCAGGCCACCTACGCGCAGCGCGTGGCCTTCGTTTCCGAGATCGCCGGCCGCCTCCACAGCTACGGCACCACGGCCCAGCGTCTGGAAACGGCCGTGGTCGCACTGGCAAAACAGCTCGATCTCGATTGTGAACCGTGGTCTAACCCCACCGGCATCATCCTCAGCTTCAGCGACCCGGCCCAGGCGATCGGCTCCAGCGACATCACCCGCGTGATCCGCCTGGCACCGGGCGAGAACGACCTGCACAAGCTCAGTGTCGCCGACCGGATCGCCGAGGAAGTGGCCAACGGGCGGATGAGCATCGCGCAGGGGCACACCGCGCTGCGTCAGCTGGACAAGGATCCCGGCCGTCGCGGCAAGCTCCGCACCATCCTCTCGTTCACGCTCGGCGCGGCCGGTGTCGCCGGCATGTGGAAGCTGCCCTGGCTGGACATCGCCACCGCCGGTGTCATCGGCCTGATGATCGGCTTGCTCGGCATGGTCACCGACCGTCGCCCGGCGACCCGCGAGGCCGCCGAGGCGCTGGCCGCGCTGCTGGCCGGCCTGGTTGCCACCCTGATCGCTTCGTTTGTCGGCGCGCTCAACCTCAACACGGTGATCATCGCCTCGCTGGTGGTGCTGCTGCCCGGCATGTCGCTGACCAATGCGGTCAACGAACTGGCCAGCCAGCACTGGGTGTCAGGCACCGCGCGGTTTGCCGGTGCGCTGACCACGATCATGAAACTGAGCGTCGGCGCGATGATCGCGGTGACCCTGGCCGATGTGCTGGGCCTGGACCCGGTGATCCGTGCCTCGCGACCGCAGGGACCGTGGGTGGAGTGGGGGTCGCTGCTGACCGCGGCCTTCGCCTTCGCGATGCTGTTCAAGGCCAGCCGTCGCGATTATCCCTGGGTGATTGCCGCGTCCGTGGCCGGCTATGCCATTTCCAAGTTTGGCGGGCACGCCTGGGGGGCACCGGCAGGCATCTTCCTGTCGGCGATGGTGCTGACCGCCGGCGGCAACCTGTTCGGTCGGCTGGCCGGGCGTCCGGGTGCGATCATCCGCCTGCCGGGCATCATCATGATGGTCCCTGGCAGCACCAGCCTGCGTGGCGTGCTGACGCTCGTCCAGCAGCAGGATGTCGGTGCCGGCCAGAGCGTGTTCCTGACCGTGCTCAACGTGGTGATGGCGCTGGTGGCGGGCCTGCTGTTCGGCAACCTCTTGATGCCGGCGCGCAAGACGTTGTGATGGAATGAAGAACGCCGACTTGCGCCGGCGTTCTTCATTCTTTCCGATCCGGCCTCAGGCCTTCTTGATCAGGAAATCTTCCGGCTTCTTGCTGCCCTTGGCGGTCAGCTCGGCCATCCAGCGCGGCTGCTTGCCACGGCCGGTCCAGGTTTCCTTCGGGTTGGCCGGGTTCCGGTACTTCGGGGCGACCTTGCCGAGCTTGCGGCCGGCGGTCTTGGACGGCGCCGCTGCCTTGCGGGCGCGTGGCTTGGCAGCCGTGGTAGCGGTACCGAACAACTCCTCGATGGTGTAACCCTCGGTCTTGGCCAGCTTGCTCAGCTGGGCCCGCACCTTGGCGATCGGGCGACGCTTGGCGACGATGGTCTGCTGCTTTTTCGCGGTGCGGATCAATGCGCCCAGCTCGCGTGCCGACAGGCCGGTCAGGTCGATGCTCATCTACGGTTACTCCGGAAACTAATAAGGGACAGGGACGAGCCGGTCCGTGGCGTCGGCGCACAGGATAATGATGAATTAAATCCAGTACAAATCATGCAGGTCAGGGTATGGCGATGGACAGACTGCATCGTGACCATTTTGACCGGATTATGTCCAGCTGCATATTCACCGGCCCACCGCCGGTACAAAGAAAAAGACCGGGGCATGCCCCGGTCCGGTCACTCAACCCTGCAGGCGTTGCAGCAGGGTAGCCTTATCCAGGCTTTCGGCTTCGCTGGCACGTCGCGAGCGGTACTCGTACGTGCCGGCCGCCAGGCCGCGCTCGCTGACCACCACGCGATGCGGGATGCCGATCAACTCCATGTCGGCAAACATCGCACCCGGGCGCAGCCCGCGATCATCCAGCGCGGCATCGAGACCGGCATCGCGCAGTTCCTGCAGCAGGCCGGCAGCGGCTTCGGCCACAGCGGCATCGCCCTTGGGGTTGATGACGCACACCACCACCTGCCACGGCGCCATCGCGTCCGGCCAGATGATGCCGGCATCGTCATGATTCTGTTCGATCGCGGCAGCGACCACGCGCGAGATGCCGATCCCGTAGCAGCCCATTGCCATCACTGCGGCCTTGCCGTTCTCGTCCAGTACGGTCGCGTCCAGCGCTTCGGCGTACTTGCGGCCAAGCTGGAACACGTGGCCGACTTCGATGCCACGGGCGATCTTCAACTCGCCGCCGTCCAGCGCACGGTCACCGGCACGCACGTTGCGGATATCGACCACTTCCGGTTCCGGCAGGTCGCGGCCCCAGTTGACTCCAGCCAGGTGGAAGCCCGCTTCATTGGCACCGACCACGAAATCGGACATCGCCGCCACTTCGCGGTCGGCCACCACGCGGATCGCCTTGGCCGGTGAAACCGGGCCGAGGAAGCCGGGCACGCTGCCCAGGTACTCGGCGATCTCCGCTTCGCTGGCAAAGCGCTGCTCTTCCAGGCCGGCAACCTTGCCCAGCTTGATCTCGTTGACCTCGTGGTCGCCACGGACCAGCACCAGCACGAACCCTTCGGCGGTCATCAGCGCCACCGACTTCACCGTGCGCTGCAGGGCGATGCCGAGCAGGGCGGCAACGTCCTCGCAGGTCTTCTGGGTGGGGGTCTCGACCTTGCGCATCGTCTCGCCGGCTGCCGCGCGCGGTGCCGGTTCCGCGGCGATCGCCGCTTCCATGTTGGCCGCGTAGTCCGAGCCGGTGGAGAACACCAGCGCGTCCTCGCCCGAATCGGCGATCACATGGAATTCCTGCGACGCGTCGCCACCGATCGCGCCGGAATCGGCCTGCACCATGCGGAAGTCCAGGCCCAGCCGGGTGAAGATGCGGCTGTAGGCGGCCTTCATGTTCTCGTACTCGCGCACCAGGCACTCATCGTGCAGGTGGAACGAATAGGCGTCCTTCATCAGGAATTCGCGTGCACGCATCACGCCGAAGCGCGGGCGGATCTCATCGCGGAACTTGGTCTGGATCTGGTAGAAGTTCACCGGCAGCTGCTTGTAGCTGGACAGTTCGCTGCGCGCGAAGTCGCATGCGGCTTCCTCGGCGGTCGGGCTGTAGCAGAACACCTGGTCCTTGCGATCCTTGATCTTCAGCAGCTGCGGCCCGAACTTCTGCCAGCGGCCGGTCTGCTCCCACAGCTCCTTGGGCTGGATGGTCGGAATCTGGAACTCCACGGCGCCGGCGCGATCCATTTCCTCCCGCACGATGCGTTCGACCTTGCGCAGCACGCGCAGTCCCAGCGGCGACCAGGTGTACAGGCCGGAGGCGAGCTTGCGGATCATGCCCGCACGCAGCATCAGGCGGTGGCTGGTCAGCTCCGCGTCGCTGGGGGTTTCCTTGGTGGTGTGCAGGTGGAACTGGGAGAGGCGCATCGTCGGCTTCGGTCTACGGCAGAGATCCCTATTCTGCCAGCCCGGGCGGGGGGAGGGTATCGGCAGGGCTGCGCCCTGCACCTGCTTCAAGCAACCGCAACGTCAAATGCCAAAGCG
>NZ_JAOCKC010000025.1:0-44447 GCF_029844625.1 Stenotrophomonas sp. GD03680 | reverse complement strand
ACCCCCCAACCCTTACTGGAGCAGGGAGCGCAGCATCCACGCATACTTCTCGTGGGTCTGCAGGCGCTGGGTCATCAGATCCTCGGTCGGGGCATCATCGCCCTTGGCCGCCACCTCCAGCACTTCACGCGCCGTACGGCAGACCGCTTCGTTGGCGACCACCAACTGGCGTACCATTTCCCGCCAGTCCGCGCTGTCGGTCAGGCCCGGCTCCTCGGCGATCGAGGTCAGCGCAGCGAACTCCCGGTAGGAGCCCGGGGCATTGAAGCCCAGCGCGCGGATGCGCTCGGCCACATCGTCCAGGGCCGCCCATTGCTCGGTGTACTGTGTTTCAAACATGGTGTGCAGCGAGTTGAACATCGACCCGGTCACGTTCCAGTGGAAGTTGTGCGTCTTCAGGTAGAGCGTGAACGCGTCAGCCTGGAAGCGCGACAGACCGTCGGCGATCTTCTTGCGGTCGCCCTGGGTGATCCCGATATCGATATTGGGGGCCGACGGCGCCGCAGCGGCAAGCTTCTGCTTGCCGGTCTTGGCCTTGGTCGGGCTCTTGGTCTTCGCCATGGGGTTCCTCCTTGTGGAATCGTTGGTCTTCACAATAAATCAGTCTTGACGACTGTTTGCTTTCAAAGTTTTAAACGAACCGATTGATGAACGCTATCGACAAAATGCCGCAGTCTCGCCTGCGCCAACTGCGCGCCGCCATCGACGGCGCAATGAGCCGCGACCGGGGCCGTTTGCTGGGGATGCTCTCGCGTTGCCAGGCCAAGCCACAGGATGCGGCACTGGCTGCTACCTTCGAGCAGGCCTTGCAGGCGTCGGTGCAGCGCCGGCAGAAACGGGCGCAGCAGCAACCAGCCATTACTCTGGACCCCCAGCTGCCGATTGCGCGTGAAGCCGATGCCATCATCGCGCTGATCCGGGATCACCAGGTGGTGGTGATCGCGGGCGAAACGGGCTCGGGCAAGACCACCCAGCTGCCCAAGCTGTGCCTGGCCGCCGGCCGTGGCCAGGCCGGCATGATCGGTTGCACCCAGCCGCGCCGGATCGCCGCACGCGCGGTGGCCAGCCGCGTGGCACAGGAGCTGCACAGTGAGCTGGGCCAGCTGGTCGGCTACCAGGTGCGCTTCAACGACAAGGTCAGCGAGGACAGCCGCATCAAGTTCATGACCGACGGCATCCTGCTGGCGGAGATCGCCAGCGACCGCTGGCTGTCGAACTACGACACGATCATCGTCGATGAAGCGCATGAACGCAGCCTCAACATCGACTTCCTGCTCGGCTATCTGAAGCAGCTGCTGCGCAAGCGGCCGGACCTGAAACTGATCGTCACCTCGGCCACCATCGACACCGACCGTTTCGCCCAGCATTTTGACGACGCGCCGGTGATCAGCGTAGAGGGCCGTACCTATCCGGTCGAGGTGCGCTACCGCGCGCTGGAAGGCGAGGGCGAGCAGGAGGGCGAACGCACCGTCAACGATGCGATCGTGTCGGCGATCGACGAGATCACGCGCCTGGACGCGCGGGGCGATGTGCTGATCTTCCTGCCGGGTGAACGTGAGATCCGCGACGCCCACCAGTCGCTGGAGCGACGCCGGTACCGCAATACCGAGGTGCTGCCGTTGTATGCACGGCTGTCCAACCAGGACCAGGACCGGGTGTTCAACCCCGGGCCGAGCCGGCGCATCGTGTTGGCCACCAACGTGGCCGAGACCTCGCTGACGGTGCCGCGTATCCGTTATGTGGTCGATCCGGGCTTCGCCCGCGTCAAGCGTTACAGCCCGCGCAACAAGCTTGACCGCTTGCACATCGAGCCGATCTCGCAGGCCAGCGCCAACCAGCGCAAGGGCCGCTGCGGCCGTATCGCCGAGGGCATCTGCTACCGCCTGTATGCGGAGGCCGATTTCCAGGCCCGGCCGGAGTTCACCGATCCGGAAATCCGCCGCTCCAGCCTGGCCGGGGTGATCCTGCGCATGCTGCAGTTGGGTCTGGGCCGCATCGAGGATTTTCCTTTCCTGGAAGCACCGGACGAACGTGCGGTGGCCGATGGCTGGCAGCAGCTGACCGAGCTGGGCGCGATCGACAGCGAGCGGCGCATGACCGCGATCGGCAAGCAGATGGCGCGCCTGCCGGTGGATGTGAAGCTGGCACGCATGCTGGTGGCGGCACAGGCGGCCGGCTGCCTGCGGCCGATGCTGGTGATCGCCTCGTTCCTGGGCATCCAGGACCCGCGCGAGCGACCGGCCGAGGCACGGGGGGCCGCCGACACCGCGCATGCCCAGTTCGCCGACGGCCGCTCCGAGTTCGTCGGCGTGCTGCGCCTGTGGGATGCCTACCGGCAGGCCCATGAAGACCTGACCCAGTCCAAGCTGCGCGACTGGTGCGGGCGGCATTTTCTTGGATTCCTGCGCATGCGCGAGTGGCGCGAGCTGCATCGCCAACTACGCCTGCTGTGCGAGGAGCTGGGCTGGAAGGAAGAGCCCGTGGAAGCATCGATGGCACCGTTGCTGGCGGGCAGCAGTGCGCCGGCGGCCGCACGTGATGACGCGGCAGCGGTGAAAGCCACGCGGGGCCAGCTGCACCGCGCTGCCCGCCTGGCCCGCGAGGGCAAGGCAGACGCCGTGCCGGCGCCGGTGGCGGCGCGGGCGCAGAAAGAGCAGGCGCCTGCCGGCGGCGGCTTCAGTGAACGCGTGCGGGCTTCGGCCTATCAGACGCTGCATCGTGCACTGGTGGCGGGCCTGCCTACGCAGATCGGCCATCGCACCGAGAAGGGGGATTTCCTCGCGCCGCGCCAGCGCCGCTTCCTGCCGTTCCCCGGTTCCGTGCTGTCCAAGCGGCCACCTCCCTGGTTGCTGGTGGCCAACCTGCTCGACACGCAGAAAGTGTGGGGCATGACCCTGGCGGCGATCGAGCCGGACTGGGTGATCGCCGAACTGCCGCACCTGCTCCTGCGCAAGCACTTCGACCCGCATTGGTCGCGTGCGCAGGGCCAGGTGCTGGCATCGGAACAGATCAGCCTGTTCGGTCTGGTGCTGGCGCCGAAGAAGCCGGTGCATTACGGACGCATCGCACCCGGCGAGGCGCACGACATCTTCGTGCGGCAGGCGCTGGTGACCGGCGAGATCAACACCCGCGCCAGTTTCGTGGCAGACAACCAGAAGGTGCTGGAGGTGGCGCGCGAGGAAGAAGCGAAGCTGCGCCGGGCTGGCATCGTTGCCGATGAAAACTGGCAGGCGCGCTGGTATCTGGACCGGGTTCCCCCCCACATCCATTCGGCATCCGGCCTGGACGCGTGGTGGAAGGAACTGCCGCCCGCACAGCGCATGGGGCTGCACTGGACGCTGGCGGACCTGCTGCCGGGCGAAGGCAGCGAACAGGAGCGTTATCCGAAGTATCTGCCGCTGGGCCAGGCAAGGCTGCCGCTGCACTACCGTTTCGAGCCGGGTGCCGAAGATGATGGTGTCACCCTGGAGGTGCCGCTGCACCTGCTCAACGCGCTCGATCCAGTGCAGCTGGGCTGGCTGGCGCCAGGCTTCGTCGCCGACAAGGCGGCAGCGCTGATCCGCAGCCTGCCCAAGGCGATGCGCCGCAATTACGTGCCGGCCCCGGATTTCGGCCGTGCGTTCCATGAGGCGTTCCCCAATGCCAGTGCCGATGCGATCACCGGCGAACTGGCACGCTTCCTGTCGCGCGCGACCGGCGCCCCGGTCGCGGCGACTGATTTCGAGCCGGATTCCATCGAGCCGCATCTGCACATGAATCTGCGGCTGCGCGACGAGCAGGGCAAGGTGCTGGCCACCTCACGTGACCTCGACGCGTTGCGGGCGCGATTCGGCGGCCGAGCCGGTGATGCCTTTGCCGCGCGTGCCGGTCGCGAGATGGCGGCCGATGGGCTGCGCACCTTCCCGGCTGCGCCGATTCCACTGCAGGTACCCGGTGAGGCGGGCGTGCCCGCCTATCCGGCGCTGCTGGACGAGGGTGACAGTGTGGCCCTGCGCATCTTCGCCGACCGCCAGCAGGCCGAGGAGGCCCATCCACTGGGCGTGCGCCGCCTGCTGGAGATCGCGCTGGCCGACAAGGTCAAGCAGGCCCGCAAGCAGCTGCCGGTCGGTGCCAAGACGGGTCTGTTGTATGCGGCGATCGAATCGCAGGAGCGCCTGCGAGGCGATCTGGTGGATGCGGCGATGAACGCCGTGCTGGCCGAAGGACTGGAAAGCATCCGCGATGCGGCGGCCTTCGAACAGCGCCGCGAGCATGCAGCCAAGGCCCTGTTCGGCGAGGCGATGTCGCGGCTGAAGCTGGCCGAGACCATCCTGGCGCTGGTGGCGGAACTGAAGCCGATGCTGGAAGCGCCGTTGATGGGCTGGGCACGGGGCAACCTGGACGACATGGAAGCGCAGCTGGCGGGATTGATCCACCCCGGCTTCCTGCGCGACACACCGGCCGATGCGCTGGCCCAGTATCCCCGTTACCTGAAGGCGATGATCCTTCGCACCGAACGTGCCAAGCGTGACCCGCCACGTGACCAGGCGCGCATGCTGGAACTGCATCCGTTCCTGGAGGCGCTGGCGGCCGGTGAACAGCTGGGCCTGCGCGAGCGGCCACAGTGGCAGGCGCTGCGCTGGGATCTGGAGGAGCTGCGGGTTTCGCTGTTCGCCCAGGAACTGGGGGCGCGCACCGGCATCTCGGCCAAGAAGCTGGCGCAGCGGGTGGCGGCACTGCGCCAGGCATGAAGCGTGCAGCCGGGCAGTGCCCGGCTGCATTCGGACGGATTGCGCGTTACTTGGTGCGACGGACCTTGGGCTGGGTATTGACGCCCTCGACCTTCAGGTACCACACACCCATCACGCCCGGGGTGATGCTGACCTTGGGCGATTGCCTGCGGACACCGGAAATTGACGTCGTGTCGGTCTGTTCCCATTGCTGGCCGTTGTCCAGCGAGTAGACGCGGCCCTTGCCGAAGCCGCGGAACTCGCCCTGCAGCACACCGGTGATCGGCTCATTGCTGCCGAAGTCGAAGAAGCCACGGTTCTTGCGGATCACTTCCTGTCGCCCCTCCTCGCGCGCTTCCTCGCGCACGGCGGCAACCGCCTCGGTGGCAGCGGCTTCGACCTTGCCCTGCAGCCAGCGGTTGAGCGAGGCCAGTTCGGCGGCGCTGAGCTTGTCCAGGCCGGCGGCCTTGAACTCGGCCGGTGACATCTGCTGCTGCAGATCGCCCTCCACCACGCGCTGCGCCAGGGCGGGCGCGGACAGGGACAACAGCACGGCGGCACAGGCCAGCAGCCGTGGACGGGCGCGCAGGACAATGGAAGGCATGACAGGTCTCTCCGGGGTTTGCCCGCGAGTGTAGCGGCATGTGCTCATGCCCGGCGATGCAGCGGTGGCGATTGTCCCTGAACGGTGCCGGCGCTAGTGTAGGGGCCTCTGTCTTGCCTGCTCGATGCTGTGAACCGCGCTTCCGTCCCCGGCCTGGATGCCTTGTTGAACCGTCCCTCGGCAGCGGTGCTGCCCGCTCCGCTGCGCCAGGCCCTGCGCGAGTACTGGGAAGCTGACGGGACTGACACGCAGATGCGCGCCAGCTGGTCGGTGCTGGGCGACACCCTCGATGCCCTGTCAATGCTCTCGGCGGACGAAGGCGCGGTGGTCGCGGCCCTGCTGTTCGACCTGCCCGGCCTGCGCGCCCACCTGGAGCAGTTGCCGCTTGGCAGCCACCGGGCGGCGGTGATCGGCCTGCTCGACGGCCAGGACGCGGCCGACCCGGTATGGGCGCTGCACGCCGGTCGCGAGGCAGGACGCAACAGTGAGGGCCTGCGCCGGCTGCTGCTGGCGATCATCCGCGACCTGCGGGTGGTGCCGATCCTGCTGGCGCGGCAGCTGGCGCGCATGCGCGCGGCCGACAGGCTGGAGGAGGAGCAGCGCCGCGCGCTGGCCCAGCTGACCCGCGACATCCATGCCCCGCTGGCCAACCGCCTGGGCATCTGGCAGCTGAAGTGGGAGCTGGAAGACCTGGCGTTCCGCCATCTGGAGCCGGACACCTACCGACGCATCGCCCGCGAGGTGGATGAAACGCGCATCGCCCGCGAGCGTTACGTCGAGAACGTCAAGAAGGTGCTCTCGCGCGAACTGTCGGCCCAGGGCATCAAGGCCGAGGTCAGCGGGCGGCCGAAGCACATCTACAGCATCTGGCGGAAGATGCAGAAGAAGCGGCTGGCGTTCGACCAGCTGTATGACATCCGTGCGGTGCGGGTGATGGTCGACGACGTCGCGGCCTGCTACGCCGTGCTGGGCGTGGTGCACGCGCTGTGGGCGCCGGTGCCGAGCGAGTTCGATGATTACATCGCCCGACCCAAGGCCAACGACTACCGTTCGCTGCACACCGCCGTCGTCGGCCCGGAAGGGCGCACCATCGAAGTGCAGATCCGCACCCACGAGATGCATGCGCAGGCCGAACTGGGCGTGGCTGCGCACTGGAAGTACAAGGAAGGTGGCAAGGGCGCCGAAAAGTCCTTCGACCGCAAGATCACCTGGATGCGCCAGCTGCTGGAGCAGGCGCAGGACGGGCAGGGCAATGAACTGGCCGGGGCACTGGATGCGGAGCTCACCGAAGACCGCGTCTATGCGCTGAGCCCGAAGGACGAAGTACTGGATCTGCCGCAGGGGGCCACGCCACTGGACTTCGCCTACCAGGTGCACACCATGGTGGGACACCGCTGCCGCGGCGCCAAGGTGAACGGCCGCATCGTGCCGTTGACCTACCGCCTGCGCAGCGGCGACCGGGTGGAGATCCTTACCGGCAAGGAGGCCGATCCGCGCCGCGACTGGCTGATACCGGCCAACGGCTTCCTGGCCAGCAACCGCTCGCGCGAGAAGGTACGCAGCTGGTTCCACAAGCTTGACCGCGCGCGCAACGTGCAGGCCGGCCGCGAACTGCTGGAGCGCGAGCTCAAGCGGCTCGGGCTGCAGCATTCGGATCTGGCGGCCGCGGCGAAGAAGTTCCATGCCGACAGCGTCGACGACCTGTACATCCAGGTGGCGCTGGGCGATACCGGCCCCAACCAGATCAGCCGCGCGCTGCTGGAGGCCGAACGTGCGGCCAGCCAGCCAGCGCCGCCGCCGACCCTGCCACGCCCGACCGCACGGCGCGAGAACCTGGGCAAGTCCAAGTTCACCGTGCAGGGCGTGGGCAACCTGCTGGTGCAGCTGGCACGCTGCTGCCAGCCGGTGGCGGGCGAACCCATCGTCGGCTACCTGACCCGTAGCCGGGGTGTCACGGTGCATCGCGCAGACTGTGCAGCGCTGGCCCGCCTTGCCGCGGCCAGCCCGCAACGCATCCTGCCGGTGGAATGGGGGCAGGCGGGCGGCGGTTACGAAGTGGACGTGGTGGTCGATGCGGTCGATCGCCGCTGGCTGCTGAAGGACATCACCAACCTGATCGCCCAGGAAGACGCCTACGTGCTCGACATCCACAGCGACAACGTGCGCAACAGCGGCCGTGCCCACCTGCGCCTGCGGCTGAAGGTGAGCGATTACGGACAGCTGTCGACGCTGCTGGGCAAGCTCGATGCCTTGCCCGGTGTCAGCGAGGCACGTCGCCTCGGCTGAGCTTCACGCCACCCCGGCTACCCTGCACGCATGGAACGCGAGCCTCCGCATCGCCCTCACGGCGCCGATCATCCTGCGCTGGACCGCGTCCGCCGTGAAGGCCGTTGGTGGTGGCTGCAGGCGCGGCATGCGCGCCGGGTCTGGCGCTGGGCGCTGGTGGCGGCGATGGCGGTGTTCGTGCTGCTGGTGCTGCTGCGCAAGCCGCTGGCGGACTGGTTCTGGGACGAACCGCAGATCGAACAGCTGCTGGCCGAAGGTGATCGTGCGCTGGCGGCGGGACGGCTGAGCGCCATCGACGGCAGTGGTGCGCGCGAGCGCTACCAGGCCGCGCTTGCGCTCGACGGCGATCGCCCGCAGGCGCGCGAGGGCCTGGCACGGACCGGTGCCGCTGCGTTGCAGCAGGCGCGGGACCGGCTGCAGGCCGGGGAACTGGACGCCAGTGCGCAGGCCTTGGCGCTGGCACGCGAGCTGCAGGTGCCGCAGAGCCAGACCGATGCGCTGGCGCGCCAGCTGCAGGCACGTCGCACGGCCGGGGCAGGGATTGGCGCGATGCTTGCGCAGGCGCGCAACGCACTCGCCGCTGGGCGCCTGGATGACGGCGACAGCAGCGCCCTGCCGATGTTCCAGCGCATTCTGGCCCTGCAGCCGGACAACCTATCGGCGCTGGAAGGTCGCGAGGATGCACTGAGTGACCTGCTGCAGCAGGCGCGTGCCCTGGCCGCGCGAGGTGATCTGGCCGACGCGGCCGCGGTGGTGCAGCGGGCACGTCAGTTCGATGCCGGGCACGCCGACCTGCCGGCCAGCCAGGAAGCATTGGCGCAGGCGATGGATCAGCGATTGCGGCAGGCGCAGCGTGCGTTGAAACGACAGCAGCTGGAAGCGGCGGCGGCGGGCTTCCAGGCGGTCCTGGCGGTGGCGGCCGACGATCCCAGTGCCCAGCGCGGCCGGGAGCAGACACTGCAGGCGGTCCTCGCACGCAGCCAGAAGCGGGCCGATGACTTCCAGTTCGAGGCGGCACAGCGCGATGCCGCATTGGCAGCGTCGCTGGGTGCCTCGGCAGCGGCCAGGCAGCAGCTCGAGCAGCGCCTGCAGCGTGCACGGCAGGCGCAGCAGGCCCTGCAGCAGCCGTCGATCAGCAACAGCCAGCGTGAGCGTCTGCTGCGTGATCACCTGCGCCAGGTCGAACGCGCCGAGCGTGCAGGGCAATGGATCAGTCCGCCCGGGCACAGTGCCTTCGATGCGCTGCGCGAAGCGCAGTCGCTGGCCCCACGCGACACCCGCGTGAAAGCGGCTGCCACGCGGCTGCTGCCGGCCAGCCGCCAGTGCTTCGACGACAACCTGCGGCAGAACCGGGTGCAGGCCGCCGGCGCCTGTCTGCAGGCGTGGCAGACGCTGGCGCCGACCGACGCCGGGTTGCCGACCGCACGGCTGCGCCTGGCCCAGCGCTGGCTGGCGATCGGCAGCGAACGGCTGGGAAGCGGCGATCTGGCATTTGCCGCGCATGCCGCCGAGCAGGCGCGGCGGCTGCAACCGGACCTGGCCGAACTGCCGCCATTCGAGGAACGGCTGCGGCGCGCAGGTGGCGAGCCGCAGCCGCGCTGATGCGACGACCATTCGTGCCGGTGGTGCCAGTCGGGTATAGTCCAGCCGCTCCGGCCGCTCCCCAGAACATGTCCAGCGTCGCACCCACCGTCTCCGTTGCCTTGTGTACCTGGCAGGGTGAGCGCTATGTCGCCGCCCAACTGCGCAGCATCGCCGCGCAGAGCGTACTGCCGACACAGGTGGTGGTGGTCGACGATGCTTCTGTTGATGGTACCTGGGCCGTGCTCTTGCACGAGGCTGAAGCGCTGCGTGCGGCCGGCATCGAGGTGGTGCTGCGGCAGCAGGAGCAGAACGTCGGTTACGTGCGCAATTTCGAAACCGCGTTGTCGGCCTGCAGCGGCGACATCGTCTTCCTGTGCGACCAGGACGATGTGTGGCATGCGGACAAGGTCGCCACCTTCCTGCAGGCGTTCGCCGTGCGGCCCACGGTACAACTGCTGCACAGCGATGCACGGCTGGTCGATGCGCAGGGCCGGCCGCTGCCGGCGACCCTGTTCCAGGCGCTGTCGATCAGCCGCCGCGACCTGGACCGGGAACACCGCGGTGAAGGCTTCGAGCTGCTGATGGGCCGCAATCTGGTGACCGGCGCCGTGACCGCGCTGCGGCGTGGCCTGATCACGCAGGCGCTGCCGGTGGCCAAGGGCTGGATCCACGACGAATGGCTGGCGCTGGTGGCGGCGGCAAGCGGTGGCCTGGACAGCATCGAAGCGATCACCACCGACTACCGGCAGCATGGCGACAACCAGGTGGGCGCGCGCCAGCGCGGGCTGCTGGAGCGGGCCGTGGGCAGTGGTTCCGCGCGCCGCACCTACCTCGCGGCGGCGTTGGCCCGCCTGCGCTCGTTGCAGGAGCAGGCGCGGCTGGGCCGGCCGGCACTGGATGCCGCACAGTTGGCGACACTGGACCAGCGTCTGCGCCATGCCGAGGCGCGGGCCTGCGCGCCAACCCGGCTGCCGTCCCGCATGCTGCACATCGCCCGTGAGCTGGGCAGTGGCCGCTATCATCGTTTTTCCAACGGCCTGCGTTCGGCGGCCAGCGACCTCGTGCAGGGAATCCAATGACTTCGCAGATGCCGGCAGCGCGTGCTGCCTTCGACGCGCACCGCGTCTGCGCCGTGATCGTTACTTATGGCCCCGATCCGGAGTTGCTGCGGCGGGTGGTCGACAGCGTGCTGCAGCAGGTCGGGCATCTGGTGGTGTTCGACAACGGCAGCCGAGGTGTGGATGTGAAAGCGCTGCTGGGCGCGGCGCCCGGCATCAGCCTGCTGGCCTCGCCGCACAACGTCGGGCTCGGCAGTGCGCTGAACCGGTCGTATGAGCAGGCGCAGTCATTGGGGTTTGACTACGTGCTGCTGATGGACCAGGACAGTGTGCTGGAGCCAGGCATGGTCGACGTGCTGGGCACCGCGCTGGTCGAGCTGGCGGGCAATGAGCGGATCGCTGCGGTGGGACCGCAGTTCCGCGACGCACGCAGCGGCATGCTGGCCCCGTTCGTCCGCTTCGGCTTCCCCTTCAACCACAAGCTGCGTGGCGGCCCGGGCCAGCGCATCTCCTGCGACTTCCTCATCACGTCCGGATCGCTGGTGCCGATGTCGGCGCTGCGTGACATCGGTGCGATGGACGAAAGCCTGTTCATCGACAACCTGGACATGGACTGGTGCTTCCGCGCCAAACGCAGTGGCCACGCGCTGTACGGAATCTGCGATGCGCAGATGAGCCACAGCATCGGCGAGGAACTGCTGCCGTCGCGGGCGAAGCCGGACGGCGTGATCGTGCACAAGCCGTTCCGCCTGTATTTCATCATGCGCAACCGCGTGCTGCTCTACGGGCGCGCCTATACGCCGCGGGTCTGGATCGCGCAGGACGTGCCACGCCTGCTGCTGAAGCTGGTGGGCAACGGGCTGTTCCTGGCGCCGCGCTGGATTCGGTTGCGGTTCATGTTGAAGGGGCTGTGGGACGGCATCCGCGGCCGGGCCGGTCCGCTGCCGCCGGGCCATCGCTGAACGGACGACCGATCGAACCTGTCTTGGGGAAAGGGCTGGGGTAGACTCCGCTGACGCCCCTGCCATGCTTTTCCCGTGCCCCGACGCTACGATTCCGACGACCACGACGATTTCGACGACGACGACCAGGAGGGCGGCAGCTCGCCCTGGCGACGCAGGCTGATCACCTGGAGCATGGCAGCGGTCGCACTGGGACTGGGTTTCCTGATCCCGTACACCCTGTACCTCAACCAGCAGGTGACCCAGCGTTTCGGAGAGCTGCGCTGGCAGATCCCGACCCGTGTCTACGCCCGCCCGCTGGTGCTGACGCCCGGCAAGGCGATGGATGCGGCGACCCTGAAGACCGAACTGGCCGCGTCCGCCTACCGCGATGACGGCGAAGGCAGGGAGCCGGCCACCTACGCGGTGAAGGGTGGCCGCTTCGTCATTGCCAGCCGTGGCTACGCCGACGTCGATGGCCGGGTGGCCGCGCGTCGCGTCGAGCTGTCGCTCGCTGGCGGCACCGTCGCGTCGCTGCGCGATGCCGACAGCCGCAAGGCGCTCAAGGCCGCCCGCCTGGATCCGGCACGCATCGCCACGCTGTACGGCCAGAAGCAGGAAGAGCGTCGCCTGATCCGCATGGACGAGGCGCCGGACCTGCTGGTGACCGGCCTGCAGGCGGTGGAGGACAAGGACTTCAACCGCCATCACGGCATCGACCTGTCGGGCATCGCCCGTGCGGTCTGGGTGACCGTCCGTTCCGGCGGGCAGAGCCGGCAGGGTGCGTCCACGCTGACCCAGCAGCTGGCCCGCAGCGGCCTGCTCGGCATCGGCAAGGAGCAGACCCTCACCCGCAAGTTCAATGAAGTGCTGTATGCGTTGATCATGGAAGCGCGTTACGACAAGCGCACCATTTTCGAGGCGTATCTGAACCAGGTGTACCTGGGCCAGCGCGGCAGCCAAGCGATCCATGGCATGTCCTCCGGCGCCGAATTCTGGTTCGGCCGCGACCTGTCGTCGCTGGAAACCGAGCACATCGCGCTGTTGATCGGCCTGGTCAAGGGCCCGTCCTACTACGACCCGCGGCGCAACCCGGAACGGGCGCTGGATCGTCGCAACTTCGTGCTGGGCAAGCTGCGCGAAGCGGCGCTGATCGACGATGCCGAATACCAGCGGGCGCTGAAGGCTCCGCTGGGGGTTCCGAAGACACCGGGCCTGGTCGCCGCCAACCGCTTCCCGGCCTATGTCGATCTGGTCCGTCGCCAGCTCGGCCACGATTATCCCGAGTCCGCACTGCAGGGCGCGGGCCTGAGCGTCATGACCGGCATGTCGCCGTCCGCGCAGGCCTACGCCGAAGGCGCTGTGACCCGTACCATCAAGTCGCTGGAGAGCAAGCGCCGTCCCGAGCTGCAGGCCGGCATGGTGCTGACCGATGTGCATAACGGCGACGTGCTGGCAGTGATCGGCAGCCGCGAGGTCTCCGAGGTCGGCTTCAACCGCGCCATCGAGGCGCAGCGACCGGTCGGCTCGCTGCTCAAGCCGTTCGTGTACCTGCTGGCGCTGGCCCAGCCAGACCGCTACTCGCTGGCGAGCTGGGTTGACGATTCGCCGGTGACCGTCCAGTTGAGCCGTGGCCGCAACTGGAGCCCGGGCAATGCGGACAACCGCAGCCATGGCACCGTGCGGCTGATCGATGCGCTGGCCAATTCCTACAACCAGGCCACGGTGCGGGTCGGCATGCAGGTCGGTCCAGAGCGTGTGACCCAGCTGATCCACGTGCTGGCCGGCATCAAGGCCGAACCGAATCCGGCCGTGATTCTCGGCTCGACCGACCAGAGCCCGTATGCGATGGCGCAGCTGTACCAGTTCCTGGCCTCGGGCGGCGAGATCCAGCCGTTGCACGCGGTGCGTGGCGTGCTTGATCCGCAGGGCAAGCTGCTCAAGCGCTATGACAAGTCGCCTGCGCCGGCACAGGAAGGCGATTCGATCGCGGCCAACCTGATCAGCATCGGCCTGCAGCAGGTGGTTGCCAGCGGCACCGCGCAGCGCCTCAACGCAGACGGCCTGGGACGCCTGCAGCCGGCCGGCAAGACCGGTACCACCAATGATGGCCGCGACAGCTGGTATGCCGGCTACACCGGCGACCACCTGGCGGTGATCTGGATGGGCAACGACCAGAACGAGCAGGCCGGGCTGTATGGCGCCACCGGTGCGATGCGCGTGTGGTCGGGCATCTTCCAGCGCCTGCCGAGCGCGCCGCTGCGGGTCAGCAACAAGGGGCTGGACTGGCAGCCGATCGCCGCCAGCGGCACCAACAGTACCGATGAGGGCTGTCCGGGCGCGCGGCGCTTCCCGTTCGTGGTCGGCTATGCGCCGGCGTATTCGCCCTGCGCGCCGGCGGTTTCGCCCGAAGCCCAGGACGGCGCCGGCAGCGAAGGCGGTGGCTGGCGCAGCTGGTTCGGCCTGGATCGCAAGCCGGAACCGGCGGAAGAACCCGCAGCCGCGCCGGCGGCGACCACTCCTCCTCCGAGTCGATGAATCCGATGACGCTTCGAACTTTCCTGCATCCGCTCACCCTGGCCGGCCTCACCGTGGTGCTGGCCGCCTGTGTCAGCAGCGCGCCGCCGGTGGTCAAGCCGGTCGCCGCTACCACCACGCCGGTGCAACGCCTGGCTGCGGTCGAAGCGGCGGCGGGACCGGATGACAAGGAACTGTCGGTGCAGCCGCTGCGCGATCCACAGGTTGAGGATCTGCGCCAGACCGCGCTGACGCAGCGCCAGGCCAACGATCTGCCGGCCGCCGCCGCCAGCCTGGACCAGGCGCTGCAGATCGTCGCCGCAGACCCCGCAGTGCTGCAGGAGCGGGCCGAAATCGCCCTGCTGCAGGGCAAGTGGTCGGAGGCGGAGACGTTCGCGCGCAAGGCCATCGATCTGGGGTCGAAGACCGGGCCGCTGTGCCGGCGCCACTGGGCGACGATCGAGCAGTCACGGCTGGCGCGCGGGGAGAAGGAGAACGCGGTGTCGGCGCATGCACAGCTGGAAGGGTGCACGGTACCGGGCATCAAGCGGTACTGAGGTATTCCCCTCCATCGGGCGCGTCACACGCCGCGCGGGCCGCGGGCGAGAACAGAAAGATCAGAAGCCGGTCGCGCGCTCGCGATGGGGTCAGAGCCGTTTTCCGAAAGGAAACGGCTCTGACCCCTTCCAGTTCAGTCGAGCAAGCTCGACGCTACAAACGGGTGCCGGGCAGCGCCCGGCCCGGTATCCTTTCCGTCTGATGTCCGACCTTGTCCACGCCAGCCGCGAAGCACTCAGCGCAGGCGGCGCGCTTGCCTCGTACCTGGATGCCTTCGTCCCGCGTCCGGCACAACTGCGCCTGACCGAGGCCATCGCCGATGCGCTGCAGCAGCGCGACCTGCTGCTGGCCGAGGCCGGCACCGGCACCGGCAAGACCTTCGCCTACCTGGTGCCGGTGCTGCTGTCCGGCCTGCGTACGATCATTTCCACCGGTACCCGTGCGCTGCAGGACCAGCTCTACCATCGCGACCTGCCACGCGTGCGCCAGGCACTGGGGGTCGGCCTGCGCAGCGCGCTGCTGAAGGGGCGTAGCAATTACCTGTGCCGTTACCGCCTGCAGCAGGCGCGTGGCGAGCCACGCTTCTCCAGCCCGGAGCAGGCGGCGCAGTTCCAGCGCATCCTGGCCTGGTCCGGTCGTTCCGAACATGGCGACATCGCGGAACTGGAAGGCCTGGCCGATGACTCACCCTTGCTGCCAATGGTTACCTCCACCGTCGACAACTGCCTGGGCACCGAGTGTCCGTTCTGGGATGACTGCTTCGTGGTGCGCGCGCGGCAACGCGCTCAGGCTGCGGACGTGGTGGTGGTCAACCATCATCTTCTGTTGGCCGATCTTGCGCTGAAGCAGGAGGGCTTCGGAGAGCTGCTGCCGGGCGCACAGGCCTTCGTCATCGATGAGGCGCACCAGTTGCCTGAACTGGCAGCGCAGTTCTTCGGTGAGGGCTTCGGCATGCGACCCTGGCAGGAGCTGGGCCGGGACTGTCTGGCCGAGGCGCGCGGTGTCGGTGGCGCACAGTCAGCGCTGCAGGCGCCGGTCGATCAGCTGCAGGAGGCACTGCGTGCGCTGCGCTCGGCAATGGATGGCCTGCCATCCCGTGGCACGCAGTGGCGCGCACTGGCGATGCCGCAGGTGCGCGATGGCTTTGATGCGGTCATGACCGGTCTGGTGAATCTGGAGCAGGCGCTGCAGCCGCTGCGCGAAGCCGCCGCAGGCCTCGACGCTTGCCACGCACGGGCGCGCGAGGCGGTATCGCGTCTGGGGCGCTGGCTGGGCGATGACGAACCGGCGCTTGATTTCGATGCCGACCCTGCGCAGGCGGCGAGCGCCGATGTGCTCTGGTACGAACTTACCCCGCGCGGATTCCGCTGCCAGCGCACGCCGATGGATGTGTCCGGTCCGCTGCGCGAGCATCGCGAGCGCAGTCGTGCCGCATGGATCTTCACGTCGGCGACGCTGACCGTCGGTGGTGGCTTCGATCACATCGCCCGCCGGCTCGGCCTGGATGATCCGCAGACACTGGTCCAGTCCAGTCCATTCAACTGGCCCGAGCAGGCACTGTGCTACCTGCCCGAAGGCCTGCCCGATCCCGCCGCGCGGGGGTTCGGCACCTCGCTCATCCAGGTCCTGCGGCCGGTGCTGCAGGCCTCGCAGGGCCGTGCATTCCTGCTGTTCGCCTCGCACCGGGCCCTGCGCGAAGCGGCCGAGGCGCTGCGCGATGGGCCGTGGCCGCTGTTCGTGCAGGGCGAGGCGCCGCGCGCCACCTTGCTGCAGCAGTTCCGCGATTCCGGCAACGGCGTGCTGCTGGGCTCGGCCAGTTTCCGCGAAGGGGTGGACGTGGTCGGCGAAGCATTGAGCGTCGTGGTGATCGACAAGCTGCCCTTTGCCGCGCCGGACGATCCGGTCTACGAGGCGCGGCTTGAGGCGATCCGCAGCCAGGGGGGCAATCCGTTCCGCGACGAGCAGCTGCCGCAGGCCGTGATCGCGCTGAAGCAGGGCGTCGGCCGGCTGATCCGCAGTGAGAGTGATCGCGGCGTGCTGGTGCTGTGCGACCCGCGGCTGCTCAACCGTGGCTATGGCCGGATCTTCCTCGATTCGCTGCCACCTTTCCGCCGTACCCGCAGTCTGGCCGATGTGCAGTCCTTCTTTGCGCCACAATGGCACCCCGCGACCGATGCTGGAGCGCCGGACGCCCCTGTGGCGGCCACGCACCCCGCCCCGGGTGGCACGTTCCCCCTGTTCTGATCCGACCCGATGAAACTGCTCGCCTTTGAAACCGCCACCGAAGCCTGTTCCGTTGCCCTGCACGTAGACGGGCAGGTCCTGGAACGCTTCGAGATCGCCCCGCGCCGGCATGCCGAGCTGAGCCTGCCGTGGGCCGACGCGCTGCTGGCCGAGGCCGGTATCAGCCGCCGCCAGCTCGATGGCATCGCACTCAGTCGTGGTCCGGGTGCCTTCACCGGGGTGCGCCTGGCGATCGCCCTTGCCCAGGGCATCGCACTGGCGTTGGACCGTCCGCTGCTGCCGGTATCGACCCTGCAGGTGCTGGCGCTGCGTGCGCCGGCAGAAGAAAGGCAGATCCTGTCGGCGATCGATGCACGGATGGGCGAACTCTACATCGCGCGTTTCGAGCGCGTGGACGGCCTGCCGATGCCGTGCGATGCAGAGCGGGTGTGCGCACCGGCCGCAGTAGCGTTGCCGGACGATCTGTCGGTGTTCGGTGTCGGCACGGGATTCGGTGCGGCCGAGGGCGCGCTGGTCACGCAGCTGGGGGCGGGCCTGCGGGGGTTCGACGCCGCGGCGCTGCCGCGGGCATCGAACGTGCTGGCGTTGGCGGTGCCGGCCTTGGCACGTGGCGAGGGCATCGCGCCGGAGAGGGTGGAACCGGCCTACCTGCGCGACAACGTGGCCTTGACCCTGGTCGAGCAGCAGGCCGCGCGCGAGGCCAAGGCGAAGGCCAACGGCTGAGCCTGCACAGACGTACCTGCGGCGTCCCCGCCGCCCGGCACCGCCCCGCCAGGCGTCACTACACTGACCGCCGCTTTTGCTGTTGACGTTGCTGTTGCCTTCAGCGGGTCCCGGGCCGCAGGCCCGGGCAACACCCCCTACCGGTCGTCGCGCAGTTCGCCGCCGGGCAGGAACACCCACGTGCGGGTGACCTGCAGGATGTCGATTCCGTCCTCGGTACGCGGCAGCGGCGGGAACGGCTGTGCCAGCGTCACCACCCGCAGCGCGGCCTCATCCAGCAGCGGTGTTCCGCTTGAACGCAGGATGCGGCTGCTTTCCACACTGCCATCGCGACGCACGCCAACGCTGATGACCACCTGCCCGCCGAGACGGCGTTGCCGTGCCTCGTCCGGATAGTTCAGGTTGCCCACCTGCTCGGCGCGGTCGACCCAGGCGCGCAGGTAATTGGCATAGGCATATTCGCGCGTGCTGGCCGAGACGAATTTGCGGTTCGGTCGCTTGGCGTACTGCGCCGAGCGCAGGTGGACCTCGGCTGCCAGCCGCGCCATCTCCGCATCGCGCTGCTCGCGTGCGGTCATCGGTGCGTCCGGCACCGGTTCCAGTGGCGTTGGCTGGGCCTGCGCACGTGCCACCGTGTCCTGGCCATTGCGGCTGCTGACCACGCGGGCCTGCGGCGGTGGCACGGGCGCTGCGGATTGCTGCTGCTGTGGCACCGGGCTGACCCCGGCCTGGGCCTGCGGCACGATCCCGGCCTGGTTGTCGCGCGGACGCTGCGCGCGGTCGTGGTCACCGCCGCCTTCCTGGCTGGCGGCGGCCAGGAAGTCCGCCTGCTTCGGCGTCAGCGCGGTGCGGGTCTGGCTGAAGATCACTTCCAGCGTGGGCACCAGTGGGGCCTCGCCCTTCACGGCGAAACCCACCCCCAGGATCAGCAGGACGTGGACCAGCACCGACAGGGTGAGGGTGGCACCCAGCCGCTGCGCTTCGCGCGGCGGCGGTGGCAGGACGGCGGGTGCGGCGGGCATCAGCGCAGGCCGGCCTCGAGCGCGTCGAACAGCGTGCCGGCGATGTTCAGGCCGTACTGCGCGTCCAGTTCGCGCACGCAGGTGGGGCTGGTGACGTTGACTTCGGTCAGGTAGTCGCCGATCACATCCAGGCCAACGAAGCGCATGCCGCGGCGCTTCATTTCCGGTCCCACCTGCGCGGCGATCCAGCGGTCGCGCTCGCTCAGCGGACGGCCTTCGCCGCGCCCGCCAGCGGCCAGGTTGCCGCGGAACTCGTCGCCCTGCGGAATGCGCGCCAGGCAGTAGTCGACCGGCTCGCCGTCAATCAGCAGGATGCGCTTGTCGCCGGCACTGATGTCCGGGATGAACTTCTGTGCCAGCGCCAGCCTGCGTCCGCCATCGGTCAACGTTTCCAGAATCACGTTCAGGTTCGGGTCGCCCTGGCCGCTGCGGAAGATCGAGCGCCCTCCCATGCCATCCAGGGGCTTCAGCACGGCCTGGCCATGTTCCAGCGCGAAGGCCTTCAATGCCTTGGCGTCGCGGCTGACCAGGGTCGGCGGGCAGCACTGCGGGAACAGCAGCGCGGCCAGTTTCTCGTTGTAGTCGCGCAGGCCCTGCGGATTGTTGACCACGCAGGCGCCGGCCGCAGCGGCCACGTCCAGCACCTGGGTGTCGTAGACGTATTCGGCATCGACCGGTGGATCCTTGCGCATCAGCACGATCTGGCCGGGACCGAACTCGGTCCGGCTGAACCCGCCCAGCTCGTACCAGCCGGCGGGGTCGTCGCGGACCCGCAGCGGGGCGGTCTGGGCCACCGCCACGCCACCTTCCAGGGCCAGTCCGCCCGGCCGCACGTAGTGCAGGGCATGGCCGCGGCGCTGGGCTTCCAGCAGCATGGCGAAGGTGGTGTCCTTGGCGATCTTGATGTGGGCGATGGGGTCCATCACCACGATGACGTTCAACGGCATGGGCGCACCTGTCAGGCAAGGCGTTGATGGTAGCGGCAACGCCCGCCGTGCGCCTCCCCGCGGCGATGCAACGCTGCGTCCGTCCCCCGGGCCGCGCACCGTATGCGAACCCCGTCACGTTCAGCCCGGTAGCACGGCCCGCGTGATGGGCCGGCCTTGAAGCGGGCGCGGAAAGTGCGATATAGATACGCTTTCGTAGCGGCCCCCGCCTGAGACCGGGCCGTGCGCTTGGGGATAGGCAATGACTGAAAACACGACTGCGGGCGGGGAACTCGCAGGACTCCGGGTGATGGTCATCGATGATTCGAAGACCATCCGCAGGACTGCGGAAACGCTGCTCAAGCGCGAAGGCTGCGAGGTGGTCACCGCCACCGACGGCTTTGAAGCGCTGGCGAAGATTGCCGACCAGCAACCGCAGATCATCTTCGTCGACATCATGATGCCGCGTCTGGATGGCTATCAGACCTGCGCGCTGATCAAGGGAAACCAGCTGTTCAAGGCGACCCCGGTGATCATGCTGTCGTCCAAGGATGGCCTGTTCGACAAGGCGCGGGGGCGCATCGTCGGGTCGGAGCAGTACCTGACCAAGCCTTTTACGCGCGAAGAACTGCTGGGTGCCATCCGCACATACGTCAACGCCTGACCAGGGGGAAAGGCACAATGGCTCGTATCGTCCTGATCGAGGATTCACCGACCGACCGCGCGGTGTTCACCCAGTGGCTGCGCCGTGCCGGCCACGAGGTGCTGGAAGCGGACAACGCCGAGGATGGCCTGCAGCTTGTCCGCGACCAGGTGCCGCAGCTGGTGCTGATGGACGTGGTCCTGCCGGGCATGAGCGGTTTCCAGGCCACCCGGGCGATGGCCCGCGACGCCGCGACCCGGCACATCCCGGTCATCATCGTCAGTACCAAGGCGATGGAGACCGACAAGGCGTGGGGGCTGCGCCAGGGTGCGGCCGACTACATCGTCAAGCCGCCGCGCGAGGATGAACTGATCGCGCGGATCAACGAACTGGTGGCCTGATGCGCTCGCCTTTCGACATTCTCGAAGCCTACGAACGGCGCAGCCTGGCCCATGCGGTGCAGCTGCCGGGCCGCCAATTCGTCCAGGACCTGTGGCGAGGCGTCGGCTACCGCGTCGGCCAGCGCCGGCTGGTGTCCGATTTCCGCGAAGTGGTGGAGATCGTGCCGATGCCGCCGGTCACGCCCGTGCCCTGCGCGCAGCCCTGGCTGCTGGGCGTGGGCAACCTGCGCGGCAACCTGTTCCCGGTGGTCGACCTGAAGTACTTCCTGGAAGGCACACGCACCGTGCAGCAGGAAGGGCAGCGCGTGCTGATCATGCGCCAGGCCGGCGGTGACGTCGCACTGACCATCGACGAACTGTTCGGCCAGCGCAGCTTCGAAGCCGACCAGCAGATCGAGGCCGGCAGCCTGGCCGAGGGTCGTTACGGGCACTTCGTCGAGCGCGGTTTCCATGCTGACGGCCAGGACTGGGGCGTGTTCTCGCTCTCGCTGCTGTCGCGCACTCCTGAATTCCGGCAAGCCGCGGCCTGAGGCCGGGCATCGCCCCCTGCACTGAAGATCGAGGTTGAACGATGAGTACTGCTTCGGACGCCACCAAGACCGGCAAGCTTCGGCTGGGCGGCAGCAACCTCTGGCTGGCCCTGCTGCTGGCATCGATGATCCTGTTCGGCGTCAATACCGGCGTGGCGACCTGGCAGGGCAGCCGCCTGGCCGATGCCGGTTCCAAGGCCGCGGACCTGCAGGTGCTGTCGCAGCAGTTGGCCAACCAGGGGCGTGACGCGGTGGGCGGCAATGCCCAGGCGTTCACTGCCTTCAAGGCCACCCGCAACGCGATCGAACAGAATGTCTCGACGCTGCAGGGGCGCTACGGCAAGGAACCGGGCGTGTCGCGGGCGATCTCGACGCTGGGTGAAACCTGGGCGCCGCTGGGCAAGCAGGCCGGGCAGCTGGTCGCCAGCGAGCCGGCGGTGCTGGCCCTGGCCGGCAATGCCAACAACTTCACTGGCGCGGTGCCGGGGCTGCAGGCGCAGCTGAACGAGGTGGTGCGCGCGATGTCGGCTTCGGGTGCACCGGCCGCGCAGGTATACAGCGCGCTGCAGCAGGTCGTGGTGGCCGGCTCGATGGCCCGACGGGTCACCGAAATGCGTGCGGGCGGCTCTTCGGCGGCCGCCGCGGGCGACGCACTGGCGCGTGACATCACCGTGTTCTCGCAGGTGCTCGACGGCCTGCGCAATGGCAACGAGGAACTGGGCATCACCGCAGTGCGTGGCCCGGCCGCCGTGGCCGCGCTGGAGCAGTCGCACACCCAGTGGCAGGCGATGAAGGCCGATGCCGATGCGATCCTGGCCAGCTCGCGCCAGCTGTTCGCCGCGCAGTCGGCGGCCACCGCGCTGGGCCAGGGCTCGGCGCACATGCTGGATGACAGCCGCAAGCTGTTCGAAGCCTTCTCTTCGTTCGGCTCGGTGTCCGATACCCGCCTGTTCCCGAACTTCTGGATCGGTGTAGCGTCCGGTGCGCTGTCGCTGATCGCAATCATCGGATTCGTCTCCACCAACGTGCGCAGCCGCTCGCGTGAGCAGGAGCTGCGCTACCAGACCCAGGTGGAGTTCAACAGCCGCAACCAGCAGGCAATCATGCGCCTGCTGGACGAAATCTCCTCGCTGGGCGAGGGCGACCTGACCGTCAAGGCGTCGGTGACCGAGGACATGACCGGCGCCATCGCCGACGCGATCAACTACGCCGTCGACGAGCTGCGCCACCTGGTGACGACCATCAACGACACCTCGGCCAAGGTCGCGCTGTCCACCCAGGAAACCCAGGCGACGGCCATGCAGCTGGCAGAAGCAGCCGGCCACCAGGCCAACCAGATCACCTCGGCCTCGGACCGCATCGGCGAAATCGCAGCGAGCATCGAGCAGGTTTCGCGCAACTCGGCCGAATCGGCCGACGTGGCACAGCGCTCGGTGGTGATTGCCGCCGAGGGTGCCGGCGTGGTCCGCGAGACCATCCAGGGCATGGACCAGATCCGCGACCAGATCCAGGAAACCTCCAAGCGCATCAAGCGCCTGGGTGAGTCGTCGCAGGAGATCGGCTCGATCGTGGAACTGATCAACGACATTTCCGAACAGACCAACATCCTGGCATTGAATGCAGCGGTGCAGGCCGCGTCGGCGGGCGAAGCGGGCCGCGGTTTCGCGGTTGTGGCCGACGAAGTGCAGCGCCTGGCAGAGCGCACATCGGGCGCCACGCGCCGTATCGAGAACCTGGTGCAGGCCATCCAGGCCGATACCAACGAGGCCGTCACCTCGATGGAGCAGACCACCGCTGAAGTGGTGTCCGGTGCACGTCTGGCCGAAGACGCCGGCACGGCACTGACCGAGATCGAGCGCGTGTCCAATGCACTGAACACCCTCATCAAGAACATCTCCATCGCGGCCCAGCAGCAGTCCGCAGCCGCGTCGGACATCACCCGCACGATGGGCGTGATCCGCCAGATCACCGGCCAGACCTCACAGGGTGCCGGACAGACCGCGGAGTCGATCGGCCACCTCGCGCAGCTGGCTGCCGACCTGCGTCGTTCGGTCGCCGACTTCAAGCTGCCGGCGTGACGCGGGCAGGGCGAAGAGCAAGGAACCCGTCGATGAAGCATTTCCATTCCCCACGCCAGATCCAGCGCGGCCTTCGCGCGGCGGCGACCGGAGCCTGTCAATGAGCACTCTGCGCGATGCGATGAGCCACGCAGCGCTGGGTTGGGTCAAGCCCGAGCTGGACGAGACCCTGCGCCAGGTGCGCAACGAGGTCGAGTACTACGCCGAGGATCCGTCCGATGCCAGCCGCATGCGTATCTGCGCCGGCCACCTGCACCAGGTGCAGGGCACCCTGCGCATGGTCGAACTGTACGCCCCGGCAATGGTGGCCGAGGAGCTGGAGCAGCTGGCCAATGCGATCGGCAGCGGCCAGGCGTCTGATCGCGACGAGGCCTGCGCCACGCTGATGCGCGGCAGCGTGTTGCTGCCCGACTATCTGGAGCGCCTGCAGAACGGCCACCGCGACATTCCGATCGTGCTGCTGCCGCTGCTCAATGACATCCGCGCCGCGCGCGGTGCGGCCGGCATCAACGAGAGTGTCCTGTTCGCGTTCGCTCCCGACAGCGTCACCGCCACCGAAGCCGAGCTCGACCATGCGCGCGGCAGCCTGAGCGGGCGCAACCGCGAACTGCTCGATACGGTCGGCAGCGCGGTGAAGGAAGAGCTGCTGCGCATCAAGGATGCGCTGGACCTGCATCTGCGCACCGGCGGTGCAGCAGAACAGCTGCAGACGCAGGCCGACGAACTGGGGGCCGTGGCCGATACGCTGGGCATGATGGGCCTGGGCGTGGCCCGCGGCGTGGTCGTGCAGCAGCGCGACGCACTGCGCGGCGTGGTCGAGGGCCGCCAGCAGATCGACGAGAACCTGTTGCTGGACATCGCCGGCGCGCTGCTCTACGTCGATGCGTCGCTGGATGACCAGGTTGCCCATCTGGGTGCGGATGGCAGCGGCGAGGATGACCCTGCCGCCGTGGAAAACCGCCGTACCGTCGAGGTGCTGGCACACGAGGCCATCGCCAATTTCGCTGCGGCCCGCGAGCACTTTGTCGCGTTCATCGAAACCAGCTGGAACCACGCGGAACTGCAGGACGTGCCGCGCCTGCTCGGCGACGTCGCCGGTGCACTGCGGATGCTCGACCTGGGGACTGCCGCCGACTACCTGCGCGGCGTGCAGCAGTACATCGACGCCGAGCTGATCGGTCGCCAGCGTGTGCCCAGCGGGCGCCAGCTGGATACGCTCGCCGACGCCATGGCCAGCCTGGAGTACTACCTCGAAGCCCTGCGTGATCGTCGCCCGGGCCGTGAGGACATTCTGGAAATCACCCGCAGCAGCCTGGAAGCGCTGCGCTACTGGCCGCTGCCGGAGCGCGCCGCGATCGACGAGGCGCCGCAGGGCGTGCAAGCGGTCGAGCGCGAGGCGGTAGACCTGCAGGTGATGCCATTGCAGCCCGGCCACGTCGACATCGATGTGAGCACGGCCGCGCCCGCCGCCGGCAGTGTGGCTGCCGCCCTGCCGGACTTCGTCTTCGATCCGCCGCTGGCACCGCCAGTGACCGACAACGGGCTGATGTTCGGTGGGTTGTCGGTACCGGTCGCGGTACCCGGGACGACGCCCGATGCCGGTAGCTCGCTGGTATTCGCCGCGTCCAGTGCACCGGCCCCGGCCGTGCCGCAATGGGACCTGGCTGCTGTGGAGGTCGGTGCCGGGTACGCGGATGATGCACATGCGCCGGCCTTGGCCAGCGACGAAACGATCGATCCGGCACCAGCCGAGGTGCCGCAGTGGACGCTGTCCCAGGTGGACGACATGGCGGATGCACCGTCGGTCTCCGGCGACGACACGGTGGCGTTCGCGTCCGCCGGTACACCGGACATTACGTCGGCGCCGGTATTCGATCCGGTGGCCGCCGAGCATGGCGCCGCGGATGTGGCGGCTGATGAAGTCGTATTCCGTTTCGACGCCGATGCACTGGACAACGCCGACGACGTGCTGTCCTTGCATGCGATGGAAACGCTGGTGCTGGAAGACGACGCAGACCTGCATCCGGTGCTGGACAGCGTTGATGCGGAGCCAACGGATCCGATCACGCTCGCCGCGGACGCATCGCCTGCCGCAGACGCAGCACCGGCGGTGGCCCTGATCGAGATCGACACCATCGCACCGATCGATTTCAGCGAGGCCGATGCCCGGTTCTTCGCTGAACTGAGCGCCGCCGCGGAGGACTTCAACCCGCGGGCGATGCCATCGGCCGCCGACGCGCCGGTCGCGATCACGGCTGCGTCCGAAGCGGGCTTCGATGCCGGCTTCGACGATGATGCGGAGAACATCGACGAGGACATCCGCGAGGTGTTCCTGGAAGAGTTCGACGACGAGCGTGCCAACCTCGGAACGCTGCTGCCGGCATGGCACGCGCAGCCGGACAATCTGGACCGGCTGCGGCCGATCCGCCGCATCTTCCACACCCTCAAGGGCAGCGGCCGCCTGGTCGGTGCGCGGACGCTGGGCGAGTTCGCTTGGAAGATCGAAGGCATGCTCAACCGTGTGCTTGACGGCAGCCGTCCGGCCACGCCGGCCGTGCTGGCGATGGTTGATCACGCGCATGCCGCCTTGCCGCAGCTGAGCGACGCACTGCGTCATGGCCAGCGCATCAGTGTCGATCTGCAGGCGATGCAGGCCGTCGCCGATCGCGTGGGTGCCGGCGAAGAGACGTTCTACGTGCCGCTGCCGGCTGCGGCGCCCGCACCGGAGGCGCCGGCGGCGGAAGAGGGCGAGGACGAGATCAGCCGCATTCTCGAAGCGGAAGTGGCGACGACAGCCGACGCCGGGAACGCGACCGCGGTCGAGGGGACTCCGGCCAATATCGACAGCGTGCTGCGCGAGATCCTCGAAGCCGAGGTGGAGGTCCACCAGGCAACCCTGCAGGCGTGGCTGCGCTCGGCGCAGCAGGCACCACAGCCGGTGAGCGATGCGCTGCTGCGCGCCGTGCACACCATGAACGGCGCCTTCGCGATGACCGAGGTGCCGGAGATCACGGCGGTCACGGGCGGCGCCGAATCCTATATCAAGCGGGCCCTGGCCGCCGATGTGGTGCCGGGCGACGACGGTGTTGCTGCGCTCGATGCGACCGCGCAGGCCATTACTGCGACCATGGAAGCATTGCAGGCGGAGCAGCCGCGCATTGCGCCTCAGCCTGCGCTGGTACAGCGCCTGCAGGCCCTGGCCGGCGAACTGCCGGAAGCGCGCTGGCCGCTGGTGGGGCTGGATGACGAAGAGGCGCTCGCGACCGATGGAGAGCCTGCGCACGAGGTGGACGCGCAGCTTCCTGCCGATGCGCAGAGCGACATCGACGCCGAAATCAACGCCGGGATCGACAGTGCACCTGCTGACACCCATGATGTGCCCGCAGCCGATCCGGCGAAGGACGGACTGGACATGGCCGAGCTCACGGCCAGTGATGACCTTTCGCGCTACTTCGACGCCGGTTGGCCGTCGCTGGGCGGTACCGGACAGGAGGCCGCAGCCACGCTGCCACCGGTCGCTGCCGCTGCCGATGAATCCGCAGCGGTCGTGTCGCCGGTGGTCGCCGATGCGCTCCCCGCGCTGGCCGAAGACGCTGCGCTGACAGGCGCGGACGACCTGTCGCCGTACCTGGACGCCAGCGCGCTGCCGGTCGACGACCGTGATGCGGATGAGGCGGCGGACGCCGCCGCGTTCACAGAAACGATCGACCTGAATACGTCATGGGATGACGTGGAAGGGTTCGATGCGAGTGATGACGCTGCTGCACTGCCACTCGACAGCACGCTGTCGAGCCTGCAGGATGACATGGCTGCGCCGGGTTTTGCGGAACCGGTCACATTGGAAGCTGCGCTCGAAGCCGGCCTGCATGTGATCGACGAAGAGCAGACTCCGGCCGACGACGGGCAGTGGTCCGTGCTCGGCCTGCAGGCCAGCGAACTCGCGCCGGGCGAGGCAGAGGCCTTCGCCGAGGATGCGGACGTCGGCGGGGAGACGGCGGTCGGTGAAGGAGAGAGCGCCGACCCGCCGTCCCCGGCGACGGTGAATGCCGGGGAGTCCCTTGCAGAGCCTGCGGTCGATCCGCAGCCGGCAGCCGCGCCGCCGTCACCGTTCTTCGAGATGGAAGACGCGCCGGGCCAGGGCAGCGGCGCTGCCGGACCGGACGGTTCCACGCCGGTCGATGGTCCGGTTGCCGAAGATGACGTGCCGGCGCACCAGCCGATCGAGCCGATGCCGGAACCGGAACCGGAAGGCAGGGTGGGCGAGGAGCCTGCCGATCTGCTTGACTTCACCGTGTATGACCGCGAGCTAGTCGACATCTTCGTCGAAGAAGGCAAGGACCTGCTTGATCACTGCGATGGCCTGATCAGCGAGCTGCGCGATGCGCCGCAGGACCGCGAAGTGCTTGCCGGCCTGCAGCGTGACCTGCATACGCTGAAGGGCGGCGCACGCATGGCCGGCATCAACGCCATCGGCGACCTCGGCCACAGCATCGAATCGCTGCTGGAGGTGGTCGCGGCGGGGCGCACCGAGATCGAGCGCCGCGACGTGCAGCTGCTCGAGCGCGGTTTCGATCGCCTGCACCAGCTGCTGACCCGTACCGGCGAGCATCGTGTGGTGGAACCGGCGCAGGACCTGGTCGATGCTTTCGAGGCACGTACCGCCACCGATCCGGCAGCGGCTGCCGCCGTCGGCACGGCTGGCCCGGTGGAGACTGAAACCACCGTCGTACCCGCGACCGTTGCCCTGGTCGATGCACCGCTGTCCGCGCCGTTGCCGGTCGAAAGCACGGTCGAGGACGATCCGCTGGCACGTCCCCAGCAGGAGCAGGTGCGCGTCCGCGCAGATCTGCTCGACCGGCTGGTCAATCACGCAGGTGAGGTGGCGATCTACCGGTCGCGCCTGGAGCAGCAGCTCGGTGCCTTCCGCGGCGCGATGGGCGAGCTCGAACGTACCAACGCGCGTCTGCGCGACCAGCTGCGTCGCCTCGACCTGGAGACCGAAGCGCAGATCGTTGCCCGCTACCAGCGTGAGCAGGACCAGGCCGACCAGAAGTTCGATCCGCTGGAACTGGACCGCTTCTCCACCCTGCAGCAGCTCAGCCGTGCGCTGAACGAGTCCGCCGCCGACCTGGGCGGCCTGCAGGGCGTGCTGGACGATCTCTCGCGGCAGTACGATGCCTTGCTGCAGCAACAGTCGCGCGTCAGTTCGGAGCTGCAGGATGGCCTGATGCGTGCGCGGATGGTGCCGTTCGACGGCCTGGTGCCGCGTCTGCGCCGCGTGGTGCGCCAGGCCGGCATCGACACCGGCAAGCAGGTCCACCTGACCCTGGAAGGCACCCATGGCGAACTGGACCGCAACGTCCTCGACCGCATGGTCGCGCCACTGGAGCACATGCTGCGCAACTCGGTGGCCCATGGCCTGGAGGCGCCGGAGCAGCGCCGTGCCGCCGGCAAGCCGGAAGAGGGCGAAATTGCCATCCGCCTGCATCGCGAAGGCTCGGAAATCGTGCTGGACGTGGCCGATGACGGCGCCGGCCTGGATCGGGAGGCGATCCGTCGCCGCGCGATCGACCGTGGCCTGCTGGCCGCCGATGCGCAGCCTGCCGATCATGAACTGGACAACCTGATCTTCGCATCGGGCTTCTCCACCGCCGACCAGGTCAGCCAGCTGGCAGGCCGCGGCGTGGGCATGGACGTGGTGCGCAATGAAGTGCGCCAGCTGGGTGGTTCGGTCGATATCCAGTCGGTGCGTGGCCAGGGCGTGCGTTTCACCCTGCGCCTGCCGCAGACGCTGGCCGTTACCCAGGCCGTGTTCGTGCAGATCGGCGAAACCACCTTTGCCGTGCCGGTGGCTTCGGTCAGCGGTATCGGCCGCCTCTCGCGCGAGCGCTTCGAGGCCGCCGACAGCAGCTATCGCTACAGCGGCGAAGACTATCCGCTGTACGACCTGGGCAGCCTGGTCGGCCAGGCACCGGCACGTGCCGAGGGCCAGGCGCAGGTGCCGCTGCTGCTGGTCCGCGCCGGCGACCTGCGAGCTGCCGTGGCGATCGACCAGGTGCTGGGCAACCGCGAAATCGTGGTCAAGCCGGTCGGCCTGCAGATCGCATCGGTGCCGGGCATCTACGGTGCCACCATCACCGGCGATGGCCGCGTGGTGGTGATCCTGGACGTGGCACCGCTGGTGCGTCGTTACCTGGCCAACCCGACGCCGCCGGTGCTGGTCAACGCGCCGCGTCAGGAACGGCAGGTGCCGCTGGTGATGGTGGTCGACGACTCGCTGACCATGCGCAAGGTCACCGGCCGCATCCTGGAGCGCCACAACTTCGAGGTCAGCGTCGCCCGCGATGGCGTGGAGGCGCTGGAGCGGCTGGAGGAGCGTGTTCCCGACCTGATGCTGCTGGATATCGAGATGCCGCGCATGGACGGCTACGAGCTGGCCACCGCGATGCGCGCCGACCCGCGTTACCGGGACGTTCCGATCGTGATGATCACCTCGCGCAGCGGCGACAAGCACCGGCAGCGCGCTTTCGAGATCGGCGTCCAGCGCTACCTGGGCAAGCCTTATCAGGAGCTGGACCTGATGCGTAACGTGTACGACCTGCTGGGGATCGCCCGTGTCCGAGAGTGAAGCCAACCCGGCCGTCGCCCTGCTGGCCCGGCCTGGCGCGGCGCGTGAGCGCCTGCGCGAAGCACTGGCGCACGCCGACGTGCAGATCGTGCTGGAAGACGACCCGAATGGCCTTGAACCGCAGGCGCTGCATGACGCGCGGCCGCAGTTCGTGGTGATCGCACTGGAAGCGGCGATCGAGGACGCACTGGAACGCCTGGAGCCCGTGCTGTCGGCCCCCGGCCTGACCCTGGTGTTCGACGAAGCCGAGCTGGCCGCGCGCCGGAACGGCTGGGAGGCGCAGCGCTGGGGGCGTCACCTGGCCGCCAAGCTGCATGGACACCAGCAGGTGCTGCCGCCGGGCGCCGAGGACGAACCGGCCCTGCAGCTGGAGCCCGGTCGTCCTGCGCCGCCACCTGCACCGCAGGAGGCAGCGCTGCAGACGCACCTGCAACAGGCACACCGCTGGGCCGACGACGTGCCAGCCGATGGCCTGTACGCACCGCCGGCGCAGCTGCATGAACCGGTCGCGTTCGAACACGCTCTGGCCGCGCTGCAGCCGATCGTGCCCGAACCGCCGGAAGCGCCGGTCGCACGGACAGACCCCCCCGCGGCACCGTCGGTGACGTTCGATCACACCGCGTGGTCGCTGGTGGACGAGTCGGCCGATGCCGCCACCCCGGCGTACGCCGCAGCGGAGGTCGAGGCGCGCTCATCGTCGTTCGATACCGACCACCTGAGCCTGGTCGACCTGGATGCGGCCGCCCCGCCCGGCGCACGCGCGGGCGCGCTGCTGGTGCTGGCCGGGATCGGTGGCCCTGATGCGTTGCGTCGCCTGCTGGGCGCGCTGCCTTCGGCATTGGCGGTGCCGGTGCTGGTGCACATGCGCCTGGATGGGGGCCGCTACGGCAATCTCGTCAAGCAGATGGCGCGTGTCTCGCCGCTGCCGGTGCAGCTGGCCGAAGCCGGCCAGCGCGCCACGCCCGGGCAGGTGCATGTGCTGGCCGATGACATCGGCGTCCGCGCGGCCAGCGACGGTCTGCATTTCCTGACCGACGCGCAGGGCATCTCGATTGCCGCGTTGCCGGCCCAGTACACCGCACTGGTACTGCTCAGCGGTGCCGATCTGGGCCATGTCGGGCCGGCACTGGACCTGGCTGCCGCGGGCGCGTGGGTGGCCGGGCAGGTGGGGGAGGGATGCTACGACCCGGCCGCCGCCACCGCCGTGGTCGCCGCCGGCATGGCCGCTGGCGAACCGCAGGAACTGGCGCAGATCATCGCCGCGCGCTGGGGCGAGGGTGACCACAACGGAGAAGCTCCATGAGTTACGCCAGCAACGATGAAATCCGTGGTGTCCTGATCCAGGCTGGCAACGAACGCGTGCTGCTGCCCAATGCCACGGTGGCCGAAATGATGTCGCGGGTGCCGGTGCAGCCGGTGGCCGACGCCCCCCGCTGGCTGGTCGGCGAGATCGCCTGGCATGGCTGGCAGGTGCCGCTGGTGTCATTCGCACGGCTTTCGGGGCTGGGGGACGAGGCAGCCGGTGTCCACAACAAGGTGGTGGTACTGAAGGCGCTCAGCGGCGATCAGCAGCGGCCGTATTACGCGTTGCTGACCCAGAACTTCCCGCAGTTGATCTCGGTGCCGCGCGATGGCCTGCTGGCCGATGCGTCGGAGGAGACCCTGCCGCAGATCGTGCACATGCGCGTACTGCTGGGTGAGCAGAGCGCGCTGCTGCCGAATCTGGACGCACTGGAAAGCGCGCTGGCTTCACTGGCGGCCTGAGGCCGCCCCCGGACACAGGCCGCCGGGCATGGCCCGGCGCTGCCGTTGGCGTGCAGGTTGTCGGTGGACCTAACCGAGATCACCCAGCCGCGCCTGCAACGCGGCGATCGCGGCCAGCCCGGCGGTTTCCGTGCGCAGGATGCGCGGGCCCAGCTGCAGGCCCTGGAAGCCGGCGGCGGCCAGCTGCTCGCGGTCGCGTGGCGACCAGCCGCCCTCCGGACCGATCGCGATCACGATGCCGCCCGCGGGCGCCGCTGCCAATGTCGACAGCCGGTGCGAACCCATCGGGTCCAGGGTCAACCGCAGCGTATCGGCGGGCAGTGCAGCGGTCGCCTGCGCCAGCGACAGCGGGGCACCCACCCGTGGAATGCGCGCGCGCCCGGACTGGCCACAGGCCGACTGCACGACGTTGTTCCAGTGCGCCACGCGCTTTTCCGCGCGGGCCGCGTCCAGCTTCACCTCGGTGCGTTCCGCGTTCACCGGCAGGATGCTGCTGACGCCGAGTTCGGTGGCCTTCTGCAGGATCAGGTCCATCTTTTCGCCGCGCGCGATGCCCTGCATCAGGGTGATGGCCAGCGGCGATTCGATGTCGATGGCCTGCACGCTGTCGATGCGTGCCTGCACTTCGCGCTTGCCGACCACGGTCAGCGTCGCAGCGTAGTCATGGCCATCGCCGTTGAACAGGACGCAGCCATCGCCTTCGCGCAGGCGCATCACCCGCACCAGGTGGTTGGCGGTCTCCTCGGGCAGGGTCACGGTCTGGCCGCTGTGCAGCGGCAGGTCGATGGGACAGCGGGTCACGCGCATGCAATCGCCTCGTCGATGGCGGCCAGCGTGGTATGCGCCAGCAGATCCAGTTGTTCGTCGTCCACGCAGTACGGTGGCATCCAGTACAGCACATCGCCCAGCGGGCGAAGGACCACGCCGCGCTTCAGTGCTGCCTTGTACGCGTGCAGGCCGAGCCGCAGTCCGGGGTCGAAGGGCGTGCGCCTGTCGCCGCCGCGCGACAGTTCGAATGCCACCACCATGCCGGCCTGGCGCACATCGGCCACATGCGGGTGGTCGGCAAACGGTGCCGCGAGGGTGCCCATCACCGATGCGGTGCCGCGGTTGCGCGCGATCACATCGTCGCTGCCGAAGATGTCCAGCGTCGCCAGCGCCGCAGCGCACGCCAGCGGATTGCCGGTATAGCTGTGCGAGTGCAGGAACGCACGCTCGCGGGAGTCGTCGAGAAAGGCGTCGTACAGGGCCTGCGTGGCCAGGACCGCGGCCAGCGGCAGGAACCCGCCGGTCAGGCCCTTGGACAGGCACATCAGGTCCGGCATCACCCCGGCCTGCTCGCAGGCGAACATCGTGCCGGTGCGACCGAAGCCGGTGGCGATCTCGTCGGCGATCATGAACGCACCGTGCGCGTCGCACAGCTCACGCACGCGCTGCAGATACACCGGATCATGCATGCGCATGCCACCGGCGCACTGCAGACGGGGTTCCAGGATCACCGCGCATACTTCACCGGGGTGCTGGTCGAACAGCGTCGCCAGGCCATCGGCGGCCTGGCGCGCACGCTCGGCGGCGCTCTGCCCTGGCTCGGCCAGGTAGGCGTCGGGCGAGGGTGCGAACAGCCCTTCGGCCAGCAACGGCGCGTACACCCGCCGGTACAGTGGGATGTCGCCCAGCGCCAGCGCACCGAGCGTTTCACCGTGGTAGCCGTTTTCCAGCGCGATGAAACGCGTACGCCGGGTCTCGCCGCGGTTATGGAAGTAATGGAAGGCCATTTTCAATGCCACTTCCACCCCGGCCGAGCCGTTGTCGGCGTAGAACACCTTGGCCAGCGGATCGCGCCCGGCCTGCCGCGGGGCCAGTGCCAGCAGGCGTTCGGCCAGGGTGATCGCCGGCTCATGGCTGAAGCCGGCCAGCATCACCTGTTCCAGCTGGCCGGCCTGGGCCGCGATGGCGCCGCCGATGCGGGGCTCGGCGTGGCCGAACAGATTCGTCCACCAGCTGCTGACGGCATCCAGATAGCGGTTGCCGTCATGGTCGATCAGCCACGCACCCTCGCCGCGCGCGATCGGCACCAGCGGCAGGGTGTCGGGATGCTCGCGCATCTGTGTGCACGGATGCCACAGCACCTGCAGGTCGCGTTGCCGCCAGTGCAGGGCCAGCGGGGAGGGGGTTGGGTCTGCTAGCATTTCGGGCTCATGAACATGTTGCTGCCTGCACATTCTATCGGCCCCGGCGCCCGCGTCGGCCGCCGCGGAGATTCCGCATGAACGATGACCGTGCCAGCCGTCGCCTGCCGATCATCCATCGGATCACCGATGAAGAGAACGGTCCCTTCCAGCGCCAGCATCTGGATCTGGAATTCTCCAATGGTGAACGCCGCCGCTTCGAGCGCCTGGTCAGTCGTGGCCACGGTGCGGTGGTGGTGGTGCCCATGCTCGACGACGAGACGGTGCTGCTGGTGCGTGAATACGCCGCCGGGGTACATCGCTACGAGCTTGGCCTGGTCAAGGGCCGGATCGATGCCGGCGAGACCCCCGAGCAGGCCGCCGATCGCGAACTGAAGGAAGAGGCCGGCTATGGCGCGCATCGGGTCGATGTGCTGCGCGCCATGACGCTGGCGCCGACGTACATGAGCCACCAGTCGTGGCTGGTGGTGGCGCGCGACCTGTATCCGGAAAAGCTGATCGGGGACGAGCCCGAGGAGCTGGAGGTGGTGCCCTGGAAGCTGTCCGAGCTGGACCGGTTGATGCTGCGCGAGGACTTTTCCGAGGGCCGTTCGCTGGCGGCGTTGTTCATCGCCCGCCAGTGGCTGCAGGGAGCCCGATGATCAAGCTGACCACGGATCTGCGCGAGACCGCGATCGCCATCGCGCAGGAAGCCGGCCAGGCCATCATGCAGGTCTACGCCGAAGGATTCGACGTGCGGATCAAGGACGACAACAGTCCGGTGACCGCCGCTGACCTGGCCGCCAACCAGGTCATCGAGCAGGGTCTGCGGCAACTGACCCCGGATCTGCCCATCCTGTCTGAAGAGTCGGCCCAGGTGCCCTGGGAACTGCGCCGCCATTGGGGCGCCTACTGGCTGGTCGATCCGCTTGACGGTACCCGCGAGTTCGTCAAGCGCAACGGCGAATTCAGCGTCAACATCGCCCTGATCTACCAGGGTGCCCCGGCGTTTGGCGTCGTGCTGGCGCCGGTCACCGGCATTCTGTGGCACGCCATGCGCGGCGAACTGGGGTACCGCCGGCAGGGACTGCACGACACCGTGCTGCGCACGCGCAGCCCGGCGACCGCTCCGCTGCGGGTGGCGGCAAGCCGCTCCCACCGCTCGCCGGAAACCGAAGCGCTGCTGGCGCGCATGGGCCGCATCGAGACCATCGCCCAGGGCTCGTCGCTGAAGTTCTGCCGCATTGCCGAGGCGGGCCTGGATGTGTACCCGCGGCTCGGCCCGACCTCCGAATGGGATACCGCCGCCGGCCAGTGCGTGCTGCACGCGGCGGGCGGCGCGGTCCTCTCGGCGGCGACCGGCAAGCCCTTCCGCTACAACCGCCGCGAGACGCTGTTGAACGGCGATTTCATCGCCCTTGGCGATACCAGCCTGCCGTGGCGCGACTGGTTGTCCGACTGACCTGGAGGCCGCATGAGCGCGCACGACACCCCCACCGCCGGCAGTGCCGCCAGCACCGAACTGGAACGCCTGCTGGCGATCATGGCCCGCCTGCGTGATCCGCAGGGCGGCTGCCCGTGGGACCTGGAGCAGGACTTTGCGACCATTGCCCCGTACACCATCGAGGAAGCCTACGAAGTCGCCGATGCGATCGATCGCGGCGACCTCGATGATCTCTGCGACGAGCTCGGCGACCTGCTGCTGCAGGTGGTATTCCATGCTCGCATGGCCGAAGAGCAGGGGGCGTTCGCTTTCGCAGAGGTTGCCCGCGCGATCAGCGACAAGATGCAGCGCCGCCATCCGCATGTCTTCGCCGATGTCAGCGTCGATGATGCCGATGGGGTCATGCGCAACTGGGATGCGATCAAGCGCGCGGAGCGGGCAGCCAAGGGCGAACAGGACCATTCCGCCCTGGCTGGAATCTCGCGGGGCCTGCCGGAGTGGCAACGCGCGGTGAAGCTGCAGTCGCGCGCGGCCAAGGTGGGCTTCGACTGGCCGGGCCCGCTGCCGGTCCTGGACAAGGCAGCCGAGGAACTGCAGGAACTGCGCGAGGAGTTCGAGCGCGGCGACATCGCCGGCAACAAGGCGCGGCTGCAGGAGGAACTGGGCGACCTGCTGTTCGTCTGCGCCAACCTGGCCCGCCACGCCGACATCGACCTGGGCGCCGCGCTGCGCGGTGCGAACCACAAGTTCGAGCGTCGCTTCCGGGCCATGGAGGCACAGGCCGAGGCACAGGGCACATCCCTCGCCTCGCTGGACCTGGACGCGCAGGAAGCGCTCTGGCAGCACGCCAAGGCGGCCGAGAAGGAATGAAGACACTCGGCCTGTTCCTGCTGACCGCGCTGGCCGAGATCGTCGGCTGCTACCTGCCGTGGCTGTGGCTGCGCAAAGGAGGCAGCGTCTGGCTGCTGCTGCCGGCGGCGGCCAGTCTGGCCCTGTTCGCCTGGCTGCTGACCCTGCATCCGACCGCCAGTGGCCGCGTCTATGCCGCCTACGGTGGCGTGTACATCGGCACCGCGCTGTTCTGGCTGTGGCTGGTCGATGGCGTCCGGCCCAGCCGCTGGGATCTGCTGGGTGCTGCACTGTGCCTGGCGGGCATGGCGGTGATCATGTTCGGGCCGCGCCAGCCGGGCTGACCGCCGGCAGTGCCAGGCCCGCCGGAAAGGGGCATGATGGGGCGGATCGTGGCGTTGGGAGTGCGCACATGTCCCGTTTCTCCAGCTTCCGTGACTTCTATCCGTTCTATCTCAGCGAGCACCGCCATCCGGTGTCGCGGCGCCTGCACTTCATCGGCAGCTGCGGCGTACTGCTGCTGGTCGCTGCGGCGATCCTGCGCGGCCAGCCGCTGCTGCTGTTGACGGCATTGGCCTGTGGGTACGGGTTCGCTTGGGTGGGGCACTTCTTCTTCGAGAAGAACCGCCCGGCCACGTTCCGCCACCCGCTGTACTCGTTCCTGGGCGACTGGGTGATGTTCATCGACATCCTGCGCGGGCGGGTGCGGTGGTGAGAACGTGTGCACGCCGCATTCACACGCTATGCTCGGGGTTGGACGTCTACCGATAAGGAAAGCCTGATGTTCCCGACCATGTTCTTTACCGTGGTACTGGCCTTCGTGGCCGTGGTCATCCTGTTCAAGGCCGTGCGCATGGTGCCGCAGGGATATGAATGGACTGTCGAGCGGTTCGGCCGCTACACCCACACCATGACCCCCGGCCTGCACTTCCTGATCCCCATCGTGTACGGCGTGGGGCGCAAGGTGAACATGATGGAGCAGGTGCTGGATGTACCCAGCCAGGAAGTGATCACCAAGGACAACGCCGCCGTGCGCGTCGACGGGGTGGTGTTCTTCCAGGTGCTGGACGCCGCCAAGGCCGCCTATGAGGTGGCCAACCTGGAAGTGGCCATGATCGCTCTGGTCCAGACCAACATCCGTACCGTGATCGGCTCGATGGACCTGGACGAATCGCTGAGCCAGCGCGAGGTGATCAATGCCCAGCTGCTCAGCGTGGTCGACCATGCCACCAACCCGTGGGGAGTGAAGGTGAACCGCATCGAGATCCGCGACATCCAGCCGCCCCGCGATCTGCTCGACGCGATGGCGCGGCAGATGAAGGCCGAGCGCGAGAAGCGTGCGCAGATCCTGGAGGCGGAAGGCTCGCGGCAGTCGGAGATCCTGCGCGCCGATGGCGAGAAGCAGGCCACGGTGCTGGAGGCGGAAGGACGGCGCGAGGCAGCGTTCCGCGATGCGGAGGCACGCGAGCGCCTGGCGGAAGCCGAAGCGATGGCGACCAAGGTGGTGTCGGCGGCGATCGCCGAGGGCGATGTGCAGGCGATCAACTACTTCGTCGCCCAGAAGTACGTGGAAGCGTTCAAGGAACTGGCCAGCTCGCCGAACCAGAAGCTGGTGCTGATGCCGATGGAGGCCAGTGGGGTGATCGGCTCCATCGCCGGCGTGGCCGAGCTGGCCAAGCAGGCGCTGGCGAGCCAGGACAACAAGGCGGCCGGCAAGCGACCGCCGCCGATCGGAGGCTGACATGCGCTGGGACGTCGTCGCCTGGGGGGCGCTGGCCCTGCTCCTGTTCGCTGCGGAGGCTCTGCTGCCCGGCGCGTTCATGCTGTGGATCGGCATCGGCGCTGCAGCGGTGTTCGTGCTGGTGGCGATCTTTGCCGGCATCCCGCTGCTGTGGCAGGTGGTCGCCTTCGTCGTGCTGAGCGTGCTTTCGATCCAGTGCTACCGGCGCTGGGGCAGGTCGCGGGCACGCGCCAGCGACAAGCCGTTGCTGAACCGCCGCGCCGAGCAGCTGATCGGTCGGGTGGTGCCATTGCAGCAGGGCATCACGGACGGGCAGGGTCGGGTCAGCATCGACGATGCGTACTGGCAGGTCAGCGGTCCGGAACTGCCGGCCGGGGCACGGGTGCGGGTGGTCGCGGTGCAGGGCAGCACGCTGGTGGTTGAAGCGGCCAGCTGAGCCTGCGGGCGGTACGTGCGGGAACCGCTGCGGTGCGGCACGCCCGTGGGCGATCGATCTGGGATAATGGGGGTTCTTGTTTCCTCTGCTGCCGGAACGGTCATGACCCAGAAGACGCTGCTCAACGATACCCACCGCGCCCTCGGCGCCAAGATGGTCGATTTCGGGGGTTGGGACATGCCCATCCACTACGGCTCGCAGCTGGACGAGCACCATCTGGTGCGTCGCGAGGCCGGCGTGTTCGACGTCAGCCACATGACCGTGGTGGACCTGCGCGGCGAGCAGGTCAAGCCGTTCCTGCGCCGCCTGCTGGCCAATTCCATCGACAAGCTGAAGGTGCCGGGCAAGGCGCTGTACTCGTGCATGCTCAATGCCGAAGGCGGCGTCATCGATGACCTCATCGTCTATTACCTGGGCGAGGACTTCTTCCGCATGGTGGTCAACGCCTCCACCCGCGAGAAGGATCTGGCCTGGCTGCGTACGCAGGCCGCTCCGTTCAACGTGTCCGTTGAACAGCGTCCTGACCTGGCCATCCTCGCCGTACAGGGGCCGCAGGCGCGCGAGCTCGTCATTGGTCTGGTCGGCGCCGCCGACCGCGAGGCGCTGGGCAAGCTCGGCCGCTTCGCCGCGCTGCAGGTGCGGTCCGATGAGGGCGTCGAACTGTTCGTTGCCCGTACCGGTTACACCGGTGAGGACGGTTTCGAGATCCTGCTGCCGCAGGAGGCCGTGGTCGGGTTCTGGAACCGCCTGCTGTCTGCAGGCGTGAAGCCGGCGGGCCTCGGTGCCCGCGACACCCTGCGCCTGGAGGCCGGCATGAATCTGTACGGCCAGGACATGGACGAAGCCATCAGCCCGTACGAAGCCGCACTGGCCTGGACGGTGTCGCTGGACGAAGGCCGTGACTTCATCGGTCGCGACGTGCTGGAAGCGCAGAAGGCCGCCGGCAATGCGCGGCAGATGATCGGCCTGGTGATGGACGAGAAGGGTGTCCTGCGCCACGGCCAGGTAGTCACCACGGCCGGCGGCCAGGGCGAAATCCTGTCCGGCACCTTCTCGCCGACGCTGGCCAAGGGCATCGCCTTTGCCCGCGTGCCGGCAGGTGACCTCGGCCAGGTCACGGTCGATATCCGTGGCCGGCAGGTGCCGGTGCGCGTGGTCAAGTTCCCCTTCGTGCGCGAAGGCCAGGCCCAGCCCGGCGTGCTCGCCGACGCCTGATCCGAACGTGCCGGACGTCACTGACAGCAGTGGCGGCCGGTTGGTTACACTAGCCCCGTTTTTTCCACCCCCTGCAAATCCTGGAGCAGTCCCATGAGCGAGATCCCCGGCGACCTCAAGTTCCTCAAGTCCCACGAGTGGGCCCGTGTCGAAGGCAATGGCCGCGTTACCGTCGGTATTTCCGACCACGCCCAGGGCCTGCTGGGTGACCTGGTCTACGTCGAACTGCCGGAGGTCGGCGCCGACGCCAAGGCTGGTGAGCAGATCGCTGTCGTCGAGTCGGTGAAGGCGGCCTCGGACGTCTACAGCCCGATCAGCGGCAAGGTCGTCGAGGTCAACTCGGCGCTGTCCGACAAGCCGGAAACCATCAACGAAGATGCCTACGGCGAGGGCTGGATGTTCGTGGTCGAACTGTCCAACGCCGAAGAGATCAACGAGCTGCTGGACCCGGACGCTTACGCCGAAGTCCTGGAGAACGACGACCACTGAGTCGTTGTTTCCTGGTTTGAAAACGGCCACCTTCGGGTGGCCGTTTTCGTTCCGGCGACCGCGCCGGACTCATGACGCCCGGTTCGCTGCACACCCACGACGCGGCATCAGGCGCTTCGGAAGGGTGTCTTCGGACGCGCGCAGTTTTGCGCAAATCCGCGTTTCCACCCCGCGCCGGCGCGTTCGAATGTGAAAACTTTTCCTGCCTCGTTGCGGCCCCGTTGTGGTGGCGCGGCAGGCCGCTGCGATACGTAGCCCGGGTGCGCGCGCGAGGTGGCGCAGGAATGGCACGCATCTACGCAGAGTGCTTATTTCAAGTGTTTTTTCTTGAGCGCGCACGCACGCAGTGGCGCGCGTGGCGGTCGTGTTGCGCACGCCAGCGGTGTCTGCGGAAGCGAAACGAGGACGCTGGAGACGGTGTCCGGGACGGCGCCAATGTGAAAATTTTTCGCGGGGGTTGTTGACAGTAAAAAAAAGCGTGATTAGGTTTCGCCTCAGCAGACCTTGCCTGCCCAACCGAGTGCGCAGAATCAATCGTCCGATGCGAAGCAGCCCCTCGAAAGCCACCGCGATCCCCAAGACGGTGGACATGGCCCCGCTTCCCCCGGAGAAATGCAAGGCAACTCCCGTTCCGATGCCTGCTCCGCCGATCGAGGCAGGCATTGCCGCATCCGTAACGGCGCGCCTGACGCGCCGGCGGTCCCCGCACGCAGCATCCGCGGGTTTGATCCACCTGGGCGTTTCAACTCCCTATCACTGACGAGGAGCCATCCCATGGCAACCAAGAAAGCTGCGAAGAAAAAGCCCGCCGCCAAGAAGGCGGTGAAGAAGGTCGCTAAGAAGGCCGCTGCCAAGAAGGCAGTGAAGAAGGTCGCAAAGAAGGCGACCGCCAAGAAGGCGGTGAAGAAGGCTGCGAAGAAGGTCGCCAAGAAGACCACTGCGAAGAAGGCAGTGAAGAAGGCGGCAAAGAAGGTAGCCAAGAAGCCGGCGAAGAAGACCGCGAAGAAGGCAGTGAAGAAGGTCGCCAAGAAGGCAGCGAAGAAGACTGCAAAGAAGGCCGCCAAGAAGACCACTGCCCGCAAGCCGGCCAAGAAGGTCGCCAAGAAGGCGACCAAGAAGGCCGTAAAGAAGGTTGCGAAGAAGGCGGCCAAGAAGGCGACCAAGAAGGCTGCCCCGAAGAAGGCAGCGAAGAAGGTCGCCAAGCGCAAGCCGGCCGCCCGCAAGAAGAAGGCCGCTCCGGTCGCTCTGCCGGCAACTCCGGCGCCGCTGATCTAAGTACTTCCCGATAGCCGTACCCTGAAACCCCTTCCTCGGCTGCCCAGCGAGGAGGGGGTTTTTTTATCCCCTGCCTGCAGCCCGCAAGAAAAAAGGGCGACCGATGGGCCGCCCTTCCGGTGATGCCAGGGAGTGCCGGTTCAGCGCGGCGAGGCGACCGCGCGGTTGCTGGATGCACCCTTGCCCTTGCGCTTGTCCTGCTGCGCCGGGCTTGCGCCCTCGGCCATCAGGTTGTCGCTGCCGAAGTCGGTATCCACGTCCAGCCAGCGTTGCGAGGGAAGGCCAAGCGCGGAGTCGAGCACGGTCGGCAGCAGGCCGCTGGGCAGGCCACTTTCGCCGTTCCACATGATCGCGATGCCGAGATCACGCTCCGGGACCAGAGCGACAAGGCCACGGTAGCCCTGCACGGCGCCGGCGTGGAACACCACGTCATGACCGGCGTAATCGAAGGTGCGCCAGCCGAGCGCGTAGCCGGCCGAATGCAGACGCTCGCGGCGCCAGCCCGACCGCATTTCGCCCGGCGTGTTGATCAGGCTCGAATGCAGGGTGGCCAGCAGCGGTGCCGGCAGCACGTCGGGGCGATGACCGGTGTGGGCCAGCAGCCACTGTGCCATGTCGCTGGCACTGGCGTTGACGCCGGCCGCCGGCGCGACCCGGTAGTAGGTCGGTTTCGGCGTCAGCGACACCCAGCCATTACGGCTGCGCACATGCGGACGTGCCCACCGCGAACTGGCCTGGATGCCGGCCAGGCCGAGGCTGGCATCGTTCATGCCCAGCGGCTTGAAGATGCGGCGCTCGACCGCCTGCTCGTAGAAGCTGCCGGAGGCGGCGTAGACGACGTCGCCGATCAGGCTGAAGGCCACGTTCTGGTAGGCGTAGCAGTCGCCTGGCAGGCACTTGAGGCTGGTGTTGGCCAGCTTCTGGGTCAGTGCGTAGTACTCGGCGTTGCCTTCGATGTCACGGTCGTAGGCGTTGTAGGGCAGGCCGACGCGGTGGCTGAGCACGTCGGCGACGGTCAGACGCTCGGTGGCTTCCGGCGAGTTGAGGCGGAAGCCGGGCACATAGTCGGTGACCTTGCTGTCCCAGCGCAGCGTTCCGTCATTGACCAGCAGGCCGGCCATGGTGCCGGCGAAGGCCTTGGACAGCGAGGCCAGCCGGAACACGGTATGGGCATCGACCGGCAGCGGATTGTTGACGTCGGTGACGCCGTAACCGCGCGCACTCAGCACGCGTCCACCCTGCACGATCGCCACCGCCATGCCCGGCACGCGCTCGCCATAGGTGAGCTGCTGCGCCATCGATTCGATGTTGGCAACGTTGAAGCCGGGGGCGGGTGGCTGCACCTGCGGCATCAGGCCGGTACGGTAAGCGGCCGGCTGGGTATGAGCGACGGCCGGCGCGGCCGCGGTCTCGATGTTGGCCGGCATCGGCGGCAAGGCCGGCGGGGTCTGCGCGGTGGTGGACAAGGCAACGGGCATCAGCATGCCCAGCAAACCGGTGGCCGCCGAACGGATCGGACGACGCAGGCTGTTCTTTTTCATCGGTTGGACCCGTGCGCGACTGCTGATGGCGATTCTAGCGCCGCTTTTCGCCTGTGCACAAACAAAGCGAAGATGAATGCGCATCTCGTTGAAAAAGTTGGAATTTTGACGCTGCCGGATTGTGTATCCGAACGTGTCGGCGGTCGCCCGTGCGAGTCCCCTGCGGTGCCACCTGCGTGCCGCGCTGGCGATGTTGCAGTGCATTGGCTAACGTACGCGCTTTGCCGCCCCCCGGAGCCTGCCATGCCGCTGTCCAACCGCTGCCTGCTGGCGTGGGGCGCCGCATGAGTTCGGTGCAGGACGGGAGGCCGTTGCGCGGGCTGCTGGCAGCGCTGCGCGAGTCCCCGGCACTGTGGTGGTCGTTCCTCTACTTCTTCTGCCTGCTGAGCGGCTACTACGTGCTGCGACCGGTACGCGAGGCGATGGCGGCCTCGGCCGACCTGGAGACGGTGTTCCCGCCGGTGCTGATCGCCTGGTTCGCCAGCCACGGCATCGCACTGAAGGATTTCGTCCTGCAGTTCCTGTTTTCCTGCGTGTTCGTGATCATGCTGGTGCTGCAGCCGGTCTATGGCTGGCTGGTCAGCCGCTTTCCGCGGCGGGTATTCCTGCCGGCCGTGTATGGCTTCTTCATCGCGACCCTGCTGGGCTTCTACGCACTGTTCGACAGTGGCGTGCCGGGGCGGGGCATGGCCTTCTTCTTCTGGGTCATGGTGTTCAACCTGTTCGCCGTCGCCGTGTTCTGGAGCTTCATGGCGGATGTGTTCTCCAACGTGCAGGCCCGTGCGTACTACGGCTACATCGGCGCGGCCGGCACGCTCGGCGCGTTCCTCGGCCCGATCATCACCAGTGCGCTGGTGCAGCGGGTGGGTATCGCCAACCTGATGCTGGTCTCGGCCGGCTTCCTGATCGTGTGCCTGCTGTGCATCTGGCGCCTGCGGCACTGGGCGGTGCTGCGTGAACGCGAGCAGCAACTGGTCTCCGGCGAGCAGCCGATGGGCGGCAGCGTGCTTGATGGCCTGAAGCTGATCGCGCGCGAGCCCCTGCTGCGCTGGCTGGCCATCATGGTGGTGTTCGGCGTCGGCGTGGGAACGCTGCTGTACAACCAGCAGGCCAGCATCGTGCGCGCGTCGTTCACCGACCCTGCGGCGAGCACCGCATTTTTCTCGCGCATCGATCTGGCGGTGAACGCGCTGGCCCTGCTGATGCAGCTGGGCCTGACCCGCTGGCTGCTGTCGCGCCACGGCATCGCTCCGGCGCTGTTGATTCCCGGCTTCGCGATCCTGATCGGCTTCTCGGTGCTGGCGGCGTCGCCGATGCCGCTGATGGTGGCGGTGGTGCAGGTGATGACCCGGGCCAGCGAGTTCGCCCTGGCCAAGCCGGCACGCGAGACGATCTATACCCGTGTCGACCGGCAATGGCGCTACAAGGCCGGTGCGGCCATCGACACGGTGGTCTATCGTGGGGCCGACCTGAGCTTCACCTGGGTGCACAAGGGACTGGCATTGTTCGGTTCGCACGTGGTGTTCATCGGAGGCGTTGCGGTGGCCGCGTTCATGACGCTGGCCGCGTTCGGCGTGCTGCGCGAAGAGAAGAAGCTGCCCCGCGACCGCTGATTTTCCGGGGTCGGATCCTTTTCCGGCAGGAAAGGGATCTGACCCCATTCTCCATCCCTGTTCAAGGAACCGCCCATGTACTGGATCGCACTCGCCCTGACTCTGCTGGTCGCCCTGCTGCACGTCTACTTCCTGGTGCTGGAGATGTTCCTGTGGACGCGGCCACTGGGGCTGAAAACGTTCCGCAACACGCCGGAGAAGGCGCAGACCACACAGGTGCTGGCAGCCAACCAGGGGCTGTACAACGGCTTCCTGGCGGCCGGCATCGTGGCGGGGCTGGTGATGGCACAGCCGGTGCTGGTGACGTTCTCGCTGGCCTGCGTGGTCGTGGCGGGGTGCTATGGCGCGTACAGCGTGAGCCGCCGGATCTTCATGATCCAGGCGCTGCCGGCGATCCTGGCGCTGGTGCTGCGCGCGCTGGTGTGAGTTCCGGCCAACGGCGCAGCCCCTCGTGGGTTGG
>NZ_JAOCKC010000024.1:0-44534 GCF_029844625.1 Stenotrophomonas sp. GD03680 | reverse complement strand
GCCCATCCCGACTCACCCTCGCGAATTTCCCGGTGACGGACGGCAACGGGTTATCGGGTGGGAGAGAGGGGTCAGATCCCTTTTCCGCAGGAAAAGGGATCTGACCCCGAGAGCCGCTGGCTGTTGCTTCTGCTTCTTTCTTTTGATCTTCCGTGGCTGGCGCACACGGAAACTGTCAGAGGCCGGGCGGGGTGGGTTGCGCAGGGGCGTGAGCCGCATGGATGCGGCGACCGAGCTTACATGGACGTGCTTGCAGCGGCCCCTGCGCAGCCCATCCCGCCCGGCCAAGCACGGCTGTTGCTTCAGCCTTGTCCCCAGCCAGCCACGAGGGGCTCCGCCGTTGGCCGTATCCGCGCCGAAGGCGCGATAATGACCGGATGGAAACCGTCCGCATCGCCACCCGCAAGAGCCCGCTCGCCCTCTGGCAGAGCGAACACGTCGCCGACCGCCTCCGCCAGGCCCATCCCGGCCTGCACGTGGAGCTGGTCCCGATGAGCACGCGCGGCGATGAAGTGCTCGACCGCTCGCTGGCCGCCATCGGTGGCAAGGGCCTGTTCCTGAAGGAACTGGAGCTGGCCATCCTGCGCGGCGACGCCGACTGCGCCGTGCATTCGCTGAAGGATGTGCCGATGGAACTGGATGCGCCGTTCGTGCTGCCGGCCATGCTGCCCCGTCATGACCCGGCCGACGGCTTCGTCTCCAACCTCTATGCCTCGCTTGATGCGTTGCCCATCGGCGCGCGCGTCGGCACGTCCTCGCTGCGCCGCCAGGCCCAGCTGCGTGCGCTGCGCCCGGACCTGGAACTGCTGGACCTGCGTGGCAACGTCAATACGCGCCTGGCCAAGCTCGACAACGGGGGCTACGACGCCATCGTGCTGGCCGTCGCCGGGCTGGAGCGCCTGGGACTGGGCGATCGGATCGTGCTGCGCCTGCAGCCGCCGCACTGGCTGCCGGCGCCGGCGCAGGGCGCCGTGGCCGTGGAGTGCGACGGCAGCAATGCGCCGCTGATGGCCTTGTTCGCTGCGCTCGATGACGCCGCGACACGCGCCTGCGTGGAAGCGGAGCGGGCAATGAACCGCGCGCTGCATGGCAGCTGCCATGTGCCGGTGGCGGCGATCGCGCAGTGGCAGGGGCAGGACCTGCACCTGCAGGGGCTGGTTGGCAGCGCCAGCGATGGCCGTGCGGTGCGCGCCGAAGGCGTGGGCCCGGCCAGCGACCCGGACGCGCTGGGCCAGCGCGTGGCGCAGAGGCTGCTCGATGGCGGGGCGGGTGAGCTGCTGAACGCCTGACCCGGCCGATTCCCTCGGCCAGGCGCTGCGGAGCAGAAACGAAAACGGGCGCCAGGCGCCCGTTTCGCTTATTTGAACTTGTAGACCACGTTCATGGTGGTCAGCGTATCGGTCTTGCGCTTGTCCACCGCGACGTCGCTGTTGTAGCGGGCCTGCCAGCCGGCCTTCAAGGCCAGGTGTTCATTCATGCTCACCGACAGGCCGAAATCGTTCTGGCCGAAGGTGTTGTACGACCCCGATTCGACCAGCAGCGTGTTGACCAGATCGGTGTTCTCGGTAAGCGAGTACTTCATGTCGAACAGGCCACGACCGATCAGCCCGGTACGGGTGCGATCATCCTCGGTGCTGTGGGTGCGGCGCACACCGGGGCCGACCTGGGCATCGAAATAGAAGCGCTCGGTACTCCACAGACGGGTGCCGTAACCCAGACCGAACGAGCTCTGGCGGTCGTAGGTGGCGAAGTCATCGCGCTCGGTACGCACCGTGGCGGTCAGCTGGCGGTGCTCGCCCAGCTGCAGCGCGCTGCCGGCGCTGCCGGTGTAGCGGTTGGCGGTGGTGTTGTTGCGGCGGGTGGTGGTGCCGTCGTCGTTGGTCTCGGTCACCTTGGAGCTGGAACGCAGGCCGAACAGGTCCATGCTGTGCACCCAGTCACCGTCGGTGTAGCGCAGGCGCAGGCGGCCGTTGAAGCTCTCGGTGCTGCTGTTGCCGCGTGCCGAGGCGAAGCCGAGCTCGCCGCCGCTGCCGCTCCAGGGCGAGGACATCGCCGCCAGTTCGGATGCATCCTGCGCGTACGCCAGCGGGGCGCAGAGCAGCAGGGGAATCAGCAGGGACACGCGCAGGGACATCGAGGCTTCTCCGAAGCGGTTAACAACCCGTGATGATACTGGAAGCGTGATGGCCGTCCGCCCCATGGCGCTGGCCGCTTCAGCAGGCGTTGTCACCGCTCCCCATTCAGGGCAGCTCGATGCGGAGGGAGGGGTCGTTGAAGCGCGAATAGCGCAGGCGCAGCTGGAACACCTTGCCGTTGCTGCTGCCGCTGCGCACGATCTGGCGTGGCAGGCCCTGCCCATCCACCCAGTACTCCAGGCGCTCGCCGGGGCCGGCGCCACGCAGCCGGTAGCGCCGGGTCTGGACCCCGTCCAGCGTCTGGCTGCCCAGATCCTCGGCCTGCAGCGCCGCGGGCGCGACGTCGGCCGGCAGCGGCGTCCGCCATTGCTCGAGCAGACCGGGCGGCGTCGGCACCTGGCGGATGGCCCCGTCGGCCTGCAGGAACATCGTGTCACCGATGATGGTCTGTGCACCGGCCGCGGTCTGTACCCGGAATCGGTCCGGGGCCACGAAGTCCATCGCACTGCGGACCGGCTGTGGCGTACCCAGCACTTCCAGTTCCGCGTGGAAGCTGCGCAGGGCGGCGAACCGTTGGCTGGCGGCCAGTACCGCCTGCGCCGGGTCGGCCTGCGGAACGACCGCGTCGCCGCCGGACGGCGCTGGGGGGCGACCACAGGCAGCCAGCAGCAGGCAGGCCAGCAGGGGCAGGGCGGGCAACCGGCGCATGGGAGGGCTTTCGCAGAGGGCGGGGCGCCCACGATAGCCCAAACCCCCCACACAAGACCCGCGACTCGGACATAATCGGGGGCATGGACCGATACGAACGCATCACCGCCCTGCATCGTCTGCTCAAGTCCGCGCGCTATCCGGTGACGGTGGCGACCCTGCAGGACAAGCTCGGTTGTTCCCGTGCCACCGTCTACCGCGACCTGGCGTTCCTGCGCGACGCGCTGATGGCGCCGATCGAGGGCGATGGTGAGGCCGGCTTCCGCTATCACGCCGACGAAAGCGACCGCTTCGAACTGCCCGGCCTCTGGCTCAGCTCGGAGGAGCTGCATGCCCTGCTGGCATCGCAGCACCTGCTGGCCCGTACCGGCGGGGGCGTGCTGTCTTCGGTGCTGGCACCGCTGCAGCAGCGCATCGAAAGCCTGCTGGCCGCCCAGGCGGGGGTTTCCAGCTGGCCGGTGGACCGGGTGCGGGTCATTCCGCATCGTGGCCGCAAATTCGACGAAGGCAGCTTCCGCAGCGTGGCTTCGGCCGTGCTCGAGCGGCGCCAGCTGGGCTTCGAGTACCGCGCCCGTTCCACCGACGAACCGACCAAGCGCACTGTTTCGCCGCAGCGCCTGACCCACTACCGCGACAACTGGTACCTCGATGCGTGGGACCACGACCGCGAGGCCCTCCGCAGCTTCGCGGTGGACCGGATCCACAAGGCGCGGGTGATCGACCACACGGCCCGTGACGTGGCCGACAGCGAACTGGACGAGCAGCTGGGTGCCAGCTACGGCATTTTCTCCGGTGCGCCGAAGGGCTGGGCCACCATCCTGTTCAGCGCCAAGGCTGCGCGCTGGGTCGCCGATGAGCACTGGCATTCCAAGCAGCAGGGCCGTTTCCTGGCCGACGGCCGCTATGAACTGAAAGTGCCTTACAGCGTGTCACGCGAACTGCTGATGGATGTGCTGCATTACGGCTCGGATGCCGAGATCGTCGAACCGACGATGCTGCGCGAGCAGGCCAAGGCGCTGCTCGAGCTGGCCCTGAGCAACTACGATAGATCCTGACCTCCCCCCGAGAATCATTCCGCCCATGAAGAAGACCCTGTTGCTGCCCCTGCTCGCCGCTGCGCTGGTCCTGACCGCCTGCGGCAAGTCCGGCGAGCCTTCGCAGAAGCTGGTGGTGGCCGCCACGGCCGTGCCGCACGCCGAAATCCTCGAGGTGGTCAAGCCGATCCTCAAGCAGGAAGGCGTGGAACTGGACGTGCGCGTGTTCAACGACTACGTGCAGCCCAACGACCAGCTGGTGCAGAAGCAGGTGGACGTGAACTACTTCCAGACCGAGCCGTACCTGGACGCCTACAACCGCGACCGCAAGACCGATCTGGTGACGGTGATCGGCGTGCACATCGAGCCGTTCGGCGCATACTCGCGCAAGATCAAGTCGCTGGCCGAACTGCGCGAAGGCGCGGATGTGGTCATCCCGAACGATCCGAGCAACAACAGCCGGGCGCTGATCCTGCTGCACAAGGCCGGTGTGATCGAGCTGAAGGATCCGACCAATGCGCTGGCAACCCAGCGCGACATCGTCTCCAATCCGAAGCAGCTGAAGTTCCGCGAGCTGGATTCGGCGATGCTGCCCCGCGTACTGGATCAGGTGGACCTGGCCCTGATCAACACCAACTATGCATTGGATGCGGGTCTGAACCCGACCCGGGATGCGCTGGCGATCGAGAGCAAGGACTCGCCGTACGTGAACTTCCTGGTGGCCCGGCCCGACAACAAGGATGATGCGCGCGTGCAGAAGCTGGCCAAGGCGCTCACCAGCGCACAGGTGAAGGCGTTCATCGAGACCAAGTACAAGGGTGCCGTGCTGCCGGCGTTCTGATGTTGGGGTAGCGCCGGTCCATGCCCGGCGGATTGGGGATTGATTCGCCGGGCATGGCCCGGCGCTACCGCCCTCAATCGACGTGGAAGGCCAGGGTGGCGGCGACCGCCTGCTGCCACCCGGCATACAGCGTCTCGCGCCGTGCTGCCGGCATCTGCGGCTCGAAACGGCGGTCCAGTCCCCATTGCGCGGCGATCTGTTCGCGGCTTTCCCAGAATCCCACCGCCAGCCCGGCCAGGTAGGCCGCGCCCAGCGCCGTGGTCTCGGTCAGCCGTGGCCGCAGCAGCGGAACGCCCAGAATATCGGCCTGGAAGCTGGCAAGGAAGTCGTTGCCGATCGCGCCGCCGTCGGCACGCAGCTCGCTCAGGCCGATACCTGCATCGGACTGCATGGCATCGAGTACATCGCGGGTCTGGTAAGCCATTGCTTCCAATGCTGCACGCACGAAGTGCGACCTGCTGGTGCCCCGGGTCAGGCCGAACATCGCTCCACGCACGTCGCTGCGCCAGTAAGGCGCACCCAGGCCCACGAACGCCGGCACCAGATAGACGCCAGCGCTGTCGCCGACCTTCGCGGCCAGCGCCTGGCTGTCGCTGGCCCGATCGATCATGCGCAGGCCGTCGCGCAGCCACTGCACCACCGAGCCGGCGATGAAGATCGACCCCTCCAGTGCGTACTCCACGCGCCCGCCCAGGCCCCAGGCGATGGTGGTCAGCAGGCCGTTGTGCGAACGCACGGCCTGCGTTCCGGTGTGCATCAGCATGAAGCAGCCGGTGCCGTAGGTGTTCTTCACCATGCCCGGCTGGAAGCAGGCCTGGCCGAACAGCGCGGCCTGCTGGTCGCCAGCGATACCGGCGATCGGAATCGGGTGGTCGAAGAAGAACTGCGGCCGGGTGTGCGCGTACACCGCGCTGGAGTCACGCACCTGCGGCAGCATGGCGCGCGGAATGTCCAGCAGCGCGAGCAGCTCGTCGTCCCAGTCCAGGGTGTGGATGTTGAACAGCAGCGTGCGTGCGGCGTTGCTGTAGTCCGTCACGTGTGCCTGGCCGCCACTGAGATTCCAGACCAGCCAGCTGTCGATGGTGCCGAACAGCAGTTCGCCACGCTCCGCGCGCTGTTGTGCGCCTTCCACGTGATCGAGGATCCAGCGCACCTTGGTGGCCGAGAAGTAGGCATCGATCAGCAGGCCGGTGCGTTCACGGATCAGCGCTTCGTGCCCCTGCGAGCGCAACCGCTCGCAGATGGCCTGGCTTTGCCGGGACTGCCAGACGATGGCGTTGTGGATCGGCTGGCCCGTGGCGCGTTCCCAGACCACGGTGGTCTCGCGCTGGTTGGTGATGCCCAGTGCGGCGATGTGGCGCGGGTCGATCTGTTCGCGGCTGAGCAGCTCGGTCAGCGTGGCGTAGACGCTGGTGAGGATCTCGCGCGGGTCATGTTCCACCCAACCGGGCTGCGGGAAAATCTGGGCGAACTCACGTTGCGCGCTGCCGACGATGTCGCCGGCGTGATCGAACAGGATCGCGCGCGAACTGGTGGTGCCCTGATCGATGGCCAGCACGTAGCGGGGCGTCATGCGGCGTCTCCGGTAGCGATGGGGAAATCCTACTGCATCGGCAGCGACGGGCCATGCCGGGTGTCACCGCGATCGGCCGGGCATGGCCTGGTGCTGCTGTTCCTCCAACCAGTCCTGCAGGCGTGCCACCTGTGCGGTGTCCAGCCGCAGTCCCAGCTTGCTCCGCCGCCACAGTATGTCCTCGGCGGTATGCGCCCATTCGTGATCGCGCAGGAACACGACCTCATGGGCGTGCAGCCCACCGCCGAAGTGTTCGCCGAGATCGTCCATGCCCTGCACCCCGTGCAGCAGCTCGGTGCTGCGGCTGCCATAGGCCTCGGCCCAGCGCCGCGTAGTGTCCTCAGGCAACCACGGTGCGAGTGTCCGCAGGTGAGAGCGTGCCTGCACGGCATCGCCCCAGTCGCTGCCCGGCAGCGGCGTCCCGGCTGCCGTCCATGCCGGCCCCATCTGCGGCAGGTGGGGCCGCAGCAGATCCAGCGCTTCTTCGGCCAGAACGCGGTAGGTGGTCAGCTTCCCCCCCAGCACGTGCACGGCGGGCGCGCCCTGCACCTGCAACTGCAGGCGATAGTCGCGGCTGAGTCGTGCCGCGCGCGGATCCGGGTCGGCCAGCAGCGGGCGCACGCCGGCAAACTGCCAGACCACCTCCGTCGCCGTGATCGGCTGGCGCAGATAGCGGTTGGCTGCCTCGCACAGGTATGTCACTTCCGAAGGCAGCACGTGGCAGCGCGCCGGATCGCCCTGATAGTCGGTGTCGGTGGTACCCACCAGCAGGTGGTCGTGGGTGAAGGGCAGCAGGAATACGACCCGTCCGTCGGGCTGCTGCAGCAGGCAGGCGCTGTCATCGGGCCAGGGCCGGCGCAGCACGATGTGGCTGCCCTGCACCAGGCGCAGGGCCGGTGTGCCGCTGCGCGCCTGCATGCGTTGCAGCAGGCCTCCGGCCCAGGGACCGGCCGCGTTGGCCACGGCATGTGCATGCACCGTCTGCTGCTGTCCCGCTGCATCGACCAGTACCGCCCGCCAGTGGCCCTGCTCGCCGTGCAGTTCGACGCAGCGGCTGCGGACCTGCACACGGGCACCGCGTTGCGCGGCATCCAGCGCGTTGAGCAGGACCAGGCGTGCATCGTCCACCTGCGCGTCGGCATAGCTGAAGGCCTGGTGCAACGATGGCGACAGCCACGTGCCCAACGGGTCGTGTGGCAGGTGCAGTGCGCGCGAAGCCGGAAACGCTGCGCCGCGATGGCCGAGGTGGTCATACAGCCACAGGCCGAGCCGCAGCATCCAGCGTGGCCGCAGGTGGGGTTCCCAGGGCAGCACGAAGCGCAGCGGCCGGACCAGGCAGGGCGCCTGCCTGCGGAGCACATCGCGTTCGCCGAGCGCCTTGCGCACCAGGCCGAACTCGCCCTGTTCCAGGTAGCGCAGCCCGCCATGGACCAGCTTGCTGCTGGCGCTGGAGGTATGTGACGCAAGATCGTGCTGCTCGCAGAGCAGCACGCGCAGGCCGCGGCCTGCGGCATCGCGCGCGATGCCGGCGCCGTTGATGCCACCTCCGATCACCAGCAGGTCGACGTTGTCCATCACGATCACCGGCCTTCCGTCCTTTGCAGAGTCAAGCCCTGCTCGACGTCCGGAGAAAAGCAGTCGAGCACGGCCCGACTCTACACAGAACGCGGGTGACGGAAACGACGACGGGCCCCGAAGGGCCCGTCGCGTACAGACAGTGAAGCAGGCGGTGCTTAGAAGCGGGCGCCGATACCCACGCCGACAGTCCACGGATCCAGCTTGGCTTCGCCGATCTTCTCGCCACCCACCTTCACGTCCGGGCGGGCGCGCATGTAGCGGGCATCAGCACGGGCGAACCAGGTGGAGTTGATGTTCATGTCGACGCCGACGGTGCCGATCACGCCCTTGGCATCCTTCAGGCGGATGTCGGAGCTGCTGCCGTCAGCCAGCGATTCGTTGCTGAAGGCCGACTGGAAGTAGCCCACGCCCACGAACGGACGGAACACGTTGTCGGCCTGGCCGAAGTGGTACTGGCCGCTCAGTGCGACCGGCTGCTGCTCGACGCTGCCCAGGCGGGTGTTGCCCGGACCCTTGACGCGGTGATCGAACTTGTCGGCAGCGCCCCACAGCTCAACGGCCCAGTTGTCGTTGACGTAGTAGCTGAAGCTGACGGTCGGCGCCGGGCCGCCATCGAGCTTCTTGACGCCGGTGATCGGATCATTCTTCGGCTGCAGCAGCGTGACGCCGCCAACCACGGCAAAATGCTTGCCCGAGGCGGTGTCGGTGGTGCTGCTGTCCTGGGCGAAAGCGGCCGGCGCGAAGGCGGCGGAGGTCAGCAGGGCGAGACTCAGGATACGGATGGAGCGCATGGGGGTATCTCCTAATGTTTCTTGTTTTTGGGCCCCCGGTTGCGGGGCGAGCACACCGTAGTCGCCTCAACATGAATCGAATCCGACGCGCGTTAAAAAATAGTTCGCTCTGTTCAGCGATGAGTTCGAAAAGCCTGTTTTCATGGGGTTTTTGCTCTGGAGGAATGTTCATGCAGTTGCACAAACCGTGAGCGCGCCAACGCTCTGCACCGGCCTGCCCGCGCAGGTGAACACGCGATCGCGCGTGTTGCTGCTTGGTTCGATGCCGGGTGCTGCGTCGCTGCACGCTGGCCAGTACTACGCGCATCCACGCAATCGTTTCTGGCCGCTCATGTCCGATATCTGCGGCTTTGACGCCGGTTTGCCCTATCCGCAACGCATGCGCGCGCTGAACGCCGCCGGTGTCGGGGTGTGGGATGTGATCGGCCGATGCGAGCGCCGGGGCAGCCTGGATGCGGACATCGTGCGTGGCACGGAAGTGGCCAACGCGCTGCCGGAACTGATCGCCCTGCTGCCTGAGCTGCAGCTGATCGGCTGCAATGGTGCTGCGTCGATGCAGGCATTCCAGCGCTGGGTGCTGCCTGTCCTGGGGGCGCCACCGCGTGTGCTGGCGCTGCCCTCGACCAGCCCGGCCAATGCGGCCTGGTCGCTGCAGCGCCTGCGTCAGGCCTGGCAGCCGGTGGCCGATGCACTGGCGACATGAAGCGGACATCGTGCGGACAATACGCTACCCACTGGAGGTGCCTGCGCCCCATGGGCAACAGCGTGTCCCGGCTGCGTGCGTACTGAAAACACCTGTAACGGTTGGCGCTGGCCCCCGCTGGCCGCACAATAGACGTTTCCCTACACCAGATTGCCGGAGTTATCCCCATGGCCGAAATCAAGGAAGCACTTGTCCCCGATATCGGTGACTACAGCGATATCCCGGTAATCGAGGTGCTTGTCGCCGTTGGCGATACGGTCAGGAAGGACCAGGGCCTGGTGACGCTGGAAAGCGACAAGGCGACCATGGAAGTGCCGTCTTCGGTGGCCGGTGTGGTCAAGGAGATCAAGGTCAAGGTGGGTGACACCCTGTCCGAGGGCAAGGTCGTGGCGCTGATCGAAGTGGCGGCAGACGAGGCCGCAGCGCCGGCCGCTCCGGCCGCTCCGGCCCCGGCCCCGGCCCCGGCCAAGGCCGCTGCCCCGGCGGCGGCCACCCAGAGCGCCCCGGCCCCGGCGGCTGCCGCGCCGGCCGCCCCGGCTGCCGGTGGCGGTGCGGTTGAAGCCCGGGTGCCGGACATCGGCGATTACACCGACATCCCGGTCATCGAAGTGCTGGTCGCCGTGGGCGACACCGTCAAGAAGGATCAGGGCCTGGTCACGCTGGAAAGCGACAAGGCGACCATGGAAGTGCCGTCCTCGGTGGCCGGTGTGGTCAAGGAACTGAAGGTCAAGGTGGGGGACACCCTGTCGCAGGGCAATGTGGTGGCCATCATCGAAGCCGAGGGTGCTGCTGCGCCGGCGCCGACCCGCGAAGCGGCTGCGGCGGCCCCGGCCGCTGCCGAGACCGCCACCCAGGTCGAGCCGGTCGCTGTGCCCGCCCAGCCGGACAAGCTGGCGGCTCGTGAGATCGCGTCGGCCGGCGCTCCGTCCAGCCCGCCCGTACAGTTCAACGCCGATGGCGTGCTGCCGGCCAAGGTGCCGTATGCCACCCCGGCGGTGCGCGTGTTCGCCCGCGAGCTGGGCGTGGACCTGCTGCAGATCAGCGGTACCGAGAAGGGCGGGCGCATCACCAAGGGTGACGTGCAGAAATTCGTCAAGGCCGCGCTCAGTGGTGGCGTTCCGGCCGCGGGCGGCACCGCTGCCGCCGCAGGCGGTGGGCTGAACCTGCTGCCGTGGCCGAAGGTCGATTTCGGCAAGTTCGGCGAGACCGAAGTGCAGCCGCTGTCGCGCATCAAGAAGATCTCCGGCGCGAACCTGGCCCGCAACTGGGCGATGATTCCGCACGTCACCCAGTTCGACCAGGCCGACATCACCGATCTGGAAGCACTGCGCGTGGCACTGAACAAGGAGAACGAGAAGGCCGGCATCAAGCTGACCATGCTCGCCTTCCTGATCAAGGCCAGCGCCGCAGCGCTGAAGAAGTTCCCGGAGTTCAACGCCTCGCTGGACGCCAGCGGCGAGAACCTGACCCTGAAGAAGTACTTCAACATCGGGTTCGCCGCCGATACGCCGAACGGCCTGGTCGTGCCGGTGATCCGCGACGTCGACAAGAAGGGCGTGGTGCAGATCGCGCAGGAAACCGGCGAGCTGGCCAAGAAGGCGCGCGACGGCAAGCTGGGCCCGGCCGACATGAGTGGCGGCTGCTTCTCGATCAGCTCGCTGGGCGGGATCGGTGGCACCGCGTTCACCCCGATCGTCAATGCGCCGGAAGTGGCCATCCTGGGCGTGTCCAAGTCCTCCATCCAGCCGGTCTGGAATGGCAAGGAATTCGCACCGAAGCTGCTGCTGCCGCTGTCGCTGAGCTACGACCACCGCGTCATCGATGGCGCCCTGGCCGCACGCTTCACCACGTACCTGTCGCAGGTACTGGCCGACATGCGTCGCGTGCTGCTGTAAGGCACCCGCTTCGCCCCCACCGTGTGGCCGTCGCCCTTGGCGCGGCCGCCTGACGAAACGCAGTGACAGCCCGCCGGCCACCCCGGCCGGGCATGAGGAAAACCACCATGGCCACGATTGAAGTCAAGGTTCCCGACATCGGCGATTACAGCGATGTGCCGGTGATCGAAGTGTTGGTCGCCGTCGGCGATACGGTGAAGAAGGACCAGGGCCTGGTGACCCTGGAATCGGACAAGGCCACGCTGGAAGTGCCGTCCTCGGCCGCCGGTGTGGTCAAGGAACTGAAGGTCAAGCTCGGCGATACGCTGTCCGAGGGGGCCGTGGTGGTCCTGCTGGACACCGAAGGAGCCGCCGAGGCCCCGGCCAAGGCAGCCGCACCTGCGCCTGCGGCCGCCGCCCCGGCCAGCAAGCCGCCGGTGACCCCGTCGCATCGTGCCCCGGCCGAACCGGCCGCACCGAAGCCGGCACTGGCCAGCGGCAAGCCGGCCGACATCGAATGCGAGATGGTCGTGCTGGGCTCCGGCCCGGGCGGCTACACCGCCGCGTTCCGCGCAGCCGATGTCGGCCTGGATACGGTACTGGTCGAGCGCTACGCCAGCCTCGGCGGCGTCTGCCTCAACGTCGGCTGCATTCCGTCCAAGGCACTGCTGCATGCGGCGGCGGTCATCGATGAAGTCGCCCATGCCGGCGATTTCGGCGTGGAGTTCGGCAAGCCGACGATCACGCTGGACAAGCTGCGCCAGTACAAGGAAAAGGTCGTCAACCAGCTGACCAAGGGTCTGGCTGGCATGGCCAAGCAGCGCAAGGTGCGCAACGTGCAGGGTGTCGGTCGGTTCCTGTCGGCCAACGAGCTGGAGATCACCGCCGCTGACGGCAGCACGCAGCTGCTGCGCTTCCAGAAGTGCATCATCGCCGCCGGTTCGCAGGCGGTGAAGCTGCCTAACTTCCCGTGGGGCGACAAGCGTGTGATGGATTCCACCGACGCGCTGGAGCTGGCCGAAGTGCCGGGTTCGCTGCTGGTTGTCGGTGGCGGCATCATCGGCCTGGAAATGGCGACCGTGTACGGTGCGCTGGGCAGCAAGGTTACCGTGGTCGAATTCATGGACCAGCTGATGCCGGGCGCCGACAAGGACCTGGTCAAGCCGCTGGCCGACCGCCTGAAGAAGCAGGGCATCGACGTTCACCTGAAGACCAAGGCGTCGGGCGTCACCGCCGATGCCAAGGGCATCACCGTGACCTTCGAGGCGGCCGAGGAAGGGCAGTCGCCGGCGCTGGCGCAGGGGACCTTCGACCGCGTGCTGGTCGCCGTGGGTCGTTCGCCGAATGGCAAGAAGATCGATGCCGAGAAGGCTGGCGTGCAGGTCACCGAGCGTGGCTTCATCCCGGTTGACCGGCAGATGCGTACCAACGTGCCGCACATCTTCGCCATTGGTGACATCGTCGGCAACCCGATGCTGGCCCACAAGGCCACGCACGAGGGCAAGCTGGCGGCTGAGGTGGCGGCCGGCCACAAGAAGGAGTGGGTGGCCCGCGTGATTCCGTCGGTGGCCTACACCAATCCGGAGATCGCCTGGGTGGGCGTGACCGAGACCGAGGCCAAGGCCAAGGGCCTGAAGGTCGGCGTGGCCAAGTTCCCGTGGGCGGCCAGTGGCCGCGCGATCGGCATCGGTCGCACCGAGGGCTTCACCAAGCTGATCTTCGACGAAGAGACCCACCGCATCATCGGTGGCGCGATCGTCGGTGTGCATGCCGGTGACCTGCTGGCCGAGATCGGTCTGGCGATCGAGATGGGCGCGGAAGCTGAAGACATCGGCCACACCATCCATGCCCATCCGACGCTGAGTGAATCGGTGGCGATGGCTTCGGAAATCTACGACGGCACGATCACCGATCTGTACATGCCGAAGAAGAAGTAAGGCGCTTGCGCCGGGCCATGCCCGGTGAAACGGAAAGCCCGGCGAAAGCCGGGTTTTTTGTTGGTGGCTTCTGTGGCTTCGGTGACTGTGGTCGCGAGCTTCCGGGCCGCTGCGCGGGTGGCAGGCATTTGGACACATGTCCCCCGTCGCCAGCCTGCGGCGGTCGCCTCCTCCTTTACTGTGTCCAAACGCCTGCCACCCACGCAGCGGCTCGGCGTGCGGACGCTCCAGCAGAGCCAGTTCAACAGACGCGTGGAGGCCTGACACGCGGAGGGAGAGGGGGCTGCGTGCGAAGTAAAGGAGGAGGTGACGGCCGCAGGCCGGCGCCGGGGGACATTCGCATGCAGCCTCCTTTCCCTCCTGCGCGCCAGCGATCCTGCGAGTGCGGCCTATGTGATCGCGAGCTTCCGGGCCTCTGCGCAGGCGGCAGGCATTTGGACACATGTCCCCCGTCGTCCGCCTGCGGCGGTCGCCTCCTCCTTTACTGTGTCCAAACGCCTGCCACTCACGCAGCGGCTCGGCTTGCGGAGGGTGCAGCCGCAGAGCCAGTTCAACAGACGCGTGGAGGCCTGACACGCGGAGGGAGAGGGGGCTGCGTGCGAAGTAAAGGAGGAGGTGACGGCCGCAGGCCGGTGCCGGGGGACATTCGCATGCAGCCTCCTCTCACTCCTGCGCGCCCGCGATCCAGCGATTGCTGCATGTGTAATCGCGAGCGTCCGGGCCGCTGCACAGGCGGCAGGCATTTCGACACATGTCCCCCGTCGTCCGCCTGCGGCGGTCGCCTCCTCCTTTACTGTGTCCAAACGCCTGCCACTCACGCAGCGGCTCGGCTTGCGGAGGGTGCAGCCGCAGAGCCAGTTCAACAGACGCGTGGAGGCCTGACACGCGGAGGGAGAGGGGGCTGCGTGCGAAGTAAAGGAGGAGGTGACGGCCGCAGGCCGGCGCCGGGGGACATTCGCATGCAGCCCCCTCTCCCTCCAGCGCTCGACCATGCCGCTTTACCCCGGCAGGACAAAGCAGCACAAAAAAACGCGGCCCCCGATGTTCCGGAGGCCGCGCCAGGAGAGAGTGCGATGGAAGGGGCAGGAATCAGAACACGAAGCTGACGCCGGCCACCGGGCCCTTGAATTCCTGCTTCAGACCGATGGTGCCGTCGCTGCCCTTCTTGTCCGCATCCAGCTTGAACCAGTCGTAGCCGGCGAACAGGCCGAAGTTCTTGGTCAGGCGGTAATCGACGATGGCATTGGCGCGGCTCAGGTCACCCTTGTAGTCGTCGAAGCTGCCCCAGCGGGTGTTGAGGTACTGACCCTGCAGGGTGATCATCCACTTCTCGGACGGGGTGAAGCTCAGGCGTGCACCGACCACCGGTGCCACACCGTCGGTCTTCTCGTCCAGGAACTGGCCTTCATACACGGTGCCCAGGTCCGCATAGCCCTTGGTGCTGACCTTGGCGTACTCCGCACCCAGCTGCAGGCCCAGATCGAAGGTGTCGGTGTCGACAACGGAGTAGTCGTAGACCAGGCTGGCCACCTGGTACTTCAGCTCGGCCTTGACGAAGCTGTCAGCCGGCACGTTGACGCCGCCGAAGGAGATGTCCTGGCCCAGCGTCTCGCGGCGGTCCTTGTCGTACTTGAAGTAGTTGAACAGGAAGCGCTGGCGGTCGCTGAGGCGGAACATGCCGTCTACCCGCGGTTCCCATTCCTTGCCGCCGAGCTTGAAATCTTCCGAGAAACCGACGTCCTGGCCGGCGACAGTGGTGTTGCCGCGCAGCGTGTTGTCCGAATCGATGTTCATCGCACCCAGGCGCAGGGCGAAACGGTCATCGCCTTCGGCGGCATGGGCGGCGCTGGCGAACGATGCGCCGGCGGCAAGCAGGGAGAGGGCGAGCAGGGTGGGGACGGAGCGCATCGAAAGAGTCCTTGCAGTGGTTCATCAGAATGAAGCCCACTGTGCAGGACGCGCTCGTCCACCATGCGTGAACGTATGGTCGATGGCGTGTGCACGGTTCAGCGCTGTCACGACCATGAAAAAGGATGGCCCCGGAGCCGGGCTTCGGGGCCATCGTGGACCTGCGGGGCGAAGCGTCGACGAGGTTGCTGCAGGCAGGTCGGAAGGTCGGACCGGCAAGGTCGCGGAAAGTTCCCAGGCGTGCGACCAAAGTTCAATACGCTGCACCGCAGCATCATGTGGACGTCATTGTCCCTTGGGCGGCACGCAAAAATGTAACCGTTACCGCAACTTGCGCCCTTCCGGGATGAACAGGCAGCGGTTGTCTCGCAAATTGTCCCATTGCTATAATTTGGCGGCTCGATGAGGCCCCCCTGCTGTAGCCGCCTCAGCCCTCCACTTGCAACCACGCGGGACGTCCTGTGCTGAACTCCGTTGAAGCGGGTCGGCGACTGATGCTGCGCGCCGCGGTCTACCCGCTGGCCGCAGTGGCTGTCCTGGCCCTGGCCTTCCTGCTGGTAGGGCCGAAGTACGCGCTCGGTGCCCTGGCATCCGGCGTGGCGATCTCGGCCGGTGGCTGGGTCGCGGCACGGATGGCGCTGGGCGGGGGTGCCCTGGCTGCGGGGTCGGCAATGGCACGGCTGATCATTGCGATCGTGGCGAAGTGGGTAGTCGTTTTCGGCGTCCTGCTGGTGGGGTTCCTGGTCTTCAAGCTGCCTGCATTGGCGCTGTTGGCCGGTATCGCCGTCGGCTTGATGTTCCAGGTCCTGGCGATGGCCAGGCGTTGACAGAATTCAATTAACTAAGGTTCCGGACACATGGCGGGCGAGGCTCTAACCCCTACCAGCTACATCCAGCATCACCTGCAGAACCTGACCGCACCGGTCGGCAACGGCGACGGGATGTTCTGGCATATCCACGTCGATACCTTCCTCACCGCGGTCCTGATGGGCCTGGTGATCGTGGTCGCCTTCTGGCTGGGCACCCGCAAGGCCACGGCTGGCGTGCCGGGCAAGTGGCAGGCCTTCGTGGAGATCTGCCTGGAGTTCGTCGACCGCCAGGCCAAGGACACCTACCACGGCAAGAGCAAGCTGGTCACGCCGATCGCCATCACGATCTTCTTCTGGATCCTGATGATGAACCTCATCAAGATGATCCCGGCCGACTTCATCGCCAAGCCGCTGGAGCTGGCGGGCATCCATTACTGGAAGCCGGTGCCGACCGCCGACGTCAATGCCACCCTGGGCATGGCCATCAGCGTGTTCTTCCTGATGCTGTTCTTCGCGCTGAAGTCCAAGGGACTGGGCGGCTTCATCAAGGAGTTCCTGACGGCTCCGTTCGGCAAGTGGATGATGCCGTTCAACCTGATCCTCAACATCGTCGAGTGGCTGAGCAAGCCGATCTCCCTGGCGATGCGACTGTTCGGCAACATGTTCGGCGGCGAAATCGTGTTCCTGCTGATCTGGGTGCTGGGTGGTGCCGGTTTCTTCGGCGCCATTGCCGGTGGTGCGTTCGGCCTCGGCTGGATGCTGTTCCACCTGCTGGTGATCCCGCTGCAGGCCTTCATCTTCATGATGCTGTCGATCGTGTACCTGAGCCTGTCGGAAGACGCTCACTGAGTTTCAAGCTTCAACGCGTTTCAACCTTCATCCGTTTCATCACCCTTAGCAACTTAAGTTCCTGGAGATAACCATGTACTTCGCCGTCCTGACCAACTTCGCGCAGATTCAGAGCTCCACCGCCCTCGCCGTCGGCATCATGATCGGCCTGGCCGCGCTGGGCGCCGGTCTGGGTCTGGCCATCATGGCTGGTAAGTTCCTGGAGTCGGCCGCCCGCCAGCCGGAACTGATCCCGGTCCTGCAGGTCCGCATGTTCATCACCGCCGGCCTGATCGACGCCGCGTTCATCATCTCGGTCGCCGTCGGCCTGCTGCTGGCCTTCGCCAACCCGCTGTCGGCCGCCTTCGCCGGTGCCGTCACCAAGGCTCTGGCCGGCTGATACAGCGGTTTGAGACGACCGGGTGCTGATGCACCCGGTTTCGGATGAAGGCCGGATGCGCCGCCCCGGCGGCGCGTCCACCCCGAAACCAGCGATCGAGCTAACCATGAATATCAATTTCACCCTTCTTGCGCAGGCGCTCGCCTTCGCTGGTCTGATCTGGATCATCGCGACCAAGATCTGGCCGCCGCTGATGAACGCGATCGAAGAGCGCCAGCAGAAGATTGCTGAAGGCCTCGCTGCTGCCGACCGCAGCCAGAAAGATCTGGCCCAGGCGCAGGAGAAGGTCAACGAAGCGCTGAAGGAAGCCCGCACCAAGGCCAACGAGATCATCGACCAGGCCCACGCGCGCGCCAACCAGATCGTCGACGCAGCCCGTACCGAAGCGATCACCGAAGCCACCCGCCAGAAGGAACTGGCCCAGGCTGAGATCGACGCCGCCGCCAACCGTGCCCGTGAAGATCTGCGCAAGCAGGTGTCCGCGCTGGCCGTGACCGGTGCCGAAAAGCTGCTCAAGCGCGAAATCGACGCCAACGCCCACAAGGCGCTGCTCGACGAGCTGGCCTCGGAGATCTAAGGATGAGCCAGGCCCTCACGCTTGCCCGCCCGTACGCCCGCGCCGCGTTCGCGACCGCGCGCGACGAAGGCGCGTTCGCGCCGTGGTCGGACGCCCTGGCGTTCTCCGCCCACGTCGCCGCCGACCCGCGCGTGGCGGCCCTGCTCGCCAACCCGGAGCTCGGTCGTGACGACGCTGTCGCCCTGCTGGCGCCGGCGACCCACGGCGAAAGCTTCTCGCGCTTCCTGGCCATCCTGGCCGAATCGCATCGTCTGCCGCTGCTGCCGGAGATCTCCGGCATGTTCGACGCCCTGCGCGCCGAATCCGAGCACGTGGTCAAGGCCACCGTGACCTCGGCCGCCGAACTGTCGGCCGGCGAGCTGGACGCGATCAAGGTCGCGCTGCGCAAGCGCTTCAACCGCGAGGTCGATGTGACCACCGCGGTCGATGCCTCGCTGATCGGCGGCGCCGTGATCGACGCCGGCGACGTGGTCATCGATGGTTCGCTGAAGGGCAAGCTGGCCCGCCTGCAGACCGCGCTCGCTAACTGAATTCATTTAACGTCCGGCCCCGCTGCCGGCACTAGGACTTGACGATGGCAACCACGCTCAACCCCTCCGAAATCAGCGAACTGATCAAGAACCGCATCGAGAAGGTCAAGCTGGCCGCGGAATCGCGCAACGAAGGCACCGTGACCAGCGTGTCCGACGGCATCGTGCGCATCTTCGGTCTGGCCGACGTGATGCAGGGCGAAATGATCGAACTGCCGAACAACACCTTCGCCCTGGCCCTGAACCTGGAGCGCGACTCGGTCGGCGCCGTGGTCCTGGGTGACTACGAGCACCTGCGCGAAGGCGACGTCGCCAAGACCACCGGCCGCATCCTGGAAGTGCCGGTCGGTCCGGAACTGCTGGGCCGCGTCGTCAACGCGCTCGGCGAGCCGATCGACGGCAAGGGCCCGCTGGGCACCGACGTGACCGCTCCGGTGGAGCGTGTTGCTCCGGGCGTGATCTGGCGCAAGTCGGTCGACCAGCCGGTGCAGACCGGTTACAAGTCGGTCGACTCGATGATCCCGATCGGCCGTGGCCAGCGCGAGCTGATCATCGGTGACCGCCAGACCGGCAAGACCGCCATGGCGATCGACGCGGTGATCAACCAGAAGGGCACCGGCATCAAGTGCGTGTACGTTGCGATCGGCCAGAAGGCATCGACCATCGCCAACATCGTGCGCAAGCTGGAAGAAAACGGCGCCCTGGCCCACACCATCGTCGTGGCCGCCACCGCGTCCGAATCGGCTGCGATGCAGTACATCAGCGCCTACTCGGGCTGCACCATGGGCGAGTACTTCATGGACCGCGGCGAAGACGCGCTGATCGTGTACGACGATCTGTCCAAGCAGGCCGTTGCCTACCGCCAGATCTCGCTGCTGCTGAAGCGCCCGCCGGGCCGTGAAGCCTACCCGGGCGACGTGTTCTACCTGCACTCGCGCCTGCTGGAACGCGCTGCCCGCGTGTCCGAGGAGTACGTCGAGAAGTTCACCGAAGGCAAGGTCACCGGCAAAACCGGTTCGCTGACCGCGCTGCCGATCATCGAAACCCAGGCCGGCGACGTGTCCGCCTTCGTTCCGACCAACGTGATCTCGATCACCGACGGCCAGATCTTCCTGGAAACCGACCTGTTCAACGCCGGCATCCGCCCGGCCGTGAACGCCGGTATCTCGGTGTCGCGCGTCGGTGGTTCGGCGCAGACCAAGATCATCAAGAAGCTGTCGGGCGGCATCCGCATCTCGCTGGCCCAGTACCGTGAGCTGGCTGCGTTCGCGCAGTTCGCTTCGGATCTGGACGAAGCCACCCGCAAGCAGCTGGAACGTGGCCAGCGCGTCACCGAGCTGATGAAGCAGAAGCAGTACGCGCCGATGTCGATCGCCAACCAGGCGCTGTCGATCTACGCCGTCAACGAGGGTTACCTCGACGACGTGCCGGTCAACAAGCTGCTGGCGTTCGAAGAGGGCCTGCACGCCCACTTCGCCAACACCCAGGGCGAGCTGATCAACAAGGTCAACGCCACCGGCGGCTGGGACAACGATATCGAAGGTGCCTTCAAGAAGGGCATCGCCGACTTCAAGACCACCGGCAGCTGGTAACAGCGCATGGGGAACGGGGCCTGGCCCCGTTCCACCGTTGAACAACGCGGGGCATCAGCCCCGCGCCACGGGAAACAAGAGATGGCAAGCGGACGCGAAATCAAAACCAAGATCAAGAGCGTGCAGAACACCCGCAAGGTGACGCGCGCCCTGGAGATGGTCTCGGCCTCCAAGATCCGCAAGGCGCAGGATCGGATGAAGACCTCGCGTCCGTACGCGCAGGCGATGAAGCAGGTGATCGGCCACCTGGCGCAGGCCAGCACCGATTACCAGCATCCGTTCCTGGTCGAGCGCGAGCAGGTCAAGCGGGTCGGTTTCATCGTGATCTCCTCCGATCGCGGCCTGGCCGGCGGCCTGAACAACAACCTGTTCCGCAAGATGCTGGGCGAAGCCAAGGCATGGCAGGACAAGGGTGCGGAAGTGGATCTGGTGACCATCGGCCAGAAGGCATCGACCTTCTTCCGCCGCGTCAAGGTCAATATGGTCGGCAGCGTGACCCACATCGGCGACGTGCCGAAGCTGGAATCGCTGATCGGTGTGATCAAGGTCATGCTCGACGCCTTCACTGAAGGCAAGGTCGACCGCGTGTACCTGGTCTACAACCGCTTCGTGAACACCATGACGCAGAAGGCCAGCTTCGATCAGCTGCTGCCGCTGCCGGCGGCCGAGAAGCAGGTCGCGCACCACGACTGGGATTACCTGTACGAACCCGATGCCGCGACCGTGCTCGAGCACGTGATGACGCGTTACATCGAGTCGCTGGTGTACCAGGCATTGCTGGAAAACGTCGCCTCCGAACATGCCGCACGCATGGTCGCGATGAAGGCGGCGAGCGACAACGCCAACAAGCTGATCGGTACGCTGCAGCTCGTCTACAACAAGGCGCGCCAGGCAGCGATCACCCAGGAAATCTCCGAAATCGTCGGCGGCGCGGCAGCAGTCTGACCGCGTTCGTTCAAAGCACACATTTAGAGGATGCAGCAATGAGTCAGGGCAAGATCGTTCAGATCATCGGCGCGGTCGTCGACGTCGAATTCCCGCGTGAGTCGGTGCCGAAGGTGTACGACGCACTGAAGGTCGACAACACCGAAATCACCCTTGAAGTCCAGCAGCAGCTGGGCGACGGCGTGGTGCGTACCATCGCCCTCGGTTCCACCGATGGCCTGAAGCGCAACCTGGTCGCCACCAACACCGGTCGTGGCATCTCGGTGCCGGTCGGCGCCGGCACCCTGGGCCGCATCATGGACGTGCTGGGCCGTCCGATCGACGAAGCCGGCCCGGTCGCTGCCAGCGACAACTGGGAAATCCACCGTGCGGCACCGTCGTACGAAGACCAGTCCCCGGCCACCGAGCTGCTGGAAACCGGCATCAAGGTCATCGACCTGATGTGCCCGTTCGCCAAGGGCGGCAAGGTCGGCCTGTTCGGCGGCGCCGGCGTCGGCAAGACCGTCAACATGATGGAACTGATCAACAACATCGCCAAGGCGCACAGCGGTCTGTCCGTGTTCGCCGGCGTGGGTGAGCGTACCCGTGAGGGCAACGACTTCTACCACGAAATGAAGGACTCCAACGTCCTCGACAAGGTGGCGATGGTGTACGGCCAGATGAACGAGCCGCCGGGCAACCGCCTGCGCGTCGCGCTGACCGGCCTGACCATGGCCGAGTACTTCCGCGACGAGAAGGACGAGAACGGCAAGGGCAAGGACGTGCTGCTGTTCGTCGACAACATCTACCGCTACACCCTGGCCGGTACCGAAGTGTCGGCACTGCTGGGTCGTATGCCGTCCGCCGTGGGTTACCAGCCGACCCTGGCCGAGGAAATGGGCGTCCTGCAGGAGCGCATCACCTCGACCAAGAACGGTTCGATCACCTCGATCCAGGCCGTCTACGTTCCCGCGGACGACCTGACCGACCCGTCGCCGGCGACCACCTTCGCCCACCTGGACTCGACCGTGACCCTGTCGCGTTCGATCGCCTCGCTGGGTATCTACCCGGCCGTCGATCCGCTGGACTCCACCAGCCGCCAGATGGACCCGCTGGTCATCGGCCACGAGCACTACGACACCGCCCAGCGCGTCCAGCAGACCCTGCAGAAGTACAAGGAACTGAAGGACATCATCGCCATCCTGGGCATGGACGAACTGTCCGAAGAAGACAAGCAGGCCGTGTCGCGCGCCCGCAAGATCGAGCGCTTCTTCAGCCAGCCGTTCCACGTGGCCGAAGTGTTCACCGGTTCGCCGGGCAAGTACGTGCCGCTGAAGGACACCATCCGTGGCTTCAAGGCCATCGTCGATGGCGAGTACGACCACCTGCCGGAGCAGGCGTTCTACATGGTCGGCGGCATCGAAGAAGCGGTCGAGAAGGCCAAGAAGATGGCCGAGAAGGCCTGATCCGGGAGGGGCGGGAGCGATCCTGCCCGACCTGACGCCGGCGCCGGGCAGCCGCCCGGGCCGGTGGACCTCCACGGTGGCATCGCGCCACCGCGAACAGCGAAGAGATTTGCATGAGCACGATCCGTTGCGACATCGTCAGCGCCGAGCAGGAAATCTTCCGTGGCGAAGCGACCCTGGTCGTGGCCACCGGTGAGCTGGGCGAACTGGGCATCGCGCCCAAGCACGCACCGCTGATCACCCGCCTGAAGCCGGGCAAGGTGGTGGTGACCACGCCGAACGGCGAGCAGCTGGATTTCGCCATTTCCGGCGGCATCCTGGAGGTTCAGCCGCAGGTGGTGACCGTGCTGGCCGACACCGCGATCCGCGCGCAGGACATCGACGAAGCCTCGGTCCGCAAGGCCAAGGAAGAAGCCGAGCGCATCCTGGCCAACCGTGGTGAAGCCATGGAAGTGGCCGAAGCCCAGCAGAAGCTGGCCGAGGCCGTGGTCCAGTTGCAGGCGCTGGAGCGCCTGCGCAAGAACCTCAAGCACTGAGGCTCGCCACACCCACAGGAACGCCGGCCTCGTGCCGGCGTTTTTGTTTGTGCGCCATCACCGCCGGTCAGCGGTAGACCACGTGGCGCATCAGCAGGAACGACACCGCCGCCAGTCCGCCCTCGACCAGCGGCTTGGCCAGCCACGCGTAGCGCAGGCCCAGAGCCTGGTCGACCAGGCTGACCAGCAGCGTGCTGGCCGCCGTCAGCAGCAGCCACAGCGCGCAGAAGCGCGCAAAGCGCTTCCAGCCCAGCTTGTGCGTGCCCGGCTCGGCGAACGTGTAGCGACCGTTGAGCCAGAAGCCCAGCAGCATCCCCGCCAGCCGGCCCGTGACGTTGGCCGGTGCAACCGGCAACCCCAGTGCGGTGGCCGCCACGAAGACCACCCAGTCGACCAGCAGCTGCACGAGCCCGATGACGAGGTAGGTGCTTCCCTGGCGGATGAGGCTCATCGGCATGCTGAAGAAGGAGGGGCATCCATGTTAACGGGCCACGCTCTAGAATCGGTGTCATCGAACCACGGATTCCCCCCATGACCCAACCCCTGCACGTGATCATCCTGGCCGCAGGTGCCGGCAAGCGCATGAAGTCGGTGCTGCCGAAGGTGCTGCAGCCGATCGCCGGGCAGCCGATGCTCGCGCATGTCATCGCTGCCGCCCGCGAGCTGGACCCCGCTGCGATCCACGTGGTGTATGGCCATGGTGGCGAGGCAGTGCGGCGCCACTTCGCCGACCAGACCGACCTGCAATGGGCCGAGCAGGCACAGCAGCTGGGGACCGGCCACGCGGTCGCGCAGGCGATGCCGCAGGTGCCCGACGCCGCGCAGGTGCTGGTGCTGTACGGCGATGTGCCGTTGATCCGCGCGCAGACGCTGCGCGACCTGCTGGCGCAGCCGGGCCGGCTGGCCGTGCTTGTGGCCGATGTCGATGACCCGACCGGTTATGGCCGCGTGCTGCGCGACGCCGAGGGCCGGGTCGGCGCCATCGTCGAACAGAAGGACGCCAGCGATGACCAGCTGCGCGTGCGCACGATCAATACCGGCATCATCACCGCCGAATCGACCGCGCTGCGCCGGTGGCTCTCGCAGCTGTCCAACAGCAACGCGCAGGGCGAGTACTACCTGACCGACGTATTTGCCTTTGCAGCCCGTGAGTTCACCCCGGCCGAGATGGCACTGGTGGCCGATGTGCAGGAAGCAGAAGGGGCGAACGATCCCTGGCAGCTGGCGCAGCTCGAGCGCGCGTGGCAGCGCCGCGCAGTACGTGCGCTGTGCGCGCAGGGCGCGCGCGTGCTGGACCCGTCACGGCTGGATATCCGCGGCAGCGTGACGGTCGGCAGCGATGTGCTCATCGATGTCGATGTCATTCTTGAGGGCAAGGTGGTGCTGGGAGATGGCGTGACCATCGGCCCGTTCAATCGACTCAAGGACGTGACGCTCGGGCCGGGCACCGAAGTGCGCGCGCACTGCGACCTGGAAGGGGTGGTCACCGAAGGTGCCGCATCGGTCGGTCCGTTCGCCCGGTTGCGCCCGGGCACCGTGCTCGCCGATGGCGTCCACGTAGGCAACTTCGTGGAGACCAAGAAAGTGACCCTCGGCGTGGGCAGCAAGGCCAACCACCTGACCTATCTGGGCGATGCGGTGATCGGCAGCAAGGTGAACATCGGCGCCGGCACCATCACCTGCAACTACGACGGCGTGAACAAGTCGACCACGACCATCGGCGACAATGCCTTCATCGGTTCCAACAGCTCGCTGGTGGCGCCGGTGCTGATCGGCGAGGGCGCCACCATCGCCGCCGGTTCGGTCATCACCCGCACCGCGCCGGACGGCAAGCTGACGCTGGCACGCGCACGGCAGGAAACCATCGATGGCTGGAAGCGGCCGGTCAAGAAATCGTGAGCCACGGGTTCCGCATGCCGACGAGCTCGGCGTGCTGCCGGCGATCGAACAGCGTGCCGGCGAACTGCTGAAGGGCCACGAAGCCTATCCGGTGTTCGCCGGCCACGGCCTGGATCTGCAGGCGCTGCGGGACGGCCTCCGGCGCGGCCAGCTGTGGGTGGTGGATGACGCCGACGGCGGCGGCATCGCCGGTTACCTGCTGGCAGGCGGGCTGTGCGGCGAATTCCATGTGCTGCAGATGGATGTGGACCCGGCGCATGCGCGTCGTGGCCATGGTCGTGCTTTGCTGCGGCACGCGTTGGCAATGGCCAGGACCCAGGGCTATCGCTCTGCGGTGCTGACGACGCTGGCAGACGTGCCGTGGAATGCGCCGTTCTATGCCGGCGAGGGATTCGTGGGGCTTGCGCAGGAGGAATGGGGTGACGGGCTGCAGGCCGTGATGGCGGAGGAAGCCGCATTGGGGTTTCCGATGCATCTACGGGTGGCGATGCGGCGTGTCCTGTCTTCGATGGATGGCTGAAGGTCGTTCCGGGGTGCCTTCGCCAATGATGTCGGGCAGCGCCGGGTCATGCCCGGCGAGTGGAGCGGCCGCTTCCGCTTCCCGGAGCGTCACCTCACCCCGCCGGCAGCAGGATCGAAACACACAACCCACCCTCACTGCGGTTCTGCAGCGACACCCGTCCACCGTGCGCCTCCACGATCTCCCGGGTCAGCGCCAGTCCCAGCCCGGTACCGTTGCGCTTGGTCGAATAGAACGGCATCAACGCATTCTGCAGTACCTGCTCGTTCATGCCTTTGCCGCGATCAAGCACATCCAGACGCAGCCACTGGGGCAGGCGGGTCAACTGCACCTGCACGTCATCGTTGGGCGGATCGGCTTCCGCGCAGGCTTCGTGCGCGTTCTTCAGCAGGTTCAGCAGTGCCTGCCCGAACTGCGCGATATCGATGCGGCTGCTCATCTCCTCGTCCGGCTCCTGCTCCATGCCGAACGGAATCTGCTGGCGCAGGCTGGACAGGAACGGGGCCCAGTGCACGGTCTGCAGCTGGGGCTGTGGCAGCTTGGCGAAGCGTGCGTATCCGCGGATGAACCCCTCCAGGTGGCGGGCGCGATCTTCGATGGTGGTGAAGATCTCCGGCAGGCGGTCGAACCGCTCACGCTTGACCAGTTCCCCTCCGGAATGCGCCAGCGAGGCAATCGGTGCCAGCGAATTGTTCAGCTCGTGGCTGATCACCCGGATCACCTTCTTCCAGGTCTGGACTTCCTGCCTGCGCAGCTCGGCGGTGAGCAGACGCACCAGCAGCAGATCATGGGGCCGTCCATTGAGATGGAACGCGCGCCGCGAGAGATGGTAGACCTGCTCGTCATCCTCGTCGCCGTCCTCGCCTTCGGCCTGCACCGCGAACAGGCTGTCGCCGCCGCGGGCGATGGCGTCGCGCAGTTCCACCGGCACCTGCTCCAGCACCTCCTCCAGGCGCTGGCCCTCCAGCTTCCAGCCACCATGCAGCAGCTTGCGCGCAGCCAGGTTGGAGAACACCACACGGGCGATGCCATCACCGCCTGATGCGATCAGCAGCATCGCCACGGGCGTGTTCTGCACCATCGTGTCCAGCAGCAGTTCGCGTTGCACCAGACCCTGGCGCTGCTCGCGCAGCACGTCGCCCAGCTCGCGATGTGCCTTCACCAGGTCACCCAGTTCGTCGTTGCCTTCCCAGTGAACGCCGAAGTTGTACTCGCCATCGCGGTAGCTGCTGGTGGTGCCGGACAACGCACGCATCAGCGAGCGGACCGGTGCGGTGGCGCGGCGCAGCGCCCACCACATCAGGGCAAGCAGGATCACCGTGGATACGATGGCCACCGCCCAGCCGTGGTCGAGCCAGTAGGCCAGCAGCCAGGGCAGCGCGGCAGCCAGCGCCAGCACCGGCAGCAGGCGCAGGAACAGGCGGAAGGTGAACGAGCGTCGCTTCATTCGCGCGGAATGCCGTGGCGGTCCATGCGCCGGTACAGTGCCTGGCGGCTGAGACCGAGTTCGGCGGCCGCCTGCGCGATGACCCCATGATTGCGCGCCAGTACCTCCTCGATGCGCGTGCGGTCCGGATCGTTGCCGGCGCTCGGCGCCGGGCGTGGCGCAGCCGGAGCGCGTGGCAGGTTGAGATCGGTCACTTCGATGCGGTTGCCGGTGGCCAGCAGCTCGGCGCGCTGGATCACGTTGCGCAGTTCGCGCACGTTGCCCGGCCACGGGTGCCGTTGCAACGCGGCAGCGGCGGCGCTGGACAACGGCTTGCCGCCCGCCAGGAAGCGTTCGGCCAGCGGCAGGATGTCGCCGGGCCGCTCGGCCAGCGGCGGCAGCACCAGCTCCACGGTGTTGAGGCGGTAGTACAGGTCCTCGCGGAACGTGCCGTCGCGGATCATCGCCGGCAGGTCGGCATTGGTGGCGCTGACCACGCGTACCTTGACCTGGCGTTCGCGGTTGGAGCCCAGGCGCTCGAAGCGACCGGTCTCCAGCACGCGCAGTAGCTTCATCTGCCCGCCCAGCGACAGGTTGCCGATCTCATCCAGGAACAGGGTGCCTCCATCGGCCGCCTCGAACTTGCCTTCGCGCGCCTTGTTGGCACCGGTGTAGGCACCTGCCTCGGCGCCGAACAGCTCGGCTTCGATCAGCTCGGACGGCAGCGCACCACAGTTGACCGTGACGAACGGTCCCTTTGCCACCAGCGAATTGGCCTGGATGATCTGCGCGATCTTCTCCTTGCCGGCGCCATTGGGTCCGGTGATCAGGACCGGCAGTTCGGAGCGTGCGACCTGGCAGGCCAGGGCGATCACGCGTTCACTGGCGGGATCGGCGAAGACGGCACCACTGAGGTCGTACTTCTGTTCCAGCGCGGCGCGCTGACGCTGCTCGCGTTCGCGCCGACGGTCCAGTTCGCGACGTGCTTCGGACAGTTCCAGCAGGTTGTTGACCGTGGTCAGCAGCTTGCGGTCGTCCCAGGGCTTGGCCAGGTAATCGGCCGCGCCGGCCTTGACCAGGTCCACCGCGCTGCTCAGATGGGTCCAGGCGGTCAGCAGGATCACCGGCAGGTCGGGGTGGCGTGCGCGGATCTGCGCGAACAGGGCTTCGCCTTCCTCGCCGGAGGTGGTGTCCTCGCTGAAGTTCATGTCCTGGATCACCAGGTCCACCGGCTGCGATTCGAGCAGGGCCAGGCCTTCGGCCGGGCTCTGTGCCTGCAGCGTGTCGATGTCGTGCAGGGAGAACAGCACGTCCAGCGCGGTGCCCACGCTGGCGTTGTCGTCGATGATGAGGATCGCGGGCATGGACCGGTTCTGGAAAAAGGGATGGGCAGCGCCGGAGAGAGCTGTAGGTTCCAGGGCGCCGGCAGGAGCCGGCGCCACCCATCAAGCATAGCTAAAAGCTGCCGCCCTGCAGCCGGTGCCGGATCACCGTCGTGGCGGCGGCGGAGCCGGCGGCGGTGGTGGTGCGGTGGGCGGTGACAGCAGGGGCCGCCAGCCAGCCAGGGACACCGGCACGGTCAGCGTCTTTCCATCGCGCTGCAGCAGCAGCCGTACGCTGGATGCGTCGGTGGCCTGCATCGCGGCTGTCAGCTGGTCGACCTGCTGCACGGCGGTATCGTCCACGCGCAGGATGCGGTCGCCACGGCGCACGCCGAAGCGCGCCTCCGGATGCGCCGCATCGACCCGCACGTGGCCGCCCGAGGACGCCAGCGCCACATGGGCGCCGTCGTCCTGCCAGCTCATGGTCTGCTGGTTGCTGCTGCCGGCAAGGGCCGGCAGCGGCAGCATCAGCATCAGCATCAGCATCATCGCCAGGAAAGGTGCGCGCATGTCAGGCCCCCCGCGTGGCGACGGCCGGAGGCACGGCGGCCGCCCGGCGCGCAGGGCCGAACACGGCGATCTGGCCCAGTGCCCACAGCAGCACCGCACCCAGCGGCAGGTACAGCAGCGGCATGCGAGGCAGCTCGTACATGTTCATCAACCACAGATTGATGGCGTAGGCCGCCAGCATGCCCAGCACGATGCCCAGCGAGGCCAGCAGGAAGTTCTCGGTCTGGAAGTAGCGCAGCACCTGGCCGCGGGTGGCACCGAGCGCACGGCGGATGCCGATCTGCTTGCTGCGCTGCTGCACCCAGAAGCTGGCCAGGCCGACGATGCCCAGCGCCGTCACCACCAGCAGGGCGATGCATACGGTGACCAGCAGCCCGACCATCGCCCGGTCGTTCTTGAAGTAGTCGTTGCGCTGGTCCTCATAGCTGAGCTTCTCGCGCACCAGGCGGTTGGGATCGTTGCGTTCAAGAGCCGCCAGGGCACCCTTCAGCACTTCATCGCGGCGTTCGGGCGTGGTGCGCAGCATGTACGGGCCGCCGCTGGCGAAGTCGGTGCGCACCGGCAGGATCATCGACAGGGTGGTGTTGTTGTTCCAGTCCGTCGGCGGCGCGAGGTGGGCAACCACGCCCACCACGTGCAGCGCCTGCCGACCCATGTAGAAGGTCTTGCCCAGCGGGTTCTGGCCCGGAAACATCTTCTCGGCCACGGCCTGGTTGAGGATCACTGCCGATGCCTTGTCCGGCGTGGTGCTGGCCGACTTGCGTGCGTCCTCGAAGTCGATGTACTCGCCGGGCAGGAAGTCACGGCCGGCCACCAGCTGCAGGCCCAGGGTGGACAACGCACCTTCGTTGAACATGTACAGCGTCGCCGAGGTCGTCGGCCGTTCCTGGTCGCGCTCGCGCGAGATGCTGGTATTGGACGAGCTGGGGCGGAACGGCAGCTGGTTGACCTTGGTCACGCTGGTCGCACCGGGAACGGCGCGCAGCGCGGCCAGGTCTTCCTGGGTACGCGCCATGGCATTGGTCTGGGTGCCGATGCCGCTGGTACGGACGATCACCAGTTCGTTCTCGGCCAGGCCGCTGGGCTGGGTGATCTTCTCCACGCGCTGGCTGACCAGGAACAACGCATTGCAGACGATGGCGCAGGTCAGCGCGATTTCCAGCACGATCAGGGCAGCGGCGGTCTTGTGCCGGCGCAGCGTGCTGAGGATGGGGCGGATATCCATGGCAGTGTCCTTGTGCTTACTGCGACTTGAGCTGGATGGCGGGGGTGACCTGCATGGCACGCCAGGCCGGAAGGAATCCGGCGGCCAGGCTGGCGAGCAGGGTCAGGCCGAGTGCGAGCAGCAGCATGCTGCCGTCCAGATGGGCCAGCTGGGCGTACTCCACCGGCTGCCTGCGCACTGCGGCCAGACCGATCAGGGCCAGGCCGATGCCGAGCACACCGCCGACCACGCCGATGGCACCGGCTTCGACCAGGCATTGCAGGAAGATCTGCCCACGGCTGGCACCCAGCGCACGCCGCACGCCGATCTCACCGCTGCGGCGCAGGAATTTGGCCAGCAGCAGACCGACCGTATTGACCAGGCACACGCCCAGGAAGCCCAGCGCCAGCCACATCTGCAGGCGCACGTCGCTGGGCACCGCACCGTTGAAGTCCAGCCACTCCATGACGCTGCGCACGCGCACATTGGCGGGACGCTCGAAGCGGCCTGCAGCGCGCTGCTGGTCGGAGTAGTTCACCAGATAGCGACGGTAGTCATCGACCTTGCCCGGCTCCAGCTCGACCCAGTACTGGATCCAGGTGCAGGCCGCACTGAGCGAGTGGCTGTCGCCGCCCGGGCCACCGTCGCGGAAGCAGTTCATGTTGCCGTTGTTGCCGAAATCCAGATCCATGGCGGTGGAGAACGGCACCAGCAGGTCCTCGTCCTTGCCGTAGGAACCGGTGGTCAGGTCGAAGAACTGCGGTTCGGGATTCCATTCCTTCATCACGCCGATCACGCGCAGCGACTGGCTGTTCACGCGGATCTCCCGGCCCACGCTGTTGGCGCCCTGGAACAGCTTTTCATTGATGGCCTTGGACAGCACCACCACGCGGCTGTGTGCATCGTCGTCGCTGGCAGACCAGGCGCGGCCGTACTGCATCGGCACGTTGAACATCGGGAAGAAGTCCGCCGAGGTCCAGCGCGTATCCACCGAGAACGGCTTGAGGGTGCTGCCCTCCGGCTCGACGATGGCACTGCCGCCACTCATCATCGCCTGGTGCACGGCGCGCTTCTCGCGCAGCAGGGCTTCGGCGTCGAACCGCGTCATCTGGCCTTCCGGCTCCTCGTCCGTCAGGTAGCCGGAGCGCGGCCGCGGATCGAGCTGCGCGTAGAACAGGCGGTCGCTCTTCTCCGGAATCGGATCGCCGGACAGGACATGGAACACGGTCAGGGTGGTCATCGAGGCACCGATGCCCAGTGCGATGGCCACCACCATCAGCGCGGTCAGTACCTTGTTGCGGCGGAAGCTGCGTACCGCCAGTCGAGCGTAGTAGGCGAACATGGGCATGCCCTCACTCGTTGACGGCGACGATGCGGCGCGGGGTGGCCAGCACCGGCTCGCGCACCAGGTCGGTGACCTGGCCATCGACGATGTGCACGTTGCGCTGCGCACGCGCGGCCAGTTCCGGATCATGGGTGACCATGACGATGGTGGTGCCGGCCGCGTTGATTTCCTCCAGCAGCTCCATCACGCCACGTGCCATCTGCGTATCCAGGTTGCCGGTCGGTTCGTCGGCCAGCAGCAGGCGCGGGCTGCCGGCGAGGGCACGGGCAATCGCCGCGCGCTGCTGCTGGCCGCCGGACAGTTCGTTCGGGTAGTGCTTCATGCGTGAGCCCAGGCCGACCTGGGTCAGCGCCTTCTCGATGCGCTCACGGCGCTCGCCGGCACTCATCTTGCGGTAGCGAAGCGGCACGTCGACGTTGTCGAACAGGTTCAGGTCCGGAATCAGGTTGAAGCCCTGGAAGATGAAGCCGATCTTCTGGTTGCGCAGGCGGCTGCGCGCATCGTCACCGAGCTGGCTGACATCCTCGCCATCAAGCAGGTAGGTGCCGCTGGTGAAGGTTTCCAGCAGGCCGGCGATGTTGAGGAAGGTGGTCTTGCCGGAGCCGGAGGGACCGGTGACGGCGACGAACTCGCCCTCCTTGACCTGCAGTTCCAGCGAGCGCAGTGCATGGGTTTCCACCTGTTCAGTGCGGAAGACCTTGGCGACCGAACGCATTTCGAGCATGTACATGGGGTGTCCTCTCTCCAGGATGTATCAGTTGACGGAGACGCGTTCGGCGTCCTTGAACAGGTCGCTGCCGGAGACCACGATACGGTCGCCCGGCTGCACACCCGACTTGATTTCCACTTCGCCCAGGCTGCTGACGCCCAGTTCCACCGGACGGCGCACCGCCGTGCGGCCATCCATCACGTAGGCCACGCCGTTGCCCTGTTCGACGAACGGGCCGCGCTCGACCTTCAGCACGTTCTTGCGGGTATCCAGCAGCACCCGGACCGACATGCGCTGGCTCTGGCGCAGGCCTTCGGGCTGCTTGTCGGCGAAGCGCACGCGGGCATTGACCTCGCCGTTCACCACTTCCGGCGACACCGCGCTGATCTCGCCCGGGAACGGCTGGCCGTTGCCGCCGGTGAGCTGTGCGGGCATGCCGATGGCCAGATCACGAGCGAAGCTTTCCGGAACCTTGATCTCGACTTCGAACTTGGACAGGTCCACCACGCCCAGCACCGGCGCATTGGCCGCCAGGTTGGTGGACTGGGTGGCCTGTACCTGGCCCACCTGGCCATCGAACGGCGCGCGCAGGGTCAGCGCATCGACCTGGCGCTGCACTTCGGCCACCACCGCCTTCTGGCGATCGGCCAGCAACCGCTTGTTGCGTGCATCCAGGTCGGCGCCCTGGCTCTGCAGGCGGGCATCGGTGGTGGCGTTGGCAAGGCTGATGTCGGCCTTCTTCAGGCTGTCCTGGGCCTTGGCCAGGTCGATCTGCGGCACGGCACCGCCGTCGAAGCCGCGCTGGTAGCGTTGCAGGTCGCGATCGGCAGCCTGGCGCTCGATGGTGGCCTGATCGGTTTCCTTGCGCGACTTGGCGCGGGCCAGCGTTGCGTCCAGCGCGGCGCGGCTGGCCTCGGCTTCCAGGCCAGCCAGGGTGGCCTGTTCCTGGGCCAGCTTGCTGCGCAGTTCCGGGCTGTCGATGATCGCCAGCTCCTGTCCCTTCTTGACCACGTCGCCGGCCACGACCTTCAGGTCCACGGTACCGGCGGAGATCGCATACAGCACCGGGCTGTTGGCGGCGATCACACGGCCGTCGGCAGCGATGTCACGCACCAGGTCGCCACGTTGCACTTCGGCGATGCGCACCCGGCTGCTGTCGAACGAGCGGCTGGCGTTTGCCCAGGCGTACACGGCCCAGCCGATGCCGGCGAGCAGGGCGATGCTGCCCAGTGCCGGCCAACGGTAGCGATGCCAGGCGGCGGCGGTCGGGCGGGCCGGGGTGGAGGAAACGATCTGGTCCTGGGCGGAAGTGTCGCGGATCATCGGGTTCGTGCCTGACGGTGGTGATCCATACCAAGCACGTTGCGTGCCAACTTTATTTCCTTTTTTATCAATGATTTGCAATTCGAGTGGCGGTGTCCGGGTGTCCGCGGACACCTGTGCGGACACATTCATTAAGCGGACAGGAGGGGGAAACCGGACACGCACGCTAGAATGCCGCGACCGTCTTCAAGGAAATGCGTGACATGTGTGGAATCGTGGGAGCGATCGCTGATCGCGACGTGGTGCCGGTGCTGATCGAAGGTCTGAAGCGACTGGAGTACCGCGGCTACGATTCTTCAGGCATCGCGGTGATCGACGCGACCGATCAACCTGACGTGCACCGCGTCCGCCGTACCGGCCGGGTCGCCGAGATGGCCGCGGCCGCCGCCGCCGAGGGGTTCAATGCGCAGCTGGGTATCGGCCATACGCGTTGGGCCACCCATGGCGGCGTCACCGAGGCCAATGCGCATCCGCACATCAGCCAGGGCGTGGCCCTGGTCCACAACGGCATCATCGAGAACCATGAAGAACAGCGCGAGCGGCTGCGCGCGCTGGGCTACACCTTCGAGTCGCAGACCGACACCGAAGTGATCGCCCACCTGATCCATCATCATCTGCAGAGCGGTGACGATCTGCTGGTGGCGCTGCAGCGCACCGTGAAGGAACTCACCGGCGCCTATGCACTGGCCGTGGTCAGCCGTGCCGAGCCGGAGCGCTTCGTCTGCGCACGCATGGGCTGCCCGCTGCTGGTCGGCCTGGGCGAGGGCGAGAATTTCGTTGCCTCCGATGTCTCGGCGGTGATCTCGGCCACCCGCAAGGTGATCTTCCTGGAGGAGGGCGACACGGCCGAGGTGCGCCGCGAGGGTGTGCGCATCTTCGACGAGCACGATCATCCGGTACAGCGCGAGGTGCACCTGTCCGACGTGTCGCTGGCCTCGCTGGAACTTGGCCCTTACCGCCATTTCATGCAGAAGGAAATCCACGAGCAGCCGCGCGCGCTGGGTGACACCATCGAGGCGGCGATCGACGCCGGTGGCTTCCCGGCCGAGCTGTTCGGCAGGAATGCCGAGGCGGTGCTGGCGGGCATCGAAGGCGTGCAGATCCTGGCGTGTGGCACCAGCTACTACGCCGGCCTGACCGCGCGCTACTGGATCGAGTCCATCGCCGGCCTGCCGTGCAGCGTGGAGATCGCCAGCGAATACCGGTACCGCGCGGCGTATGCGAACCCGAAGCACCTGGTGGTGACGATCTCCCAGTCGGGCGAAACGCTGGACACGATGGAGGCGTTGAAGTACGCCAAGTCGCTCGGCCACCGACACACGCTGTCGATCTGCAACGTGCCGGAAAGCGCGATTCCGCGTGCCAGTGAACTGGTCTGCTATACCCGTGCCGGTGCCGAGATCGGCGTGGCCTCGACCAAGGCATTCACTACCCAGCTGGCCGCGCTGTTCCAGCTGACCGTGGTGCTGGGCAAGCTGCATGGGCGCGTCGATGCCGCACAGGAGGCCGACTATCTGGAGCAGCTGCGCTTCCTGCCGGGCAGCGTGCAGCACGCGTTGAACCTGGAGCCGCAGATCGCGGCCTGGGCCGAGCGCTTCGCGCGCAAATCCAACGCGCTGTTCCTGGGTCGTGGCCTGCACTATCCGATCGCACTGGAAGGTTCGCTCAAGCTCAAGGAGATCTCCTATATCCACGCCGAGGCGTATCCGGCGGGCGAGCTCAAGCACGGTCCGCTGGCGCTGGTGGACGAGGACATGCCGGTGGTGGTGATCGCCCCCAACGACAGCCTGCTGGAGAAGGTGAAGTCCAACATGCAGGAAGTCCGCGCGCGGGGAGGCGAGCTGTTCGTGTTCGCCGACCAGGACAGCAACTTCTCCGAAAGCGAAGGTGTGCATGTGATCCGTACGCCGCGCCACGCGGGTGTGCTCAGTCCGGTGGTGCATACCATTCCGGTGCAGCTGCTGGCCTACCACACCGCACTGGCGCGTGGCACCGACGTGGACAAGCCGCGCAATCTGGCCAAGAGCGTGACGGTGGAGTAACCGCCATCGGCTGCATGGGATGCTTCAGGTGAAGGGGGCCGCGTGGCCCCCTTTCGTTTGCGCCGCTCACAGCGCCAAGTGGGACACCCGCAGGGTGTTCTGTCCGCGCTCGGCAGCAGGCAATCAATCTTTAACGTGCAGCTCCGCGTGTGTTCAGCGGCGGTTTCAGCCGCAGTGCCATTCTCTGGATCGTCGGCAGGTTCCCACGACGTACTGTCCTATCGATGCCGGTAGTGACCGAGGATCGCAGTCGTAGAATCGAGCCGACCGAGATACGGGTTGCGTTGCCGGACCCGCCTCGTTCGCGTTGCAGCACCTCGCCTTGCCGATGCATTTCCCATGGGCAGACCGGTGCGCCAGACGTGCGCTGAAAGGTCTGTTCCCGGGGAGGGGGCGAATCGGAAGAGCACACTTTTTTGACTTCAGTGACCTGCAACAGGAAACAAGAATGAACGTCCGCGAACTCCTGCAATCCAAGAAAGAAGCTGTCATCACCATCGATGCGGAAGACACCATCGGTGCCGCCGCCCACAAGATGAGCGCGAACAGGATCGCTGCCCTGGTGGTGATGAAGGATGATGCGCCGGTCGGCATCATCTCCGAGAAAGACATCGTGCGTACCCTGGCTGACGATGGCCCGCAGGCCGGCCGCCGGGTGATTTCCACCTTGCCATCCACGGGACTGGAAGGCATCGCACCGGAGGCCACCCTGAAGCAGGCCATGTCGTTGATGACGTACTCGCGGCGCCGTCATCTGATGGTCACCGATGGCGCGCGCCTGGTCGGCATCCTCAGCCTGGGCGACATCGTGAAGAATCTGCTGGGCGAGCTGGAGCTGGAAAAGGCCGTGCTGCAGGACATCTACATGGCCGCGCATTGACGCCGGCGCAGTAGAAAAAAAGAAGCCGGGCACTGCCCGGCTTCTTCGTTCACGGCAGCGGTGGAATCAGAACGTCACCTTCACCGAATCGGCGCTGTAGCGCGCCGGGCCGTGATAGACCACCTCGATGTTGTTGCCATCCGGGTCAAGCACGAACGCGCCGTAGTAGCCCGGATGATAGGGGCGCTCGCCCGGTGCGCCGTTGTCGGTGCCGCCAGCGGCGATGGCGGCAGCATGAAACGCATCGACGGTCGCCGCATCGCGCGCCTGGAATGCCAGGTGGTGGCGTCCGGTCAGCTGGCCGGCAGCGGCTTCGCTGCTGGCGGTGGAAATGAACAGCTCGTCAGCCCAGAAATAGTCCGGCCCTTCGCCGGCAACCGGAATGCCGATCGTGTCGAACACCGCCTGGTAGAAGCGGCGGCTGGCCGGCAGGTCGCGCACCACCAGCTGCAGGTGATCGATCAATCGACCGCGGTGCAGTTCCATAGTTTCCATGCGTACCTCTACAGAAAAGGGGACAGTGTGGATAGCGCCGGGCCGCGCCCGGCGAGCGCGCAGCGCGGCCTGCTTCCCGTGCGATGAATATCGGAGCAAGGCCGCCGGGCATGGCCTGGCGCCAGCGCAATTGTGCCCCTTTCCGGATCAGGCGTTGGCGATGATTTCCACCCAGTAGCCGTCAGGGTCCTTGATGAAGGCGATGTTCTTCATGCGACCGTCGGTCAGGCGCTTCTGGAACGGCACGCCCAGATCTTCGAAGCGCTGGCAGGCAGCTTCCAGCTCGGGCACCGAGACGCAGATGTGGCCGAAGCCGCGCGGATCGCTGTTGCCGTCGTGGTAGACCGGGCCATCCTGGGCTTCAGTGCCGTGGTTGTGGGTCAGCTCCAGCACGCCCGGCAGGCCGGCCATCCACAGGCGGCGCTCGGCATCGTCTTCCGGCACCACGGCGCCGGACGGCACGTAGGCCAGGAAATACAGGCTGAACTGCGCTTCGGCGAAGTCACGCTTGTCGATCAGCCGGTAGCCCAGCACGCGGGTGTAGAAGTCCAGCGAGGCGGTGATGTCCTTCACCCGCAGCATGGTGTGGTTGAACACGAAGCCGGTGGTTTCGGCCGGGGCCTGGGCGGCGACGCCGGGGACCTGTTGGAGGGAAGAAAGGCTCATGATTCGCGTCCTGTCAGCAGTAGAGGGAAATGACCCGCGGAGAGTGGCTGGAAGTTGCATCTGAAACCGGCAGTTGCCGGAACCCGCACTTCGCTTGCATCCTCGTTGTCGATCTGGGATCGTCGGGTCATGTTGCAGCGCAGGATAATCGGTGTGCGTCCGCAATGGGATGAGCGCTTCCGCAACGCCGGGTGAAATACCTGCAACCGGAGCAGTACGGCGCGGCAGTGGGACGCAGGGGAATCCGGCAGGGATGGCGAGACGCCCGCGCATCGTCGCGGGCGGTTGACAGCCCGTTGCCTGCCGCGCTAATGATTGTATGTATATACAAATAACCGAGGGTCTTCAGGGGTCCCATGCCTTACCGCCGATGGCTGCCGCTGCTGCTGATGGCCGTGCTCCTCTTCGAAGGTGTCTTCGGAGCGTGGGCGGGGACGCGCATGGCGCTACCTGGCGGGGACGCTGCAGGCTCCGCGGGCCGGGCGATTGCGGGCTGCCAGGCAACACCGCGCAGCGCGGCACCGGCGTCGGGCCACACCCGCCATGATCAGGCGCCGGTGGCCGCCGGCGACGTGCACAAGGATCACTGCAGCTGTGTCGATGCGGCCGGCTGCGACTGCCGCTGCCTGTTGAGTCTCTACCCTCCGATGCCATCGCTGCTGCTGCCCAGCGCCCATCCGCGCATCGCGCTGGACATTGCGCTGCCGGCACTGATCCTGCCTGCCAGCAAACTTTCCCGCGTATTCCGACCTCCCATCGCCTGAGCGGCTGTCCCCGCGTCGACATGACGCCGTCGTGTCCCTTTGCCCGAATCGTGGCGGGGGCACCCAGAGACAGTATTCCTGCGGGAGAGAGAACATGTATCTGAAGTCCAATGCCATGGCTGCGGCCATCGGCAGTCTGCTGTGCGTCTCCGTTGTCCACTCCGTCGCCGCGCAGGATGCGCAGTCGCCCGATGCGAAGGCACGCACGCTGGATACCGTGCAGGTGACCGGCAGCCACATCAAGCGCGCGCAGCTGTCAGGCGTCGGCCCGGTGAGCGTGGTCGATGCCGAGGCCATCGAACGTTCCGGCGCCACCTCGGTGGAAACCCTGCTGCAGCGCCTGCCGGCCTCGGCAGGGTTCGCGGGCAGCCAGAGCAATGCGTACTGGGCCGAGAACGGCTACGGCACCACCCAGGTCAATCTGCGCGGTCTCGGCATCAACCGGACCCTGGTCCTGCTCAACGGCCGGCGCATCGTCAATGGCGGCACCGGCGCCAACAGTTCGGTCGACCTCAATGTCATTCCGGTCTCACTGATCGAGCGCGTGGAGGTGCTCAAGGACGGTGCATCGGCAATCTATGGCGCCGATGCGGTGGCTGGCGTGGTCAACATCATCACCAAGCAGGGATTCGAGGGTGCCGAAGCGGTGGTGCGCTATGGCCAGACCAGCCAGGGCGACGGCGAGGAAACCTCGGTCGATGTCAGCTGGGGTGTCAGCAGCGAACGCGGCTCGCTGATGGCTGCGGTCAGCTACTTCGACAGCGGAGCGGTCAACATGGCCTCGCGCGCGCCCTGCGGCCTGATCGAATCCGATGGCCGGCTGGTCTGCTCCGGCAGTTCGTCCACCATCGGTGGTCGTGCACTGCTGGCAGATGGCCGACGGGTCAACTTCAACCAGGTGCCCGGGGGCGACGGCGATTTCTACGAGCCCTATTCGGCGGCCAAGCACAACTACAACGGCAATCCCACGCTCAACGCGGTCAACCCGATCGAGCGGCTCAGCCTGAGCGTATTCGGCGACAGCCAGTTGAATGACAGCACGCGTGCGTTCATCGAAGCGATGTACACCAACCGCCAGTCCAGGCAGCTGGCGACCTCGGGTGGACTGGGCGTCTACCGGCCGATCAACATCGCCGCTGATCACCCGACCAATCCCACCGGGCAGGATCTGCTGCTGCAGCGCCGGCGCCTGGAAGAGGCCGGTCCCCGCCACTTCTTCCAGGAGACCGACACCTACCGGGTGGTAGCGGGCCTGAAAGGCCAGTTCGGCACCAGCTGGGACTGGTCGGTGGCCTTCAACTGGGGGCGCAACACCGGCGTGGATGGTTCGGACAATGTCGCCAACCTCGATCGCGTCGACCAGACGCTGGACCGGTCCCTGTGCAGTACCGCGCCCGGCGCAGCGATTCCCTGCGGCGACTATCTCGGCTACGGGGACCTGAGCCGTGACGTGCTGGATTACATCCTGTACACCTCGCGCGATACCGGCGGAAACGAGCAGAAGAGCTTCACCGCCAATCTCAGCGGGCAGATCTTCGAGCTGCCGGCAGGCTGGGTTGGATTCGCCGCGGGCGTGGAGGTGCGCAGGGAGCGCGGTTGGCGTGATCCGGATCCGTTGACCGTGCTCGGCATCGGCAACACCAACCAGCAGGATCCGATCGCCGGGCGATACACGGCCAAGGAAGCGTACATGGAGCTGGCGGTGCCGCTGCTGCAGGACGCGGTCATCGCAGATTCGCTGTACCTCAACCTGGCCGGCCGCGTGTCCGACTACGACCTGTTCGGGCGCGACTTCAACTACAAGGCCGGGCTGGACTGGCAGGTCAGCCCTTCGCTGAAGCTGCGCAGCACCTATGCTACGGCATTCCGCATTCCCAACATCCCCGAACTGTTCGGTGGCGTGTCCGAGGGCAACCTCACCACCACCGACCCCTGCAGTGGCTGGAGCGGACTGCCGGCCAGCTCGATCGTGCGTGCGAACTGCCAGGCCGATGGCGTGCCGGCTGGTTACGTGCAGCCGGGCAACACCATCCTGACCACGTCCGGCGGCAATGCGGATCTCGAGCCGGAAGATGCGACCTCCTTCACCGCCGGGGTGGTGTGGACACCCACGTTCGCACCCGGGCTGACGCTCACCCTGGACTACTACCGCATCCGCATCGAAAACGCGATCCAGCGCATCGCCGGTTCCACCAAGTTGGCCATCTGCTACAACACTCCCTCGCTGGCGCATCCGTTCTGCGACGCCAGCAACTTCACCCGGGACCCGCGCACCGGCGAAGTGAACTACCTGTCGTCGCAGCCGGTGAACACGGCCGATGAACAGGTCAGTGGCTACGACCTGGGCGCACTCTACGAGTTCAAGCCGTGGGGCATGGACGCCAGCATCAGTGCCGACATCTCCTACCTTCAGCGTTATGACGTGCGCCCGTATGCCGGAGCAGAGGTGATCACGTATGCCGGCAGGATCACCGGCGGCCGTGGCAGCTATGCCAAGTGGCGTGGACTGATGTCGATGAACGCGTCCCGTGGGCAATGGTCCGGTACCTGGACCACCCAGTACATCGGCCGGGCCGACGACATCAATGCCGCGCGTGGCGACATCGGTGATCATGCGCCATCGGTGTTCTATCACAATCTCCAGCTCAGGTACGCGGTCAGCAAGGCGCTGGATGTGGCGCTGGGCGTGGACAACGTCTTTGATCGCTCGGCGCCGTTCATCCAGAGCTATACCGACGCCAACACAGACACCATGACCTACGACCTGCTCGGTCGTCGCTGGTATGCACGCATCGGCTACCGCTGGTGATCGCACGCGCCCCCGTCGCCTGCGGCGGGGGTGCTCCGCAAGGGAGAGAAGGTAGATGAAACCCGCATTCTGGGCGCGCCGCGCCCACAAATGGATCGGACTGGTGATCGGTGTGCAGGCGCTGTTGTGGATGCTCAGCGGGGTCTACATGACCGTGGTGCCGCTGCAGGTGATCCATGGCGACCACCTGGCGCATGTCCGTGGCGAACCGCTGGCGCCGGCGCATGATCGGGTCGGTGTCGATGTGCTGGCCGCGCGTTATCCCGGCCTGCAGTCGCTCCGCCTCAAGCGGCTGCTGGAGCGTGAGGTCTACGACGTCCAGCGCGGACCGGAACGCTTCCTGGTCGATGCCCGCAGTGGAGAGCGCCTGCCGCGGCTGGACCGGGATGGCGCCATCGCGCTGGCCACAGCGCTGTACCAGGGCGCAGGCGAGGTCGCGCGGGTGGAATGGGTGACCCGTGCGCCGTCGGAAGTGAAGACGCGACCGGTGCCGATGTGGGCCGTCCATTTCGCTGACCGCGGAAGCACCACGCTGTACCTGTCACCGGACAGCGGTGAACTGCTGGCGCGCCGGCACAGCCTGTGGCGCTGGTTCGATTTCCTGTGGATGTTCCACATCATGGACTACGAGCAGCGCACCGACGTCAACAATGGCCTGCTGCGCATCGCATCGGTGATCGGGCTGGCATTCGGTCTCAGTGGCGTGTGGCTGCTGTTCTACAGCTTCGGCCAGAGGAGGCGCGCATGACGCCGTGGCTGCGCCGGTTGCACAGGTGGATCGGGGTGCTGGTCGGACTGCAGTTCCTGGTCTGGCTCGGCAGTGGACTGGGCATGAGCCTGCTTGACCCGGACCGGATCGCTGGCACTTCGCAGCGGGCTGCGCCCCCGGCGCCCCCGGCATGGCCGGCAGACAGCGTCTCACCGGCCGATGCACTGCGAGCCGCACGATGGCCGGCCGCGACCCTGGACAGCGGCTGGCTGCTGCAGACGCCGGTGTATCGACTGCAGTCAGCGGAAGGCACCGAAGTGATCGATGCGCGTGATGGCAGGCGCATCACCATCGATCCGGTGATCGCGCTGCGCGTCGCGCAGGCCGCCTACCGTGGCCAGGGCGTGCCCGCAGTGCCGGTGCATCTGGCGCACAGTCTGGAGACGCGCAGCCATCCCGATCCGGTCTGGCGGGTGGACTTCGGTGATGCGCAGGACACCACCGTCTACGTCTCCGCCGACAGTGGACAGGTGCTCGAGCATCGCACCGCGACGTGGCGGCTGTTCGATGTGTTCTGGATGCTGCATATCATGGACTACGCGGCGCGGGCCAACTTCAACAATCCGCTGGTGGTGGGGATGGGGCTGGGGGGGCTGTGGATGGCCTTGACCGGCGCGTGGCTGCTGCTGGCAAGCGTCCGCCTGCATGAGTTCGTTCCACATCGATGGCGCAGCCGCCGGCAGTTGGCAGTGTTCGCCCCGGGAGGCACGCACCTGCGCACCGTGGCCGCGGCGCAGGGGGACAGTGTCTACCTGGCGCTGGCCCGCGAAGGCGTGAACCTGCCTTCCAACTGCGGCGGCGGGCAGAGCTGTGGATTGTGCGAAGTCCGGGTCCGTGGACAGGCTGGAACCCCTTCCGCCGCAGATCGGGCGCACCTGGCCGGATCGCGGCTGAAGGTCGGCTGCCGGCTCGCCTGCAACCTGCAGGTGGGGGCGGATATGGAGATCGAGGTGTCCGGCGGTGCCAGCCTGTGGACCGAGCATGAGGCAACGGTCGAGCGGATCGAAGCGGTGACCCCGTTCCTGCGCGAGATCCACCTGCGTCCGGACCACGCCGCCGACGCACTCTATCAACCCGGCTGCTACCTGCAGCTGCATGTGCCCGAATACGAGCTGCCCCGTTCCGCGCTCTGGCATCCGGACGAACACCGGCAGGACTGGGCACCGTTGGCCCTGCCGGAAACCCTGCACAACAAGGCGGCGGTGCGTCGTTCGTACTCGCTGGCGATGCCGGTTGCCGCCGAAGCGGGGCGCCTGGTGCTGCTGGCCCGGTTCAGCCCTGGCTGGCAGCAGGGCAAGCGGCATCCGCCGGGCAAAGGGTCCAGCTATCTGTACGCGTTGCGCCCCGGCGATCGCGTCCGCTACAGCGGACCGTTCGGTGATTTCGCGCTCAGCGGCGTGTCCCGGGAAAAGATCTTCATCGGAGCCGGCGCCGGCATGGCGCCGCTGCGGGCGATGATCGAACATCGGCTTTCCGAGGGAGGGCAGGAGCGCATCCACTACTGGTACGGTGCCCGCAGCGATCGCGATTGCCCCTACATGGCGCAGATGCAGGCCCTGCAGGCAGCGCACGCGAACTTCAGCTGGCATCCCGTCTGGTCCGGGCAGGGAACTGGCCGGCGCGTGCATGACGCCATCCATGAGGATCTGCTGCAGCGGCATCCGGATCTTTCCGGCTGCGAGTTCTACCTGTGCGGGCCACCACCGATGCTGGCCGCGACCCGGCAGCTGCTGCAGCGGCTGGGGGTGACGGAAGAGCGGATCGCATACGACGATTTCAAGATCTGAAGTGGAGGCGCCGTGGCCGTGCAGGGCGGCCGCGGCGCCCGTTGCAGCGGTGCGGGCGGAGTAGAATGCGCAGCTGTACTCACCGAAGTGGCGTTCCATGTCCCAGCGCGCCTGGGTGGCTGCGGCCATCCGCAAGATCGAAGCCGATTTCAACCGGTCCGCCGATACCCACCTGATCCCGATGGCGCTGCCCGGGTTCGAAGGCATCGATGTCTACCTGAAGGATGAATCCAGCCACCCCACCGGCAGCCTCAAGCACCGCTTGGCGCGTTCGCTGTTCCTGTACGCGCTGGCCAACGGCTGGCTGCGCGAAGGGCGGCCGGTGATCGAGGCGTCGAGCGGCTCGACCGCGGTGTCCGAAGCGTATTTCGCACGCCTGCTGGGGTTGCCCTTCATCGCGGTGATTCCGGCCACGACCTCTCCGGAAAAGATCGCTGCCATCGAATTCCATGGTGGCCGCTGCCACCTGGTCGAGCGCGCCTGTGATCTCAACTGCGAATCGGAACGGCTGGCGCGCGAAACCGGCGGTCACTTCATGGACCAGTTCACCTACGCCGAACGGGCCACTGACTGGCGCGCCAACAACAACATCGCCGAGTCCATCTTCAAGCAGATGGCCGAAGAGCCCAGCCCGGTACCCGAGTGGATCGTGTGCAGCCCAGGCACCGGCGGCACTGCGGCCACGCTGGGCCGCTACGTCAGCTACCGTCGGCACGACACCCGCATCCTCTGCGCGGATCCGGAGATCTCGGTGTTCTTCGAGGGCTACCAGGCGGCGGTGGCGGGCGAGCAGCAGTGGCGTGACCTGACCTGCAGCGGTGGCTCCCGTGTGGAAGGCATCGGCCGACCGCGGGTGGAGCCGAGCTTCATTCCAACCAGCGTCGATGCGATGGTGAAGGTGCCGGATGCATTGAGCCTGGCAGCCATGCGCCACGTCAGCCGGCAGCTCGGTCGGCGCGTGGGAGGCTCCACCGGCACCAACTTCATCGGTGTGCTGCAGGCGGCGCAGTGGATGCGCGACGCCGGCCGCCACGGCAGCATCGTCAGCATCCTGTGCGACAGTGGCGAGCGCTACGCGCAGAGCTATTACGACCCGGCGTGGTACGCACGACAGGGCATCGATGTGGACGGTGCCGATGCGCAGCTGGCCGCGGCCGTGGCGGGTCAGGGCCTGCCTGCGCTGCCGTGCTGCAGCCTGGAAGCGCTGTAAGCCTGCGGTGCCTCCGCCGGGCATGGCCCGGCGCTACCGGGATCGACGGG
>NZ_JAOCKC010000023.1:0-46446 GCF_029844625.1 Stenotrophomonas sp. GD03680 | reverse complement strand
TCGTCGGTCTGGGCAATCCCGGATCGGAGCACGCCCGGACCCGGCACAATGCCGGGTTTCATTTCGTTGAGGCCCTGGCGGAAAAGGCAGGGGCGCGATGGAACGTGGACAGCAAGCTGTTCGGCGAGACCGCCAAGGTCGAGATCGCCGGGCAGACGGTATGGCTGCTCAAGCCTGCCACTTTCATGAACCTCAGTGGCAAATCGGTCACCGCCGCGCAGCGGTTCTGGAAGATCGAGCCCGAGGAAACCCTGTTGGCGCATGATGAACTGGACCTCCCGCCCGGTGTGGCGCGGCTCAAGTTCGACGGCGGTCATGGCGGCCAGAATGGCCTGCGTGACACCATCCGCCTGCTGGGTCACGGCAAGTTCCATCGCCTGCGCGTGGGCATCGGCCATCCCGGCCACAAGGATCGCGTGGTGGGCTGGGTGCTGGGCCGCCCGTCCAAGGACGACGACCTGCTGATCGCGCGCGCCATCGACGATGCGATCGACGTGATGCCGCTGGCCGTACAGGGCGATTTCAATGAAGCGATGAAGCGCCTGAACACCCCGAAGTAGCTGCCAACCCCGGTTGGCACCCGCAATGATCGATTGAAACAGCTTGGGAAAGCGGCGCGCGCGCTGTTTTCCCAATCAATTTCACCCCAGAGGTTGTCAAAGATGGGTATCAAATGCGGCATCGTCGGCCTGCCCAACGTCGGCAAGTCGACCCTGTTCAACGCGCTGACCAAGGCGGGCATCGCCGCGGCGAACTTCCCGTTCTGCACCATCGAACCGAACGTCGGCATCGTGCCGGTGCCGGACCCGCGCCTGAACGAGCTGGCAGCGATCATCAACCCGCAGAAGGTCATTCCGACCGCCGTGGAATTCGTCGACATCGCCGGCCTGGTCGCCGGTGCTGCCAGCGGCGAAGGACTGGGCAACAAGTTCCTCGCGCACATCCGCGAAGTCGATGCGATCACCCACGTGGTGCGCTGCTTCGAGAACGCCGACGTCATCCATGTCAACAACAAGGTCGATCCCATTTCGGATATCGAAACCATCGATACCGAACTGGCCCTGGCTGATCTGGACAGCGTCGAGAAGGCGCTGAACCGCGCCGAGCGCGCTGCCAAGGGTGGCGACAAGGAGGCCGCCGCGCGCAAGCCGGTGCTGGCCAAGCTGCAGGCTGCGCTGTCTGACGGCAAGTCCGGCCGTTCGGTGGGTCTGGACGAGGAAGAGAAGGCGCTGGTGCGCGACCTGTTCCTGCTGACCCTGAAGCCGGTGATGTACATCGCCAACGTGCTGGAGGACGGGTTCGAGAACAACCCGCACCTGGAAGCCGTGCGCGCGCACGCTGCCGCCGAGGGCGCGCAGGTGGTACCGGTGTCTGCCGCGATCGAGGAAGAACTGTCGCAGCTTGACGATGAGGATCGCGACACGTTCCTGGCCGACCTGGGCCTGAGCGAGCCGGGCCTGAACCGCGTGATCAACGCGGCCTACAGCCTGCTGGGCCTGCAGACCTACTTCACTGCCGGCGTGAAGGAAGTCCGCGCCTGGACCGTGCGCAAGGGTGCCACTGCCCCGCAGGCCGCCGCGGTCATCCACACCGACTTCGAGAAGGGCTTCATCCGCGCCGAAACCATCGCGTATGACGACTTCATCAAGTACAAGGGCGAAGCCGGTGCCAAGGAAGCCGGTCGCCTGCGCCTGGAAGGCAAGGAATACCGCGTGCAGGAAGGCGACGTGCTGCACTTCCGCTTCAACGTCTGATCCAGCGGCATCGGATCGACCCCGGACGCCCCGCCCCGAGCGGGGCGTCCGCGTTTCCGGCATCCGTCCCTGCGCTGGACAAAAATTGACCATGCTCTGAAACGCCTGCAGCGCAACGTTCGCACACACTTGTCCACATCAAACCCCCACCGCTTTCCACGCGCGGTGTGGAAAACCCAGCGTGCCGCTGTAGAGCCGAGCCCATGCCCGGCTGATGCCAGCCGAAGCCGAGCATGGGCTCGACTCTACAGAAGCTTGTCCGCGCAGCGTGGATAAATTTTCGCCACGCTTCGAAACGCCTGCGCGACAACGCTCTTACCCACTTGTCCACATCAAGTTCCCATTGCCTTCCACGCTGCGTGTGGAAAACAATCGCAGTCGTGGACAAAAAATCACCACGCATGGAAACGCCTGAGGCGCAAGGCTCTCGCCTACTTGTCCACACCAAGCCCCCATCGCTTTCCACGCGTGGTGTGGAAAACCACGGCCAACAGCAGATTCCGATTTCGGACTTGTTGCATGGTGCGCGGCGCGGTGCTGCTTCAGGCTGGCCTCCGGCCCTTCCACTGACACGGTCGGCATCATGCCTGTGCGCGACCCGGAGAGTTGCTATGACGACGCGAACGTATGGGTGGGTAGTGGCGATCGCGGCCCTCGGGTTGCTTCTGGCCTACGGCTGCCAATACATGGTCGTGCGGCCTGCACGAGGGAGTGCATCAGCCCCGGAGTGCACTGCCGTCAGCCTGTTGAGTGCCATGCGCGAGCGGTTGCGACCCGAAGCGGACTTCAGCGAAAGCGGAGGTATCTACCTGGACTCTGTTGACCCGGAGGATCCAGAGGCACTGATCGCCTATGCAGCACTGGGCCGTATCTGCCGGGAGCCAGCAGGACGACGCACCGATGAGGGGCAGGCCCTTGCCAGACGGCTTGCCCGGATCGCATCCAGCTTCATCGTCGGGGGAAGGCTTGAGCCCGGTCGCTACGTCCTGACCGCGGCCACGACTGGCTCCCGGGGCGATGAAGTGGTCGCGGTGTCACCGGAACACCTTGCACTGCTGCGAAGCATGAACACCCGCACGCTGGGGAGAGCAGTGATGCTGATGGACAGCAAGCGTCCCTACGGTGATACGCATTACCTCTACATCGACATGGCCCGCGCGCTGGGGGAGCCGGTTCCGCTGGACGCGAATGGTAATGCGACGTTCGCGCCGGGGGTGATTGCCCGGTACGACGAACTGCATGGACAGATGATTGATGTGGTCCGTGTTTTCTGGCGCTTTGCGGAGCCGGCGCAGTCTACGTCCTGAGCGGAACTGCACGCGGAAGGGGACGGAGGCCTGCGCCGCCGTCTTCCCGCCTGAGTTCAATGCAGCGGCACGCCTTACAGCGCGCTGCCGCCGAACTTGTGCGTGTACTGCAGATTGATCGTGCGGCCCACGCTGTCGAACCAGGAGACGTCGTAGTACGGGTACGCCGTGTATGTGGCGTCCTTCGGCGGCATCTTGTTGAACACGTTGACCACAGACAGAGACAGGCGCGAGTGGTCGTCGAAGCGATACTGCACCGACGCGTTGTAGCGGTACGTGGCCCTGATGTACGGGCTGTCGCCGCTGTCCCAGTCGAACACCTGGTCGTAGCTGTCCGAGGTGGGCAGCTTGCCCAGTCGCGAACCGTACACGGTGGCCGACCACGCATCTTTTTCCCACGTCACACTGACGCTGCTCTTGGTGCGCGGGATGTCGAAGCCGCTGTTCACCGCGAACTGGTCCTCGATCGCATCGCCGGTGTAGCGCTGGAAATCGTGCTTCTTCACCCAGGTGTGGCTGCCGTTGAAGATGAAGTCACCGATACCGGTCTGCAGGCGGTAGCGCAGGCCCGCATCGATGCCTGAGGTCGACTCGCGTGCCACGTTGATCGGATTCACGTGCACCCCGTACAGGCGGCCGTCGGCGGTCCGTGTCACCCGCGCCAGTGCGTCCACGCAGGTCGGTGACGTGATGTCGGCGTCGCCCAAGCGGCAGTTCGCTTCACTGGCCAGTATCGTGCGCACGTCCATGTCCTGCACCTGCCTGCGCATGTCGATGTCGAACCAATCCACCGAAAGATCCAGCCCTGCGGCCGGCGACCAGACGAAGCCTGCGCTCCACGAGGTGCTGGTCTCCGGGTCCAGCTCGCGGTTGCCGCTGCGGCTGCGGATGACGTTGCGCTCGTAGTCCGAGCAGTCGTCGGCCTGTTCGGCGCGGCAGCTGTACAGGTCCTCGGCGCTGGTCTCGTCGTTGCCGGGGCCGGCAAACACGTAGTGCAGGTCCGGGGCGCGGAAGGCCGTGCCGTACGAGCCGCGCACCAGCAGGCTCTCGACCGGGCGCCACTCAAGGCCGCCGCTCCAGGTCGCCTTGCCGATCGTGTGGCCGGAGTAGCGGTACTGGTCATAGCGACCGGCCACGCTCAGGTTGATCGTCTCGTGCAGCGGCATGCGCAGCTCGGCGGCCGTTGCCCAGCGGTTGCGCGAACCCTTGCCGTCGGAATCCTTCCAGCTGTAGTAGTAGTACTGGGTCGCCAGCGGATCGGGATTCAGCGCGTAGGCCTGCTGGCCCACTTCCACGGTCGCGGCAAAACCGGCATCGCCGCCGGGCAGGGCGAACAGCGAGCCGTTGGTCAGGGTGAGGGCGGCCGTCTCGGTGCGGGACTTCGGGGTATAGGTGGTGCGTGCGGCGATCGCGTCGTACTCGGCGCGGGTCAGCGGGCGGTACAGCCGCGACGGGTCAGCGTTGTAGATCGGGAAGCCGTCATCGTCCTCGCCCAGCTGCGGGCCCAGGAACAGGTCGTTGGCCCTGCCGGCGATGATCTGCGGCCAGCTGATCCGCGACTGGTACTGCGAATGGCTCAACGCCGCTTCGTAATCCCAGTTGCCGGCCAGGTTGCCCTTGAAGCCGGTGGTCACGCTGAAGGTCTTCTGCGTGCTGCGCACCATCGCGTTGCGCAGGCCACCCATTTCCTCGGGCGAGAACTGACGCTGCCAGAACTCGATTTCGCCAGTGGCTTCATTGCTGAAGTAGCCCGACTCGTCGCCGTCGGCGGCCATGCGGCCCCACGACGTCACGTCGCGCATCAGCGCCAGCGTGTGGTAACCCATCTGCACGTCGGCGAACCACTGCTGGCCGTTGTCGAAGTCATAGCTCAGCGAGGCATAGCCGTTGGCGCCGCGGCGCTTGCTGAGGATGGTGCCGTAGCCGATCGACGCGTCGCTGCCGCAGTAGTAGCCATAGCGGGGGCGGAAGGCATGGTAGGTGCTGCCCTGGTTCTGTCCGCTCAGGGCATCGCAGGTGGCCGCGCCCGGATCCAGGTAGTCATCGTTGTAGTCGGTGCGCAGGTAGGCACGGCGGGCGATGCGCGAGCCCTCGGTCGGCCCGTCCTGGGTCGAATCCTGGATGTCGCGCTCATAGGCCCACAGCGGCGTCTGCGACTGCAGCTCCACGCTGTACACCGCATTGAAGCGGCCCGTGCTGAACCCGCTGGACAGGCTCATGTCGAAGGAATCGCCACCGCCCTCACTGGTGGTGCCCATGCGCACGTCGACCGTGGTGCCGTCGGCCTTCTTCTTGAGGATGAAGTTGACCACGCCGGCGATCGCGTCCGAACCATAGATGGCCGAGGCGCTGCCGGTCAGCACTTCGATGCGGTCGATCATGCCCAGCGGAATGTTGGACACGTCGGTGAAGTTGCTGCGGCCCTGGAACGGCATCGGGAAATCGGCGATGCGGCGGCCGTTGACCAGCACCAGGGTGTGGTTGGGCCCCAGCCCGCGCAGGTCGACCTGCTGCGCACCCGGCGAGAAGTCGGCGCCGCTGGAGGATTGCTGGCTCTGCGTCTCGCCGCCGTTCTGGGTCATTGCCCGCAGCACGTCCGGCACGGTGGTGAAGCCGCTGGAACGGATCTGTTCGGCGTCGATCACCGTGATCGGGGCGGGGCCCTCGACCTGGGCGCGCGGAATGCGTGAGCCGGTGACCTGTACCGCATCGAGCTGCCGTACCGGAGAGGAGGCCGGAGCCTGGGCCGCCGCAGAAGCGGCAAGGCCCATCAACGCCAGCTGGATCGACCACGCCATCGCCTGTCTACGCATGAGAAGTTCCCGGAAGTAATGCCGGCCCGCAGAGGAGGGGCCCATCCCCATTCAGATTTCCGCAATGGGCGCCGGCATTTAACGCCTTTTTCATGCCCTTGACTACTGATGACCCATCTGGCAAAGAGTGAAAACGCTTGCAGGTCGTTTCTGTTCAGGGAGATCAAGATGCGACGGTTCCATCGAAGGCTGCGTCACGTGCTTGCCGGCCTGGCAGTGCTGGTTCTCCTGGGCTCGCCGCTGGCCGCGTCCGCGCAGGACCTGCAGGGGCCGGGATTCGCCTATTACGAGACCGGCGATCTCGATGCCCCGCGACCGGGGCCGAGGGCGCCGGCGATGATGCTGATGGGCGGCGGAGAGTGGGTGCCGGAGGCGTTCCAGTGGTGGTTGAAGCAGGCCGGCAATGGCCGCGTGCTGATCCTGCGCGCCTCCGGCAGCGACGAGCTGCAGGAGCGTCTGCACCATGACATCGGCGGCACCACCGCCGTGCAGACCCTGGTGTTCGACAGCCGTCGTGGCGCCGACGACCCGGCCGTACTGCGGGTGGTGGCCGCGGCCGACGCCATCTTCATCGCCGGCGGCGACCAGTCGCGCTACATCCGCTTCTGGAAGGGGACCGCACTCAACCGCGCGCTCAATGCCCACGTCCGTGCCGGCAAACCGATCGCCGGCACCAGTGCCGGATTGGCGATCCTCGGTGGCTATGCCTACGGCGCGCTTGACGGTGGCAGCGTCACCTCCGCCGCCGCGCTGGCCGACCCGATGGGCAGCGCGGTGACGATGGACAGTGGCTTCCTGCAGATGCCCTATCTGCAGCGGGTGGTCACCGACACCCACTTCGACCGGCGTGATCGTCTCGGTCGCCTGATCGTGTTCGTCGCCCGTGCCGCGCAGGACAGTGGCGACCCGGACATGATCGGCATCGGCGTGGACGAAGACACCGCGCTGTGCGTGGAGCCTGACGGACGCGCGCAGGTGTACAGCGCCGATGGTCATGGCAGGGTCTGGGTGGTCCGCCCGGGACGTGGCGCGGACCGGCTCACGCAGGGCGAACCGCTGCGTTTCCACGCTGTGCCGGTTACCGTGGTGGCAAGCGGTGGCCGCATGCGGCTGGACGACTTCCAGGCCGACGCCGACTATCACGCAGCGGTCGATGTTGACGGTGGCCGGATTGAACTGATCCGTCGCTGACCGCTGCTGCCGGCCGCGCGCCGGCCCTTCCCTTCGGGCATCTCGTCGAGCCTGCTCGATGCCATCGCTTCCATTTCCGGAGATATCGATGAAGCTTCATCTGGCGCTGTCTGCGCTGCTGTCCCTGCCGTTGCTCGCCCATGCTGCGCCGGATGCGTCGCCCCTGCTGGTCATCCATGGCGGTGCCGGCGTCGAGCGCAAGGATCTGTCCGCCGCCGAGGAGAAGGCGGCACGTGCGGCACTCCGTGCGGCGCTGCTGAAGGGGCATGCCGAGCTGGCAGCCGGTCGCCCTGCACTGGCGGCGGTCACCGCAGCGATCACCGTTCTCGAGGACGATCCCACGTTCAATGCCGGCAAAGGCGCGGTGTTCACCCACGAAGGGCGCAACGAGCTGGATGCGGCCGTGATGGATGGCGCCACCCAGGCGGCCGGCGCGGTGGCCGGCGTGCAGCGCGTACGCAACCCGATCCTGCTGGCAACGGCCGTGATGCAGGAATCGAAACACGTGATGATGGTCGGGCAGGGCGCTGAGGCGTTCGCCGTCGAGCAGGGCATGACCCTGGTCGATCCTTCGTACTTCCGCACCGACAAGCGCTGGCAGCAGCTGCAGCGCGCACTGAAGGAGGAGGCCGGCGGCCAGGCCCACGCCGACCTGGAAACGGCCCGGCACTTCGGCACGGTCGGTGCGGTTGCGCTGGATGCGCAGGGGCGCCTGGCAGCGGGGACCTCCACCGGAGGAATGACCAACAAGCGCTACGGGCGCGTCGGCGATTCGCCGATCATCGGCGCCGGCACCTGGGCCGATGCACGCTGTGCGGTGTCGGGAACCGGGTGGGGCGAGTACTACATCCGCACCGCTGCCGCGCACGAGATCTGCGCGCGTATCCGCTACCAGGGCCAGTCGCCGGCGGAGGCGGGCAGGGGCGTGATCAACGAGGCGATTCCGCAGATGGGTGGGGATGGCGGTGCGATCGTGCTCTCCGCCGATGGAAAAGCGGCCACGCCGTTCAACACGCAGGGCATGTACCGCGGCTGGATCGGTGCCGACGGCGTTCCGCATGTGGCGATCTTCGCCGACGAGGCCTTGGCACTGCCCGGGCAATAGGCTTGCGTATCAAAGGGTTTGCGACGCATGTGAAAAAAAGTGAAAAAAAGCGTTGACAGGCCCCCGCTTCATCTCCAGAATTGCGGGCTCACCACCACACACCGCAACGCTTCGGCGGCACGGGATGGGGTTGAAACGGAGGGATACCCAAGCGGCCAACGGGGGCAGACTGTAAATCTGCTGGCTTACGCCTTCGGTGGTTCGAATCCACCTCCCTCCACCAGCTTCACGTTGTGGCACTTCCCGGTGCGGGAGTAGTTCAATGGTAGAACCTCAGCCTTCCAAGCTGATGGTGCGGGTTCGATTCCCGTCTCCCGCTCCATTGAATGAACTTTGAATGTTATCGAGTTCATGCCATAATGCAAAACTCGCTCACGTAGCTCAGTCGGTAGAGCACTTCCTTGGTAAGGAAGAGGTCGAAGGTTCGATTCCTTTCGTGAGCACCATCTTCAGCACCACACCAGACGAATTCGAGATAAGCAGCCATGGCCAAGGGTAAGTTCGAGCGCACCAAGCCGCACGTCAACGTCGGCACCATCGGTCACGTCGACCACGGCAAGACCACGCTGACCGCCGCGCTGACCAAGATCGGCGCCGAGCGCTTCGGTGGCGAGTTCAAGGCGTATGACGCCATCGACGCCGCACCGGAAGAAAAGGCTCGTGGCATCACGATCTCGACCGCGCACGTCGAATACGAATCCCCGACCCGTCACTACGCCCACGTTGACTGCCCGGGCCACGCTGACTACGTCAAGAACATGATCACCGGTGCCGCCCAGATGGACGGCGCGATCCTGGTGTGCTCGGCCGCTGACGGCCCGATGCCGCAGACCCGCGAGCACATCCTGCTGTCGCGTCAGGTCGGCGTGCCGTACATCGTGGTGTTCCTGAACAAGGCTGACATGGTCGACGACGCCGAGCTGCTCGAGCTGGTCGAAATGGAAGTGCGCGAACTGCTGAGCAAGTACGAGTTCCCGGGCGACGACACCCCGATCATCTCGGGTTCGGCCCGCCTGGCGCTGGAAGGCGACCAGAGCGAGATCGGCGTGCCGGCGATCCTGAAGCTGGTCGACGCGCTGGACACCTGGATTCCGGAGCCGGAGCGTGCGATCGACAAGCCGTTCCTGATGCCGGTGGAAGACGTGTTCTCGATCTCGGGCCGCGGCACCGTGGTGACCGGTCGTATCGAGCGCGGCGTGATCAAGGTTGGTGACGAAATCGAAATCGTCGGTATCCGTCCGACCCAGAAGACCACCGTGACCGGCGTGGAAATGTTCCGCAAGCTGCTGGACCAGGGCCAGGCAGGCGACAACGCCGGTCTGCTGCTGCGCGGCACCAAGCGTGACGACGTCGAGCGCGGCCAGGTTCTGGCCAAGCCGGGTTCGATCACCCCGCACACCGAGTTCGAAGGCGAAGTGTACGTGCTGTCGAAGGACGAGGGCGGCCGTCACACCCCGTTCTTCAACGGCTACCGCCCGCAGTTCTACTTCCGCACCACCGACATCACCGGCGCTGCCAAGCTGCCGGAAGGCGTGGAAATGGTGATGCCGGGTGACAACGTCAAGATGACCGTGACCCTGATCAACCCGGTCGCGATGGACGAAGGCCTGCGCTTCGCCATCCGCGAAGGTGGCCGCACCGTCGGCGCCGGCGTGGTCTCGAAGATCATCAAGTAAGCCTGCAGTACCGGCGGTTGCATAGCGCTGCCGGTCGCGCGAGTGGCGGGCCGGGAACCTCGGTCCGCCTTCGCCGTCTAAGGGAAGGCAAGTTTCAAAACGTACGCCAGTAGCTCAATTGGCAGAGCAGCGGTCTCCAAAACCGCAGGTTGGGGGTTCGAGTCCCTCCTGGCGTGCCATCTGCCCACCTTATCCAGCGGCCCTTGCCGCTAAAGCAGACACACCGGATGAATAGCAAGATCGAACATTCCAAGGACACCTCCGCCAGCGGTGGAGATATCGTCAAGTACGTTGCCGCATCCCTGCTGGTGCTGGCGGGTCTGTTCGTCTGGTTCTGGTTCTCCGCCGACTCCGGTCGCGCCGCCCAGCTGGGCGCGTGGGCGGGTCAGCTGCGTGCGTTGGCGGTCGTGGTCGGTCTGGTTGGCGGTATCGGCGTGTTCATGCTGACCGGCAAGGGGCGCGACACCCGCGAATTCCTCTCCGAGTCGCGCTTCGAACTGCGCAAGGTGGTCTGGCCGACGCGCCAGGAAGCCGTTCGCATGACCTGGGTCGTGATTGTCGTGGTGCTCATCCTCAGCCTGCTGCTGGGTGGCTTCGACTTCCTGATCCAGAAACTGACTCAGTGGTTCCTGAGCCGCTAAGGAGAATTGCATGAAGCGTTGGTACGTCGTTCACGCCTATTCGGGCTTTGAGAAGTCGGTGGCGCAGGCTCTGCGTGATCGCATCGTCCGTGATGGCATGGAAGAGCGCTTCGGCGACGTCCTGGTTCCGACCGAGGAAGTGATCGAAATGCGCGCCGGCCAGAAGCGCCGGTCCGAGCGCAAGTTCTTTCCGGGTTACGTGCTGGTCCAGATTGAGACCCACGAAGAGGCCGGTATTCCGCGCATCGACAACGAAAGCTGGCACCTGGTCAAGGAAACCCCGCGCGTGATGGGCTTCATCGGCGGTACCGCCGATCGTCCGCTGCCGATCGCCGATTCCGAAGCCGAGTCCATCCTGAACCGCGTTCAGGAAGGTGTCGAGAAGCCGCGTCCGAAGGTGCTGTTCGAGCCGGGCCAGATGGTCCGCGTCACCGATGGTCCGTTCAACGATTTCAACGGTGTGGTCGAAGAAGTCAACTACGAGAAGAGCCGTCTGCGCGTCTCGGTGCTGATCTTCGGTCGTGCCACCCCGGTCGAGCTCGAGTTCGGCCAGGTCGAGAAGCAGACCGGCTGATGCCCGGTGATGCTGCCGGCCACGGGCTGGCAGCCTTCAGGTCGCCCTCCCTGTTCAGACAGGGCGCCCAAAATCTGATATAGTGCGCGGCTCCCCGCTGGGAAGCCAGCAGGACGAGGCCACCGCAAGGTGGCCTTCGGCATGATTTCAAAACGCGATGCCGGGACGCGTGATTCCCGGTCCGATGGGGAGCCTGTTGTCGAAAGGCGCTAGCACCCGGAGAGTACTCACATGGCAAAGAAAGTTGTCGGTTACATCAAGCTGCAGGTGAAGGCCGGTCAGGCCAACCCCTCGCCGCCGGTCGGTCCTGCGCTGGGTCAGCGCGGCCTGAACATCATGGAATTCTGCAAGGCGTTCAACGCTGCCACGCAGAAGCTCGAGCCGGGTCTGCCGGTTCCGGTGATCATCACGGCCTACTCGGACCGTACGTTCACCTTCATCACCAAGAGCACCCCGGCCACCACCCTGCTGAAGAAGGCAGCTGGCATCTCGTCGGGCTCCAAGCGCCCGAACACCGAGAAGGTCGGCAAGGTCACCCGTAAGCAGCTGGAAGAGATCGCCAAGGCGAAGGAACCGGATCTGACTGCCGCCGACCTGGACGCCGCCGTGCGTACCATCGCTGGCTCTGCCCGTTCCATGGGCCTCGTGGTGGAGGGTTAAGAAGATGGCACAGACCAAGCGTGAGAAGGCCATCAAGGCCGCCGTCGTTCCGGGCAAGGCTTACGCCTTCGAGGACGCGATCAACATCCTGAAGAGCGCCACCAAGGCCAAGTTCGTCGAGTCGATCGACGTTGCTGTGCGCCTGGGCGTCGACGCGAAGAAGTCCGACCAGCAGGTCCGTGGCTCCACCGTCCTGCCGGCCGGTACCGGCAAGTCGGTCCGCGTTGCCGTGTTCGCTCCGGCCGGTGCCAAGGCTGATGAAGCCCTGGCCGCTGGCGCCGAAGCCGTCGGCATGGATGACCTGGCCGAGAAGATGCAGGCCGGCGATCTGAACTACGACGTCGTCATCGCGACCCCGGACGCCATGCGCGTTGTCGGTAAGCTGGGCACCGTGCTGGGCCCGCGCGGCCTGATGCCGAACCCGAAGGTCGGCACCGTTTCCCCGAACCCGGGTGAAGCCGTGAAGAACGCCAAGTCGGGCCAGGTCCGTTACCGCACCGACAAGGCTGGCATCATCCACTGCACCATCGGCAAGGCCGACTTCGCCGAAGACGCGCTGAAGTCGAACCTGACCGCGCTGCTGCTGGACCTGATCAAGGCCAAGCCGGCCACCTCGAAGGGCACCTACCTGCAGAAGGTTTCGGTCAGCTCGACGATGGGCCCGGGCGTCACCGTCGACCAGTCGTCGCTGACCCTGAAGTAATTGTTTCAAGCGGTCACGGTACTTTCGGGTGCCGTGACCGTGACATTTGAAGGCATCGCAGGCAGCCCACCGCCTGCGGTAGCCGTCAAAGACCGCAGGCGCGGTCGTGGCAGGGCCGGCGACGGGCACGGAAGCTCGATATGGCAGGGAGTCGCCGCCGGAACAGTCATGAACGCTTAATCGATTCCCCGGAATCACCCTGCGTAGATGGTGCCCTTCTGGAGTTTTTCTGGTTCACGCACGTCTGGGTTTCCCAGGTTGGCCCACTCCAGGTCTAGAACGGCCCACCCCCCGGAACATCATCCTGGTGTTCCCGGCGTCCAGGACGGATGCCGCACAGGACCGCACACGGCAGGAGCCGTAAGCGGAGTTCAATTGGAGGAGTGCAATGGCTCTCAATCTGTCCCAGAAGCAAGAAGTAGTCGCCGAGCTGGCAGACGTCGCCGCCAAGGCCCACTCCTTGATCGCAGCCGAATACGCTGGCACCACGGTCGCCCAGATGACCGCGATGCGCAAGCAGGCTCGTGAAACCGGTGTTTTCTTGAAGGTTGTCAAGAACACCCTGGCTTCGCGCGCCGTTGAAGGCACCGAGTTCGCCGTGGCCCAGGACCAGATGGTTGGTCCGCTGCTGTACGCGTTCTCGCTCGAGGAGCCCGGCGCTGCCGGTCGCCTGATCAAGGAAGCCGCCAAGGGCAACGACAAGCTGAAGGCTAAGGTCGTCGCCATCGGTGGCGAAGTGTTCCCGGCAAGCCACGTCGACGTGCTGGCCTCGCTGCCGACCCGCGATCAGGCCCTGGCCATGCTGGCCCGCGTCCTGACCGAGCCGGTCACGATGTTTGCCCGCGCCATCAAGGCTGTTGGCGAGAAGCAGGGTGGTGGCGAAACCGCCGCTGCCGAGCCGGCCGCCGAGACCGCCTGAGTTTCGACTTACCGTGGTTCCTGACGGAACCTCAACCCAGAAAATCATCCAAAGGTATTAATCATGTCCCTTACCAACGAACAGATCGTCGACGCCATCGCCGAGAAGTCCCTGATGGAAGTGATGGAGCTGGTCAAGGCCATCGAAGAGAAGTTCGGCGTCTCCGCCGCTGCTCCGGTTGCCGTGGCTGCTGCCGCTGGCCCGGCCGCTGCTGTTGAAGAGCAGACCGAGTTCACCGTCACCCTGAAGTCGGCCGGCGAGAAGAAGGTCGAAGTCATCAAGGCCGTCCGCGCCATCACCGGCCTGGGCCTGAAGGAAGCGAAGGACCTGGCCGAAGCCGGTGGCGTCCTGAAGGAAGGCGCTTCGAAGGACGACGCCGAGAAGATGAAGAAGGACCTGGAAGCTGCTGGCGCGACTGTCGAAGTCAAGTAAGCACTTCCTTTGCATCGTCATCGATTCTCGGCGATGCAGCCAAGGCTGGGGGCGTAAGCCCCCGGCCTTTGGTCGTTGTTGCAGGCCCGCGTACTGCGCGGGTGGAATCAGGCGGTAGAAAGCCCAACACGGGCTGCGGTCAAATCCCGGCACGCCCGCGCATCGCGCGGCAGCAGGGAAGTAGATGCAGACGAGTTGGCAGTTGGAAGTAGCGGGAGAAGGCGTGCTGGTGCCGGCAATACCAGCGACTTCCAACTGACAATTTCAAAGTTCCCTTCAGGGTCGTGGACGCACGGCCCGCACAACAAGGTGGAAGACCTCATGACGTCCTATTCGTTCACCGAAAAGAAGCGTATCCGCAAGGATTTCGGCAAGCAGCGCTCGATTCTCGAAGTGCCGTTCCTGCTCGCGATCCAGGTGGATTCCTACCGTGATTTCCTGCAGGAGAACATCGATCCGGCCAAGCGTGCCGATCATGGCCTGCACGCCGCGCTGAAGTCGGTCTTCCCGATCGCCAGCTACAGCGGCAATGCCGCCCTGGAGTACGTCGGCTACAAGCTGGGCGAGCCGGTCTTCGACGAACGTGAATGCCGCCAGCGCGGCATGAGCTACGGCGCTCCGCTGCGCGTGACCGTGCGCCTGGTGATCTACGACCGCGAGTCGTCGACCAAGGCCATCAAGTACGTGAAGGAGCAGGAGGTCTATCTGGGCGAAATCCCGCTGATGACCGAGAACGGCACCTTCATCGTCAACGGCACCGAGCGCGTCATCGTCTCGCAGCTGCACCGCTCGCCGGGCGTGTTCTTCGACCACGACCGCGGCAAGACCCACAGCTCGGGCAAGCTGTTGTACAGCGCCCGCATCATCCCCTACCGCGGTTCCTGGCTGGACTTCGAGTTCGACCCGAAGGACGCGCTGTTCACCCGTATCGACCGCCGCCGCAAGCTGCCGGTGTCGATCCTGCTGCGCGCGCTTGGCTACAGCAACGAAGAGATGCTGGCCGAGTTCTTCGAGATCAACACCTTCCACATCAACCCGGATGAAGGCGTCCAGCTGGAGCTGGTGCCGGAGCGCCTGCGTGGCGAAACCCTGGGCTTCGACCTCGCCGACGGCGACAAGGTCATCGTGGAAGCCGGCAAGCGCATCACCGCGCGCCACATCAAGCAGCTGGAAGCCTCGGGCATTGCGGCCCTGGCCGTGCCGGACGACTACTTGGTCGGCCGCATCCTGTCGCACGACGTGGTTGATGCCTCGACCGGCGAACTGCTGGCCCAGGCCAATGACGAGATCAGCGAAGAGCAGCTGCAGAACTTCCGCAAGGCAGGCGTCGATGCGGTCGGTACCCTGTGGGTGAACGACCTGGATCGTGGTCCGTACCTGTCCAACACCCTGCGCATCGATCCGACCAAGACCCAGCTGGAAGCACTGGTCGAGATCTACCGCATGATGCGTCCGGGCGAGCCGCCGACCAAGGACGCCGCGCAGAACCTGTTCCACAACCTGTTCTTCACCTTCGAGCGCTACGACCTGTCCGCGGTCGGCCGCATGAAGTTCAACCGTCGCGTGGGCCGCAAGGAAACCACCGGCGAAGCCGTGCTGTACGACAGCAAGTACTTCGGTGAGCGCAACGACGAAGAGTCCAAGCGCCTGGTCGCTGCCCATGGCGACAGCTCCGACATCCTGGACGTGATCAAGGTCCTGACCGAGATCCGCAATGGTCGCGGCGTGGTCGACGACATCGATCACCTGGGCAACCGTCGCGTGCGTTCGGTCGGTGAAATGGCCGAGAACGTGTTCCGCGTCGGCCTGGTCCGCGTCGAGCGCGCGGTCAAGGAACGCCTGTCGATGGCCGAGTCCGAAGGCCTGACGCCGCAGGAACTGATCAACGCCAAGCCGGTCGCTGCCGCCATCAAGGAGTTCTTCGGCTCCTCGCAGCTGTCGCAGTTCATGGATCAGAACAACCCGCTGTCGGAAGTGACCCACAAGCGTCGCGTCTCGGCCCTGGGCCCGGGCGGCCTGACCCGTGAGCGCGCCGGCTTCGAAGTGCGCGACGTGCACCCGACCCACTACGGCCGCGTCTGCACCATCGAAACGCCGGAAGGCCCGAACATCGGCCTGATCAACTCGCTGGCCGTGTACGCCCGCACCAACCAGTACGGTTTCCTCGAGACCCCGTACCGCAAGGTCGTGGACGGCAAGGTCTCCGACGAGATCGAGTTCCTGTCGGCGATCGAGGAAAACGAGTACGTCATCGCCCAGGCCAACGCCCTGACCGATGCCAAGAGCATGCTGACCGAGCAGTTCGTGCCGTGCCGCTACCAGGGCGAGTCGCTGCTGAAGCCGCCGGCGGAGGTCCACTTCATGGACGTCTCGCCGATGCAGACCGTGTCGATCGCGGCCGCGCTGGTGCCGTTCCTGGAGCACGATGACGCCAACCGCGCACTGATGGGCGCGAACATGCAGCGTCAGGCCGTGCCGACCCTGCGTTCGCAGAAGCCGCTGGTCGGCACCGGCATCGAGCGCGCCGTGGCGCGTGACTCCGGTGTGACCGTGAACGCCCGTCGTGGCGGTGAGATCGTGCAGATCGACGCTGCCCGCATCGTGGTCAAGGTGGTCGAGGAAGAGATCGTCGGTGCCACCGACGCCGGCGTCGACATCTACAACCTGGTCAAGTACACCCGTTCCAACCAGAACACCTGCATCAACCAGCGTCCGCTGGTCCAGGTGGGTGACGTCATCGCCCGCGGCGACGTGCTGGCCGACGGTCCGTCCACCGACATCGGCGAACTGGCCCTGGGCCAGAACATGCTGATCGCGTTCATGCCGTGGAACGGCTACAACTTCGAAGACTCCATCCTGCTCTCCGAACGCGTGGTGGAAGAGGATCGCTACACCACGATCCACATCGAAGAGCTGACCTGCGTCGCGCGCGACACCAAGCTGGGGCCGGAGGAAATCTCCGCCGACATCCCGAACGTTTCCGAGCAGGCGCTGAACCGCCTGGACGAGAGCGGCGTGGTGTACATCGGTGCGGAAGTCCGCGCCGGCGACATCCTGGTCGGCAAGGTCACGCCGAAGGGCGAGAGCCAGCTGACCCCGGAAGAGAAGCTGCTGCGCGCGATCTTCGGCGAGAAGGCTTCGGACGTTAAGGACAGCTCGCTGCGCGTTCCGCCGGGCATGGACGGCACCGTCATCGACGTGCAGGTCTTCACCCGCGACGGCATCGAGAAGGACAAGCGTGCGCGCCAGATCGAAGAGTCGGAGATCAAGCGCGTCAAGAAGGACTTCGACGACCAGTTCCGCATCCTGGAAGCCGCCATCTACATGCGTCTGCGTTCGCAGATCGTCGGCAAGGTGGTCAACGGCGGTGCCGGCCTGAAGAAGGGTGACGTCATCACCGACGCGTACCTGGACGGCCTGAAGAAGGCTGACTGGTTCGTGCTGCGCATGAAGGACGAGGACGCTTCGGAAGCCATCGAGCGCGCCCAGAAGCAGATCCAGGCGCACGAGAAGGAATTCGAGCGTCGCTTCGCCGACAAGCGCGGCAAGATCACCGCAGGCGACGACCTGGCTCCGGGCGTGCTGAAGATGGTCAAGGTGTTCCTGGCCGTGAAGCGCCGCATCCAGCCGGGCGACAAGATGGCGGGTCGCCACGGCAACAAGGGCGTGGTGTCCAACGTGGTGCCGGTCGAGGACATGCCGTACATGGCCTCGGGCGAAACCGTGGACATCGTGCTGAACCCGCTGGGCGTGCCGTCGCGTATGAACATCGGCCAGATCCTGGAAGTGCACCTGGGCTGGGCCGCCAAGGGCCTGGGCCGCAAGATCCAGGCAATGCTGGAAGCCCAGGCGGCCGTTGCCGACCTGCGCCGGTTCCTGGACGACATCTACAACCACGATGACACCAACGTGGCCAACCGTGTCGACCTGTCGCAGTTCAGCGACGAGGAGCTGCTGCGCCTGGCCCGTAACCTCACCGACGGCGTGCCGATGGCCACCCCGGTGTTCGACGGTGCCACCGAAGCGGAAATCAAGCGCATGCTGGAACTGGCCGATCTGCCGAGCAGTGGCCAGACCCAGCTGTACGACGGCCGCACCGGTGAAGCGTTCGATCGCCACACCACCGTGGGTTACATGCACTACCTGAAGCTGAACCACCTGGTCGACGACAAGATGCACGCGCGTTCGACCGGTCCGTACTCGCTCGTCACCCAGCAGCCGCTGGGCGGCAAGGCGCAGTTCGGTGGCCAGCGCTTCGGTGAAATGGAAGTCTGGGCGCTGGAAGCCTACGGCGCGGCCTACACCCTGCAGGAAATGCTGACGGTGAAGTCCGATGACGTGCAGGGCCGCAACCAGATGTACAAGAACATCGTCGACGGTGAGCACGAGATGGTCGCGGGCATGCCGGAATCCTTCAACGTGCTCGTGAAGGAAATCCGCTCGCTGGCCATCAACATGGAACTGGAAGACAACTGATCCATGCCGGCGCGGCGGCTCTCTCCGCCGCGCCGCTGGCAGTGACCTGAAAGCCCATCGACACAGCATTCCTCCTTCTGGAGAACACCATGAAAGACCTGCTCAATCTCTTCAACCAGCAGCGCCAGACGCTGGACTTCGACGCGATCAAGATCGCGCTGGCTTCGCCGGACCTGATCCGCTCGTGGTCCTTCGGCGAAGTGAAGAAGCCGGAAACCATCAACTACCGTACCTTCAAGCCGGAACGCGACGGCCTGTTCTGCGCCGCCATCTTCGGCCCGGTCAAGGACTACGAGTGCCTGTGCGGCAAGTACAAGCGCATGAAGCACCGCGGCGTGGTCTGCGAGAAGTGCGGCACTGAAGTGACCCTGGCCAAGGTGCGCCGCGAGCGCATGGGCCACATCGACCTGGCCTCGCCGGTCGCGCACATCTGGTTCCTCAAGTCGCTGCCGTCGCGCATCGGCCTGATGCTGGACATGACCCTGCGCGACATCGAGCGCGTGCTGTACTTCGAAGCCTACGTGGTGACCGAGCCGGGCCTGACCGCCCTGGAGCGCCGCCAGCTGCTGACCGAAGAACAGTACCTGCAGGCCCGCCAGGAGCACGGTGACGACTTCGACGCCGCCATGGGCGCCGAGGCCGTGTACGAACTGCTGCGCACGATCGACCTGCAGTCGGAGATGACCCGCCTGCGCGAGGAGATCGCCGCGACCGGTTCGGAAACCAAGCTGAAGCGACTGACCAAGCGCATCAAGCTGATCGAGGCCTTCCTGGAGTCGGGCAACCGTCCGGAATGGATGGTGATGACCGTGCTGCCGGTGCTGCCGCCGGACCTGCGTCCGCTGGTGCCGCTGGACGGTGGCCGCTTCGCGACCTCGGACCTGAACGACCTGTACCGTCGCGTCATCAACCGCAACAACCGCCTGCGCCGCCTGCTCGAACTGAGCGCGCCGGACATCATCGTGCGCAATGAAAAGCGCATGCTGCAGGAATCGGTCGATGCGCTGCTGGACAACGGTCGCCGTGGCCGTGCCATCACCGGCACCAACAAGCGCCCGCTGAAGTCGCTGGCCGACATGATCAAGGGCAAGCAGGGTCGCTTCCGTCAGAACCTGCTGGGCAAGCGCGTGGACTACTCGGGCCGTTCGGTCATCGTGGTCGGTCCGTACCTGCGCCTGCACCAGTGCGGCCTGCCGAAGAAGATGGCGCTGGAGCTGTTCAAGCCGTTCGTGTTCGCCAAGCTGCAGCGTCGTGGCCTGGCCACCACCATCAAGGCCGCCAAGAAGCTGGTCGAGCGCGAAGAAGCCGAAGTCTGGGACATCCTGGAAGAGGTCATCCGCGAGCATCCGGTGATGCTGAACCGCGCGCCGACCCTGCACCGTCTGGGCATCCAGGCGTTCGAGCCGGTGCTGATCGAAGGCAAGGCCATCCAGCTGCATCCGCTGGTCTGCACCGCGTTCAACGCCGACTTCGACGGTGACCAGATGGCCGTCCACGTGCCGCTCTCGCTGGAAGCCCAGCTGGAAGCGCGTGCGCTGATGATGTCGACCAACAACATCCTGTCGCCGGCCAACGGCGAGCCGATCATCGTGCCGTCGCAGGACGTCGTGCTGGGTCTGTACTACATGACCCGCTCGCTGGAAAACAAGAAGGGCGAGGGCATGGCCTTCGCCAACATCGCCGAAGTCAAGCGCGCCTACGACAACCGCGTGGTGGAACTGCACGCCAAGGTCAAGGTCCGCATCACCGAAGTGGTGACCGACGAGGAAGGCAACAAGCAGAACAAGACCTCGATCGTGGATACCACGATCGGTCGCGCCCTGCTGGCTGAAATCCTGCCGGAAGGCCTGCCGTTCGCGCTGGCCAACACCGAGCTGACCAAGAAGAACATCTCGCGCCTGATCAACTCCAGCTACCGTCAGCTGGGTCTGAAGGACACGGTCGTGTTCGCCGACAAGCTGATGTACACCGGCTTCGCCTACGCAACCCGCGCCGGCGTGTCGATCGGTATCGACGACATGCTGATCCCGGACGAAAAGCGCGGCATCCTCACCGAGGCCGAAGCCGAAGTGCTGGAAATCCAGGAGCAGTACCAGTCGGGTCTGGTCACCGCTGGCGAGCGCTACAACAAGGTGGTCGACATCTGGTCGCGCACCAACGAGCGCATCGCCAAGGCGATGATGGACACCATCGGTACCGAGAAGGTCGTCAATGCCAAGGGTGAGACCATCGATCAGAAGTCGATGAACTCGCTGTACATCATGGCCGACTCCGGTGCACGAGGCAGCCAGGCGCAGATCCGTCAGCTGGCCGGCATGCGCGGCCTGATGGCCCGCCCGGACGGCTCGATCATCGAGACGCCCATCAAGGCGAACTTCCGCGAAGGCCTGAACGTGCAGGAGTACTTCAACTCCACCCACGGTGCCCGTAAGGGTCTGGCCGATACCGCGCTGAAGACCGCGAACTCGGGTTACCTGACCCGTCGACTGGTCGACGTGGCGCAGGACGTGGTGATCACCGAGGTGGATTGCGGTACCACCGAAGGCCTGATCATGACCCCGATCGTGGAAGGCGGTGACGTGGTCGAGCCGCTGAAGGACCGCGTGCTGGGTCGCGTGGTTGCCGAGGACGTGTTCCTGCCGGGCAACGACGAAGATCCGATCGTCACCCGCAACACCCTGCTGGACGAGCAGTGGGTCGCCAAGCTGGAAGATGCCGGCGTGCAGAGCATCAAGGTGCGTTCGACGATTTCGTGCGAATCGGCCTTCGGTGTCTGCGCTCGCTGCTACGGCCGCGATCTGGCCCGTGGCCATCTGGTCAACATCGGTGAAGCGGTCGGCGTCATCGCCGCCCAGTCCATCGGTGAGCCGGGTACCCAGCTGACCATGCGTACCTTCCACATCGGTGGTGCGGCGTCGCGAGCTGCTGCGGTCGACAACATCACCGTCAAGACCACCGGCTCGGTCAAGTTCAGCAACCTCAAGTCGGTCGAGCATGCCAACGGCTCGCTGGTGGCAGTGTCGCGCTCGGGCGAAATCTCGGTGCTCGATGCCCACGGCCGTGAGCGTGAGCGCTACAAGCTGCCGTACGGTGCGACCATCACGTCCAAGGACGGCGATGCGATCAAGGCTGGCCAGACCGTGGCCAACTGGGATCCGCATAACCACCCGATCGTGTCGGAAGTGGCCGGCTTCATCCGCTTCATCGACTTCGTCGACGGCATCACCGTCATCGAGAAGACCGACGAGCTGACCGGCCTGGCCTCGCGCGAAATCACCGATCCGAAGCGTCGTGGTACCCAGGCCAAGGACCTGCGCCCGATCGTGCGCATCGTCGACGCCAAGGGCAACGACCTGTCGATCCCGGGCACCGATCTGCCGGCGCAGTACCTGCTGCCGCCGCGCTCGATCGTCAACCTGCAGGATGGCGCCCCGGTGGGCGTGGGTGACGTCGTCGCCAAGATCCCGCAGGAAGCCTCGAAGACCCGCGACATCACCGGTGGTCTGCCGCGCGTGGCCGACCTCTTCGAAGCGCGCAAGCCGAAGGATCCGGCGGTGCTGGCCGAGCGTTCGGGCATCATCAGCTTCGGCAAGGACACCAAGGGCAAGCAGCGCCTGATCATCAAGGACACCGATGGTTCGGAGCACGAAGAGCTGATTCCGAAGTACCGCCAGGTCATCGTGTTCGAAGGCGAGCATGTCACCAAGGGTGAAACCATCGTGGACGGCGAGCCGAGCCCGCAGGACATCCTGCGCCTGCTGGGTGTCGAACCGCTGGCGGCCTACCTGGTCAAGGAAATCCAGGACGTGTACCGCCTGCAGGGCGTGAAGATCAACGACAAGCACATCGAGGTGATCACCCGCCAGATGCTGCGCAAGGTCGAGATCACCGATCAGGGCAGCAGCAAGTTCCTGAACGGCGAGCAGGTCGAACGCCAGCGCGTTATCGAGGAGAATGCCCGCCTGTCGACCCGCAACGAGCTGCCGGCGCGGTTCGATCCGGTCCTGCTGGGCATCACCAAGGCCTCGCTGGCCACCGAGTCGTTCATCTCGGCGGCGTCGTTCCAGGAGACCACCCGCGTGCTGACCGAAGCGGCCGTGCGCGGCACCTCGGACAACCTGCGTGGCCTGAAGGAAAACGTCATCGTCGGCCGTCTGATTCCGGCCGGTACCGGTCTGGCGTACCACAGCCAGCGCCGTCGTGGCGCGTCCGGCCTCACCGAGTCGGAGATGCAGACCCTGGCCGGCACCCCGGCGGCGGTCGAGGCTCCGGCAGTGGAAGCCGAGACCGAACAGGCTGCGGGCGAGGAATGAGGTGACCGGTCCGGCCGCAAGGCCGGACCCACCTTTGCGGTAACGCCCGGGGACATGCCCGGGCGGGCTTGAAGGGCAGGGCGGCGCAGGCCGTCCGACCTGGCTGTAGCGGCAGGCGGCTCCATCCGTGGAGGGCCGGTCGAACCTGAACGGGGTACATGGAGGCCCCCCAGTAACGTTCCGGGATCAGGGACGGGCTTGACAGGACGCGTTTGACGTCGTTCCTGGCAGGTTGCTACAATCGTCTGTCTCAGCAGGCCAGAATTTTGGCCTGCTTTAACATTTCCGCATCTCTGGCCGGATTTTCCGGCCACCAATCAGAAGAACCTACTGATGGCGACGATCAACCAGCTGGTCCGCAAGCCGCGGCAAGCGACCACCTACAAGAGTGCCTCGCCGGCGCTCGACAAGTGCCCGCAGCGCCGTGGCGTCTGCACCCGTGTCTACACCACCACTCCGAAGAAGCCGAACTCGGCCCTTCGCAAGGTTGCCAAGGTCCGCCTGACCAACCAGGAAGAAGTGATTTCCTACATCGGTGGTGAAGGCCACAACCTGCAGGAGCACTCCGTGGTCCTGATCCGCGGCGGTCGCGTCAAGGACCTGCCGGGTGTGCGTTACCACACCGTTCGTGGCTCGCTCGACGCCGCCGGCGTTGCCAAGCGTCGCCAGGCCCGTTCCAAGTACGGCGCCAAGCGTCCGAAGGCCTAAGGAGAGAGCACTATGTCGCGTAAGGGTAATACTCCGCAGCGTTCCGTCCTGCCCGATCCGAAGCACGGAAGCGAAACCATCGCCCGCTTCATCAACATGGTCATGCAGAGCGGCAAGAAGTCCGTCGCCGAAAAGATCGTGTACGGCGCCATGGACGTGATCACCGAGAAGAACAGCAGCGCCAACGCCATCGAGCTGGTACAGAAGGCGCTGGACAACGTCGCTCCGGCGGTCGAAGTCAAGTCGCGTCGCGTCGGCGGTGCCACCTACCAGGTGCCGGTCGAAGTGCGTGCCTCGCGCAAGATGGCTCTGGCCATGCGCTGGCTGATCGACTCCGCGCGCAAGCGTGGTGAGAACACCATGCCGAAGAAGCTGGCTGCTGAACTGATCGACGCCTCGGAAAACCGTGGTGGCGCCATCAAGAAGCGCGAAGAAACCCACCGCATGGCCGAAGCCAACAAGGCATTCGCCCACTACCGCTGGTGAGTTTGACGGCCTTGCAAAACAGGCAGGGCAGCACCACCTAGGTGCTGCCTCGCGGTCCCAGAAGGACTGCGCCAACCCGAAGGCCGCCGAAAGGCGGCGTTCGGCCATCCGAAATCCAAGAAATCTGAGAGGCTCCCCGTGGCCCGTTCCACTCCCATCGAGCGTTACCGTAACTTCGGCATCATGGCTCACATCGATGCCGGCAAGACCACCACGTCCGAGCGCATCCTGTTCTACACCGGCAAGAGCCACAAGATCGGTGAAGTGCATGACGGCGCCGCCACCATGGACTGGATGGAGCAGGAGCAGGAGCGTGGCATCACGATCCAGTCCGCTGCCACCACCGCGTTCTGGAAGGGCATGGACAAGTCCCTGCCGGAGCATCGCTTCAACATCATCGACACCCCCGGGCACGTCGACTTCACCATCGAAGTGGAGCGCTCGCTGCGCGTGCTCGACGGTGCGGTGTTCGTGCTGTGTGCCGTCGGTGGCGTGCAGCCGCAGTCGGAAACCGTGTGGCGCCAGGCCAACAAGTACCACGTGCCGCGCATCGCGTTCGTCAACAAGATGGACCGTACCGGTGCCAACTTCCAGAAGGTCGTCGGCCAGCTGAAGGCCAAGCTGGGCGCGGTTGCCGTGCCGATGCAGCTGCCGATCGGCGCTGAAGACAACTTCAAGGGCGTCGTCGACCTGCTGAAGATGAAGGCCATCCACTGGGATGAAGCCTCGCAGGGCATGAAGTTCGAGTACAGCGACATCCCGGCTGAACTGCAGGCGGCTGCTGAAGAAGCCCGCCAGTTCATGGTCGAGACCGCTGCCGAAGCCAGCGAAGAGCTGATGGAGAAGTACCTGGGCGGCGAAGAGCTGGCCGAGGCTGAAATCATCAACGCGCTGCGTACCCGCACCCTGGCCACCGAGATCGTGCCGATGTACTGCGGCTCGGCGTTCAAGAACAAGGGCGTGCAGGCCATGCTGGACGGCGTGATCCAGCTGCTGCCGTCGCCGGTCGATGTGCCGGACGTGAAGGGCGTGGACGTCGACGACGATACCGTCGAGATGACCCGCAAGTCGGACGACAAGGCGCCGTTCTCGTCGCTGGCCTTCAAGATCATCACCGACCCGTTCGTCGGCGCGCTGACCTTCTTCCGCGTCTACTCGGGCACGCTGAACGGTGGTGACACCGTGCTGAACTCGGTGAAGGGCAAGAAGGAGCGCATCGGCCGCATCCTGCAGATGCACTCGAACAACCGCGAGGAAATCAAGGAAGTTCTGGCGGGTGACATCGCTGCGGCCGTGGGCCTGAAGGACACCACCACCGGTGACACCCTGTGCGCCGTGGACGCCCCGATCATCCTGGAGCGCATGACGTTCCCGGAGCCGGTGATCTCGATGGCCGTCGAGCCGAAGACCAAGTCGGACCAGGAAAAGATGGGTCTGGCCCTGGGTCGTCTGGCGCAGGAAGATCCGTCGTTCCGCGTCAAGACCGACGAAGAATCCGGCCAGACCATCATCTCCGGCATGGGCGAGCTGCACCTGGACATCATCGTCGACCGCCTGAAGCGCGAGTTCAACGTTGAAGCGAACGTCGGTGCGCCGCAGGTGGCCTACCGCGAAACGATCACCCTGGCCGACGTCAAGTCGGACTACAAGCACGCCAAGCAGTCCGGTGGTAAGGGTCAGTACGGTCACGTCGTGATCGAGCTGTCGCCGATCACCGCTGAAGACCGTGCCGATCCGAAGCTGGCTCCGGCCATCAAGGACGACTTCCTGTTCATCAACGACATCACCGGCGGCGTGATCCCGAAGGAATTCATTCCGTCGGTCGAGAAGGGCCTGCGCGAAACCATCACCAGCGGCCCGCTGGCTGGCTTCCCGGTCGTGGACGTCAAGGTGAAGCTGGTGTTCGGTTCGTACCACGACGTCGACTCCTCGGAAATGGCGTTCAAGCTGGCTTCGTCGATGGCCTTCAAGCAGGGCTTCGCCAAGGCCAAGCCGGTGCTGCTGGAGCCGATCATGAAGGTCGAGATCGTGACCCCGGAGGATTACCAGGGTGACGTGATGGGCGACGTCAGCCGTCGTCGCGGCGTGCTGCAGGGTTCCGACACCACCGGTGACGGTTCGGCCAGCATCATCAACGCGATGATCCCGCTGGGTGAAATGTTCGGCTACGCCACTGCGCTGCGTTCGCAGACCCAGGGCCGCGCCACCTTCACCATGGAATTCGATCACTACGAGCCGGCTCCGACCAACATCGCCGAAGCCGTCATGAAGAAGGGCTGAGCCTCGCTCAGCCTCTCTTGAAACCACTTACGAACAATCAAGGTATATAACAATGGCAAAGGGTAAGTTCGAGCGCACCAAGCCGCACGTCAACGTCGGCACCATCGGTCACGTCGACCACGGCAAGACCACGCTGACCGCCGCGCTGACCAAGATCGGCGCCGAGCGCTTCGGTGGCGAGTTCAAGGCGTATGACGCCATCGACGCCGCACCGGAAGAAAAGGCTCGTGGCATCACGATCTCGACCGCGCACGTCGAATACGAATCCCCGACCCGTCACTACGCCCACGTTGACTGCCCGGGCCACGCTGACTACGTCAAGAACATGATCACCGGTGCCGCCCAGATGGACGGCGCGATCCTGGTGTGCTCGGCCGCTGACGGCCCGATGCCGCAGACCCGCGAGCACATCCTGCTGTCGCGTCAGGTCGGCGTGCCGTACATCGTGGTGTTCCTGAACAAGGCTGACATGGTCGACGACGCCGAGCTGCTCGAGCTGGTCGAAATGGAAGTGCGCGAACTGCTGAGCAAGTACGAGTTCCCGGGCGACGACACCCCGATCATCTCGGGTTCGGCCCGCCTGGCGCTGGAAGGCGACCAGAGCGAGATCGGCGTGCCGGCGATCCTGAAGCTGGTCGACGCGCTGGACACCTGGATTCCGGAGCCGGAGCGTGCGATCGACAAGCCGTTCCTGATGCCGGTGGAAGACGTGTTCTCGATCTCGGGCCGCGGCACCGTGGTGACCGGTCGTATCGAGCGCGGCGTGATCAAGGTCGGTGACGAAATCGAAATCGTCGGTATCCGTCCGACCCAGAAGACCACCGTGACCGGCGTGGAAATGTTCCGCAAGCTGCTGGACCAGGGCCAGGCAGGCGACAACGCCGGTCTGCTGCTGCGCGGCACCAAGCGTGACGACGTCGAGCGCGGCCAGGTTCTGGCCAAGCCGGGTTCGATCACCCCGCACACCGAGTTCGAAGGCGAAGTGTACGTGCTGTCGAAGGACGAGGGCGGCCGTCACACCCCGTTCTTCAACGGCTACCGCCCGCAGTTCTACTTCCGCACCACCGACATCACCGGCGCTGCCAAGCTGCCGGAAGGCGTGGAAATGGTGATGCCGGGTGACAACGTCAAGATGACCGTGACCCTGATCAACCCGGTCGCGATGGACGAAGGCCTGCGCTTCGCCATCCGCGAAGGTGGCCGCACCGTCGGCGCCGGCGTGGTCTCGAAGATCATCAAGTAATCTGTTAGACTCTGCGCCCCGATGTTGCCTGGGTAGGGCATCGGGGCGTATCAAAATGGGAAAGCAGGCACAGGATGTGCCTTGTGTTCCCCGGACCAGGAAGGGTCAAGGCCATTCAGGCGGCGTCAACAGGACACTGTTGACAGCTGCCTGGCGTGCCATTATGCTTCTACGTCTGGGCAGGCCGGGAAACTGGTCTGCCTACGTTTTTGAGGTCTACGGATTGACCTTGTCGGCCTGCAGGAGTGCGGGCCGTCCGTATGCAGGAATTTCATGGGGCAAAGCAACCCAGAGGCTTTGTCTGTCGCTCTTTTAACGAAGGAACCTACCGCCATGGCGGACCAAAAGATCCGGATCCGGCTGAAAGCGTTCGATCATCGTCTGATCGACCGTTCGGCCAGCGAGATCGTTGAAACGGCAAAGCGGACCGGCGCGCAAGTGCGTGGCCCGATCCCGCTGCCGACCAAGATCGAGCGTTACACCGTTCTCGTTTCCCCGCACGTCGACAAGGACGCGCGTGACCAGTACGAGACCCGCACGCACAAGCGCGTGCTCGATATCGTTGACCCGAATGACAAGACCGTGGACGCGCTGATGAAGCTCGAACTGGCTGCCGGCGTCGACGTTCAGATCAAGCTGACCTGAGGACTACGACCATGACGAAGAAGTATTCGTTGGGCTTCGTGGGCCGCAAGGCCGGCATGAGCCGCGTGTTCACCGAAGATGGTCGTTCCATCCCGGTGACCCTGATCGAAGCCACCCCGAACCGCATCGCGCAGATCAAGACCGTCGAAACCGACGGCTACAGCGCCGTGCAGGTGACCGTCGGCGCGCGTCGCGCTGCCCTGGTCAACAAGCCGGAAGCCGGCCACTTCGCCAAGGCGAAGGTGGAAGCGGGTCGTGGCCTGTGGGAATTCCGCGTTGAAGACGCGCAGCTCGGCGATTTCGCCGTCGGCGGCGAAGTCAAGGCGGACATCTTCGAAGTCGGCCAGATCGTCGACGTCCAGGGTGTCACCAAGGGTAAGGGTTTCCAGGGCACCATCAAGCGCCACAACTTCCGTATGGGCGATGCAACCCACGGTAACTCGCTGTCGCATCGCGCGCCGGGTTCGCTGGGTCAGCGCCAGACCCCGGGTCGCGTTTTCCCGGGCAAGAAGATGTCGGGCCACATGGGCGCGGTGCAGCAGAGCACCCAGAACCTGGAAGTGGTCAAGGTCGACGTCGAGCGCGGTCTGATTGCGGTTCGCGGCGCCGTTCCTGGCGCGGCGGGTGGCGATGTGATCGTCCGTCCGGCGAGCAAGGCATAAGGAGAGATGACGATGGAACTCGTTATCACGGGTAGCAACAACAAGGTCTCGGTCTCCGACGCCGTGTTCGGTCGCGATTTCAGCGAAGATCTGGTCCACCAGGTCGTCGTTGCTTACCGCAACGCCGGTCGCGCCGGCACCAAGGCACAGAAGACTCGCTCCGAAGTGGCTGGTACCACCAAGAAGTCGAAGAAGCAGAAGGGCGGCGGCGCGCGTCATGGCGCACTGACGGCTCCGATCTTCGTCGGCGGCGGTGTCACCTTCGCGGCCAAGCCGCGCAGCTTCGAGCAGAAGGTCAATCGTAAGCAGTACCGTGCCGCCATGTGCGCGATCCTGTCCGAGCTGAACCGTCAGGGCCGTCTGACCATCGTGGAGGCCTTCGATGTCGAAGCGACCAGCACGAAGGGTCTGATCGCCAAGCTGGCCGGCCTGGAAGTGGGCAAGCGCCCGCTGATCGTCACCGAGGAAGCCTCCGAGCACCTGTACCTGTCCGCCCGCAATCTGCCGTACGTGCAGGTGCGTGACGTGCAGGGCCTGGACCCGGTGTCGCTGGTCGGTGCCGACACGGTCGTCATCACCGCTGACGCGGTCAAGAAGGTCGAGGAGTGGCTGGCATGAACAGCAACGAAAAAATCTTCAGCGTGCTGCGTGCCCCGCGTGTCTCCGAAAAGACCGCGCGCCTGCAGGAACTCTCCAACCAGTATGTCTTCGAAGTTTCGAACGAAGCCACCAAGGCCGATGTAAAGGCCGCGGTTGAGCAGCTGTTCGACGTCAAGGTCGAAGCCGTCAACGTGGTCAACGTCAAGGGCAAGAACAAGTCCTTCCGTAACCGTGCTGGCCGCCGCGGCGATTGGCGCAAGGCGTACGTTCGCCTGGCCGATGGCCAGTCGATCGATGTAACGGCCAAGGCCTGAGGTACATCCCATGCCATTGATGAAATTCAAGCCCACTTCCCCCGGCCGCCGTTCGGCCGTGCGCGTGGTTACGCCCGACCTGCACAAGGGTGCTCCGCACGCTGCGCTGGTCGAGTCGCAGAGCCGCTCGGGTGGTCGTAACCACCACGGCCGCATCACCACCCGTCACGTCGGTGGTGGCCACAAGCAGCACTACCGCATCATCGACTTCAAGCGCAACAAGCTGGGCATCCCGGCGCGCGTGGAACGCATCGAATACGATCCGAACCGCACCGCCCATATCGCCCTGCTGTGCTACGTCGACGGCGAGCGTCGCTACATCATCGCCCCGAAGGGTCTGAAGGCCGGTGATCAGGTGATCGCTGGTTCGGATGCCCCGATCAAGGCGGGCAACACCCTGCCGCTGCGCAACATCCCGGTCGGTACCACCATCCACTGCATCGAGCTGAAGCCGGGCAAGGGCGCTCAGATCGCCCGCGCTGCAGGTGCTGCCGTGCAGCTGGTCGCCCGTGAAGGCGTCTACGCCACCCTGCGCCTGCGCTCGGGTGAAATGCGTAAGGTTCCGGTCGAGTGCTGCGCCACCATCGGCGAAGTCGGCAACGACGAGCACAGCCTGGAAAAGCTGGGCAAGGCCGGTGCCAAGCGCTGGCGCGGCGTCCGCCCGACCGTTCGTGGTGCTGCCATGAACCCGGTTGACCACCCGCACGGTGGTGGTGAGGCCAAGGCCGGCCAGGGTAACCCGCATCCGGTCACCCCGTGGGGTGTCCCGACCAAGGGTTACAAGACGCGCCATAACAAGCGCACTCAGCAGTTCATCGTCCGCGATCGTAGGGGCTAATCGACCATGGCACGTTCACTCAAGAAGGGCCCGTTCGTCGATCACCACCTCGTCAAGAAGGTGGAGGCCGCTGCGGGCAGCAAGAAGCCGATCAAGACCTGGTCGCGCCGTTCGATGATCCTGCCTGACATGGTAGGCATCACCATTGCCGTGCATAACGGCAAGAACCACATCCCGGTTCTCGTCAACGAGAACATGGTCGGCCACAAGCTCGGCGAATTTGCCATCACCCGGACCTTCAAGGGTCACGGTGGTGACAAGAAGTCGGGCAAGTAAGGAGAGATGACAATGGAAGCGAAAGCCATCCTGCGCACTGCGCGCATCTCCCCGCAGAAGGCTCGCCTGGTCGCTGACCAGGTGCGCGGTCTGCCGGCCGAACGTGCGGTCAATCTGCTGAAGTTCTCGGACAAGAAGGCTGCCCACCTGATCAAGAAGGTGGTGGAGTCGGCTATTGCCAACGCTGAGAACAACCAGGGCGCCGACGTCGACGAGCTGAAGGTTCAGACCATCATGGTTGATGAAGGTCCGACCCTGAAGCGTTTCATGGCGCGGGCGAAAGGCCGCGGTACCCGCATCCTCAAGCGCACCAGCCACATCACTGTGGTTGTGGGCGCCGGCAAGTAAGCGGATAAGGAAAAGACCATGGGTCATAAAGTTCATCCGATTGGTATCCGTCTCGGTATTTCCAAGGACTGGAACTCCAAGTGGTACGCCAACAAGGCCGAGTTCGCTGGTTACCTGGCAGCCGACCTGAAAGTTCGCGAAATGCTGCGCAAGAAGCTGGCTCAGGCCGGCATCAGCAAGATCCTGATCGAGCGTCCGGCCAAGACCGCGCGCGTGACGATCCACACCGCCCGTCCGGGCGTGGTGATCGGCAAGCGTGGTGAGGACATCGAGAAGCTGCGCAAGGAAGTGAGCGAGATGATGGGCGTTCCGGCGCACATCAACGTCACCGAAGTGCGCAAGCCGGAACTGGACGCGCAGCTCGTTGCCGAGTCGATCGCCCAGCAGCTGGAGCGTCGCATCATGTTCCGCCGCGCAATGAAGCGCTCGGTGGGCAACGCGATGCGCCTGGGTGCCCTGGGCATCAAGGTCAACGTGGGTGGCCGCCTCAACGGTGCTGAAATCGCCCGTTCGGAGTGGTACCGCGAAGGCCGCGTGCCGCTGCACACCCTGCGTGCCGACATCGACTATGGCTTCGCTGAAGCCAAGACGACCTACGGCATCATCGGCATCAAGGTCTGGATCTACAAGGGCGAGGTCTTCGATTTCTCCCAGGTTGGCCAGGAAAAGCAGGACGACACCCCGTCGCGCAACGATCGTCACGATCGCGGCGACCGTGGTGACCGTCAGCGCCCGGCCCGTGAAGCGAGGTAACGACAATGTTGCAACCCAAGCGAACCAAGTACCGCAAGGTACACAAGGGCCGTAACGAAGGCCTGAGCTGGAGCGCCAACGCTGTCAGCTTCGGCGAATACGGCCTGAAGGCAACCGCACACGGTCAGCTGACCGCGCGTCAGATCGAAGCGGCTCGCCGCTCGATCAGCCGCTACGTCAAGCGCGGCGGCAAGATGTGGATCCGCGTGTTCCCCGACAAGCCCATCACCAAGAAGCCCATCGAAGTTCGAATGGGTTCGGGTAAGGGTAACGTGGAATACTGGGTGGCCCAGATCCAGCCCGGCCGCATGATCTATGAAATCGAGGGTGTTTCCGAGGAAGTGGCTCGCGAGGCGTTCCGCCTGGCCGCCGCCAAGCTCTCGGTCACCACCACTTTCGTGACCCGTACGGTGCGCTGATGGATATCAAAACTCTCCGTGAAAAGTCGGCTGACGAACTCAAGGCCCACCTGATCGACCTGCGTAAGGAACAGTTCTCTGTCCGTATGCAGCAGGTCACCGGCCAGCTGCCGAAGACCCACGACATCCGCCGGGTCCGTCGCGAGATTGCTCGCGTCAAGACCCTGCTCGGCAGCACGAAGTAAGGATGGCCGCTATGAGCGACAATACTGAAAACAAGACGCTGCGCACGGTCGAAGGCCGTGTCGTCAGCAACAAGATGGACAAGACGGTTACCGTCCTGGTTGAGCGTCAGGTCAAGCACGCACTGTACGGCAAGTACATCAAGCGCTCGACGAAGCTGCACGCCCACGATGCCGACAACGCCTGCAAGGAAGGCGATGTCGTCCGCGTGACCGAGATTGCTCCGATGTCCAAGACCAAGAACTGGCGCGTGGTGGAAGTCATCACGCGTGCGGCTGAATAAGGAGTCTGAATCATGATCCAGATGCAGAGCTACCTTGACGTCGCGGACAATTCGGGTGCCAAGCAGGTGATGTGCTTCAAGGTGCTGGGTGGTTCCAAGCGCCGTTACGCCGGCATCGGCGACATCATCAAGGTCACCGTGAAGGATGCGATTCCGCGCGGCAAGGTCAAGAAGGGTGAAGTGTATGACGCCGTCGTGGTGCGTACCCGCAAGGGTGTGCGTCGCGCCGACGGCTCGCTGATCCGCTTCGACGGCAACGCTGCCGTCCTGCTGAACAACAAGCAGGAGCCGATCGGTACCCGTATCTTCGGGCCGGTGACCCGTGAACTTCGTTCGGAGAAGTTCATGAAGATCGTCTCGCTCGCTCCCGAAGTGCTGTGAGCGACAGGAGATAATCATGGCTAACCGTATCAAGAAGGGCGACCAGGTCGTCGTCAACACCGGCAAGGACAAGGGCAAGCAGGGCGAAGTCGTCCGCGTCGACGGCGACCGTGTGGTCGTCGCCAACGTGAACATCGTCAAGCGCCACACCAAGCCGAACCCGCAGGCAGGCGTTGCCGGCGGCGTGGTCGAGCGTGAAGCTTCGATCCATATCTCCAACGTGAATGTGCTGAACCCGGCTTCGGGCAAGGGCGAACGCGTTGGCTTCAAGGTGCTGGAGGATGGACGCAAACTGCGTGTGTTCCGCTCCAGCGGTGAGGCGCTCGACGCCTGAGGAATGAGAAGATGACTTCCCGTCTCGAAAAGTTCTACAAGGACGAAGTGGTGCCGGCGCTGATGAAGCAGTTCGGCTACACCAATCCGATGGAAGTGCCGAAGCTCGTCAAGGTCACCCTGAACATGGGTGTCGGCGAAGCGGCCACCAACAAGAAGATCCTGGAAAACGCCGTCGGCGACATGACCAAGATTTCCGGCCAGAAGCCGGTTGTCACCAAGTCGCGTATTTCGGTTGCGTCGTTCAAGATCCGCGATGGTTGGCCGATCGGCTGCAAGACCACGCTGCGTCGCCACAAGATGTACGAGTTCCTGGATCGCCTGATCAACATCTCGCTGCCGCGCGTGCGCGACTTCCGTGGTGTCTCCGGTCGTTCCTTCGACGGTCGCGGCAACTTCAACATGGGTGTGAAGGAACAGATCATCTTCCCGGAAATCGACTTCGACGCTGTCGACGCGATCCGCGGTATGGATATCGCCATCACCACCACTGCGAAGACCGACGCGGAAGCGAAGGCGCTGCTGGCAGCGTTCAAGTTCCCGTTCCGTAACTGATCCGTCGAGGAAACCGAAATGGCAAAGACCTCCATGGTCAACCGCGACATCAAGCGGGAAAAGCTGGCCAAGAAGTACGCTGAGAAGCGTGCTGCTCTGAAGAAGATCGTGTCCTCGGTGGACGCGAGCTACGACGAGAAGATCGAAGCTGCTGCCAAGCTGGCCAAGCTGCCGCGCGATTCGTCGCCGAGCCGCCAGCGCAACCGCTGCGAACTGTCCGGCCGTCCGCGTGGCGTCTACAGCAAGTTCGGCCTGGGCCGCAACAAGCTGCGTGAAGCCACCATGCGTGGCGACGTCCCGGGTCTGCGCAAGGCCAGCTGGTAATCCCAGCCGGTCCTGCGATCAGGCGCCCCCCCCCGGGGGTTCCTGAACCGGGGAGGGGAGGCATTCAGCCTCCCTTTCGCAAAAAACCCGAAGAGCCCGACGCAAGTCGGGCTCTTTTGGCGTATACTCCCGCGTCTTGCCCTGTGCAGACGGGGTTGTAGGGCGGGCCACAGGTCCGCTGCATCAAGGGACCTGGCCCGTTTCCAGGAGACAACAGATTTTCGCGAAAGCGGATATCGGTGCACTCAAAGGTACTCATATGAGCATGACTGATCCCATCGCCGACCTGCTGGTCCGCATCAAGAATGCGGCCGCGGTTGGCAAGCAGACGGTGAAAGCCCCGTCGTCCAAGATCAAGGTTGCGATCGCCCAGGTCCTGAAGGACGAGGGTTACATCACCGACCTGCGCGTTACCCAGCTGGAGAACAACAAGGCCGAGCTGGAAATCGTGCTGAAGTATTTCGAAGGCAAGCCGGTCATCGCGACCCTGAAGCGCTTCTCGCGTTCGGGCCTGCGCCAGTACCGCGGCAAGAGCGAGCTGCCGAAGGTCATGAACGGCCTGGGCATCTCCATCATTTCCACCTCCAAGGGCATCATGACTGATGCGCAGGCGCGCCAGCTGGGCGTCGGCGGCGAAGTCCTGTGCTTCGTGGCCTAAGGCGAAAGGAGTAGAACTATGTCCCGCGTAGCCAAGAAGCCGATCGACCTGGGTAAGGTTGAACTGAACGTCCAGTCGGAAAGCGTCGCCGCCAAGGGCCCGAAGGGCACCCTGTCGCTGGCCAAGCCGGCCGGTATTGCCATCAACGTCGACAACGGCGTTGCCACCCTGAGCACCGAGAACGTCGAACTGGTCGCACTGACCGGCACCGTGCGTGCGATCCTGGCCAACATGGTCAAGGGCGTGTCCGAAGGCTTCGAGCGCAAGCTGGAGCTGGTCGGCGTGGGTTACCGCGCTGCCATGCAGGGCAAGGACCTGAGCCTGTCGCTGGGCTTCTCGCACCCGGTCGTGTTCGTGGCGCCGGAAGGCATCACGCTGTCCACCCCGACCCAGACCGAGATCCTGGTCCAGGGCGCGGACAAGCAGGCCGTCGGTGAAGTTGCCGCCAAGATCCGTGCGTTCCGCAAGCCGGAGCCGTACAAGGGCAAGGGCGTGAAGTACTCCGACGAAGTCATCATCCGTAAGGAAGCCAAGAAGGCCTAATAGGCGCTTCCGCTTTCATAGGAAAAACATCATGAACAAGAACATCGCCCGCCTGCGTCGCGCCAAGTCGACCCGCGCCCACATCCGTGAGCTCGGCGTCGCCCGCCTGTCGGTGCTGCGCACCGGCCAGCACCTGTATGCCCAGGTCTTCACCGCCGACGGTTCCAAGGTGCTGGCTGCCGCCAACACCACCCAGACCGACGTCAAGGAAGGCCTGAAGAGCGGCAAGAATGTCGATGCCGCCGCCAAGGTTGGCCGCATCGTCGCTGAGCGTGCCAAGGCCGCCGGCGTCGAGAAGGTTGCCTTCGATCGTTCGGGTTACCGTTACCACGGCCGTATCAAGGCCCTGGCAGAGGCTGCCCGCGAAGCCGGCCTGCAGTTCTAAGGGATCTGGGCAGGGGGCCGATGGCCCCCTGTCCGCCTGCTCGCCAGCCTGAGCGAGGCTGGACGGCGCCATTCTTCTGTAGTGGCCCACCGGAACGACGCGTCATTCCACAACCATAAGCGGCCCTGAGCCGTACATACCCAACAACCAAGGAATCAACATGGCAGAAGAGCGTCAGCAGCGGGGTCGCGATCGCGACCGTAACCGCGAAGAGAAGATCGACGACGGCATGATCGAAAAGCTGGTCGCGGTCAACCGCGTCAGCAAGACCGTCAAGGGTGGTCGCCAGTTCACCTTCACCGCCCTGACCGTGGTCGGCGACGGCGAAGGCAAGGTCGGTTTCGGTTATGGCAAGGCCCGCGAAGTGCCGGTCGCCATCCAGAAGTCGATGGAACAGGCCCGCAAGAACCTGGTCAGCGTTGACCTGAACAACGGCACCCTGTGGCACACCATCAAGGATGGTCATGGCGCAGCCCGCGTGTTCATGCAGCCGGCTTCGGAAGGTACCGGCGTCATCGCCGGCGGTGCCATGCGCGCCGTCCTGGAAGCGGTTGGCGTGAAGAACGTGCTGGCCAAGGCCACCGGTTCGCGCAACCCGATCAACCTGGTGCGTGCCACCGTGAAGGGCCTGTCTGCAGCGCAGTCGCCGGCCCGCATCGCGGCCAAGCGCGGCAAGAAGGTGGAGGAACTCAACCATGGCTAATGAGTCCAACAAGACTGTGAAGGTGCGCCTGGTGCGCGGCCTGCGTGGTGCTCAGTCGCGTCACCGCCTGTCGGTGCGTGCCCTGGGTCTGAACAAGCTCAACGATGTGCGTGAACTGAAGGACAGCCCGCAGGTTCGCGGCCTGATCAATACCGTTCACTACCTCGTCAAGGTTGAGGAGTAATCGATCATGACTCTGCGTCTCAATGAACTGAGCCCGGCACCGGGCGCCCGTACCGAGCGCACCCGCGTCGGTCGCGGTATCGGCTCGGGCCTGGGCAAGACTGCCGGCCGCGGCCACAAGGGTTCGTTCGCCCGCAAGGGTGGCGGCAAGATCAAGGCCGGCTTCGAAGGCGGCCAGACCCCCATGCAGCGTCGTCTGCCGAAGATCGGCTTCCGTTCGCCGATCGCCAAGGACACCGCTGAAGTGCTGCTGTACCAGCTGGACAAGCTGCCGGCCGGCGAGATCGACTTCGCCGCCCTGCGTGCCGCCAAGCTGGTCCCGAGCACTGCCAAGAAGGCCAAGGTCGTCGTCAAGGGCGAAGTGACCAAGGCGTTCACCCTGAAGGGTGTTGCTGCCACGGCCGGTGCCAAGGCTGCGATCGAAGCTGCCGGCGGCAGCGTAACGGAGTAAGAAAATCATGGCGCAAGCTGGCATCGGTAACCTCGCGGGCGGAATGGGCAAGTTCACTGAACTTCGCCAACGTTTGCTGTTCGTCGTCGGGGCTTTGATCGTCTATCGCATCGGCTGCTACGTGCCGGTGCCGGGCGTCAATCCCGATGCCATGCTTGCCATGATGCAGCAGCAGGGCGGCGGCATCGTGGACATGTTCAACATGTTCTCGGGCGGCGCCCTGCACCGTTTCAGCATCTTCGCGCTGAACGTGATGCCGTACATCTCGGCATCGATCGTGATGCAGCTGGCCGTGCACATCTTCCCCGCCCTGAAGGCGATGCAGAAGGAAGGTGAGTCCGGTCGCCGCAAGATCACCCAGTACTCGCGCATCGGCGCCGTGCTGCTGGCAGTGGTGCAGGGCGGTTCGATCGCTCTGGCCCTGCAGGGCCAGGTCTCGCCGTCGGGCGCTCCGGTCGTGTACGCGCCGGGCATGGGCTTCGTGCTCACCGCCGTGGTCGCGCTGACCGCCGGCACCATGTTCCTGATGTGGGTCGGTGAGCAGGTCACCGAGCGCGGCATCGGCAACGGCGTGTCGCTGATCATCTTCGCCGGTATCGTGGCGGGCCTGCCGGGCGCGGTCATCCATACCTTCGATGCCTACCGCGACGGCAACATCCAGTTCATCCAGCTGCTGCTGATCGCCATCGTCGTTCTCGCCTTCACCTTCTTCGTGGTGTTCGTCGAGCGCGGCCAGCGCCGGATCACGGTCAACTACGCGCGCCGCCAGGGCGGTCGCAATGCGTACATGAACCAGACCTCGTTCCTGCCGCTGAAGCTCAACATGGCCGGCGTCATCCCGGCGATCTTCGCCTCGAGCCTGCTGGCCTTCCCGGCCACCCTGGCCATGTGGTCCGGCCAGGCGGCCAACCAGAGCAGCTTCGGCCAGGTCCTGCAGAAGGTCGCCAACGCGCTGGGTCCGGGCGAGCCGCTGCACATGATCGTGTTCGCTGCGCTGATCACCGGTTTCGCGTTCTTCTATACCGCGCTGGTGTTCAACTCGCAGGAAACCGCCGACAACCTGAAGAAGTCGGGCGCGCTGATTCCGGGCATCCGTCCGGGCAAGGCCACTGCCGACTACATCGACGGCGTGCTGACCCGCCTGACCGCAGCCGGCTCGGCCTACCTGGTGATCGTCTGCCTGCTGCCGGAACTGATGCGCACGCAGCTGAACGCCTCGTTCTACTTCGGCGGTACCTCGCTGCTGATCGTGGTGGTGGTGGTGATGGACTTCATCGCCCAGGTGCAGGCGCACCTGATGTCCCACCAGTACGAGAGCCTGCTGAAGAAGGCCAACCTGAAGGGTGGCAACCGCGGCGGTTTTGCCCGCGGCTGATTCGCCTGTTATACTTTCGTCTTCCTGACGTGATGGTCCCTCCGCTTCGCGGACTCCGGCCACACAAACGAAGGGCGGCCCCCGCAGCGGTTCCGGGTGGGGGTGTGATGAGGTGGTCCCGCGCAGGAGTAGCGCGGGCGGCCCCGGGAGACCTCCCGGGATCAACCCCATCCGGCGCCGGAGCCTGGGCACACTCCCCAGGCCGGGTTCATGAAACCTCTGGTTTCACGGGCTTCCATGTAAACCGGAACCTTGTTAGTATCGCTAGTTCACTTTTTTGATCCATCCTGCCGGATTGGCGTGCCCGAGGCGCGCTGTCGGCCATCACTCAGCTGGAGAACCGCGTCATGGCGCGTATTGCAGGCGTCAACCTGCCAGCCCAGAAGCATGTCTGGGTCGGGTTGCAAAGCATTTACGGCATCGGCCGTACCCGTTCGAAGAAGGTCTGCGAAGTCGCAGGCGTCGCTTCGACCACCAAGATCCGCGATCTGTCGGAGCCGGAAATCGAGCGCCTGCGCGCCGAAGTCGGCAAGTACATCGTGGAAGGCGATCTGCGCCGTGAGATCGGCATCGCGATCAAGCGCCTGATGGACCTGGGCTGCTACCGCGGCCTGCGTCACCGTCGTGGCCTCCCGCTGCGTGGCCAGCGCACCCGTACCAACGCCCGCACCCGCAAGGGTCCGCGCAAGGCGATCAAGAAGTAAGGGACTGAGAAATGGCTAAGCCCGCTGCTAAGACCAAGAAGAAGATCAAGCGCGTCGTCACTGACGGCGTTGCCCACGTCCACGCTTCGTTCAACAACACCATCGTCACCATCACCGACCGCCAGGGCAATGCTCTGTCGTGGGCGACCTCCGGTGGCGCTGGCTTCCGCGGTTCGCGCAAGTCGACCCCGTTCGCTGCCCAGGTGGCTGCCGAGAAGGCCGGTCGTGCTGCGCTGGACTACGGCGTGAAGTCGCTGGAAGTCCGCATCAAGGGCCCGGGTCCGGGCCGTGAGTCGGCCGTGCGTTCGTTGAACAACGTCGGCTACAAGATCACCAACATCATCGACGTGACGCCCATCCCGCACAACGGGTGCCGTCCGCCGAAGAAGCGTCGCGTCTAAAGGGAGCGATAAGAAATGGCTCGTTATATCGGTCCTACCTGTAAGCTCGCCCGCCGCGAAGGCGCCGACCTGTCCCTGAAGAGCCCGGCGCGTGCGCTGGACTCCAAGTGCAAGCTGGAGCAGAAGCCCGGCCAGCACGGCGCCACTGCCCGCAAGGGCAAGCTGTCCGACTACGCCACCCAGCTGCGTGAAAAGCAGAAGGTCAAGCGTATCTACGGCCTGCTGGAGCGTCAGTTCCGCAACTACTACAAGAAGGCCTCGACCAAGAAGGGCAACACCGGCGAGAACCTGCTGCAGCTGCTGGAAACCCGCCTGGACAACGTCGTCTACCGCATGGGCTTCGCCGTGACCCGTCCGGCTGCCCGCCAGCTGGTGTCGCACCGCGGCGTCACCGTGAATGGCAAGTCGGTCAACCTGGCTTCGTACCAGGTCAAGGCTGGCGATGCCATCGCGCTGTCCGAGAAGGCTGCCAAGCAGCTGCGCGTCCAGGAAGCCCTGACCGTCGCCGCACAGCATGACCTGAGCCCGTCGTGGGTTGAAGTGGATTCCGGCAAGTTCACCGGCATCTTCAAGGCTGTTCCGGATCGTTCGGATCTGCCTGCGGACATCAACGAAGCGCTGATCGTCGAGCTGTATTCGAAGTAATTCACATTGGAGAGCCCCCGGCGACGGCCGGGGGTTCACTAGGAGAACCCGCAACATGACGGTTACCGCCAACCAGGTTCTGCGTCCTCGCGGTCCGCAGATCGAACGCCTTACCGACACCCGTGCAAAGGTCGTTATCGAACCTTTGGAGCGGGGTTACGGGCATACGCTGGGCAACGCCCTGCGTCGCGTGCTGCTGTCGTCCATCCCGGGCTTCGCCATCACGGAAGTCGAAATCGACGGCGTGTTGCATGAGTACACCACGGTCGAAGGTCTGCAGGAGGACGTGCTCGAAGTCCTGCTGAACCTGAAGGACGTGGCCATCCGTATGCACTCCGGCGACAGCGCCACCCTGTCCCTGTCCAAGCAGGGCCCGGGCGTTGTCACCGCTGCCGATATCAAGGTCGACCACAATGTGGAGATCCTGAACGGCGACCATGTGATCTGCCACCTGACCAAGGATACGGCAGTGAACATGCGTCTGAAGATCGAGCGTGGTTTCGGCTACCAGCCGGCTGCTGCGCGTCGTCGTCCGGACGAAGAAACCCGTGCCATCGGCCGCCTGGTCCTGGATGCCTCGTTCTCGCCGGTCCGCCGCGTCGCCTATGCCGTGGAAGCGGCCCGCGTCGAACAGCGTACCGACCTGGACAAGCTGGTCATCGATATCGAGACCAACGGCACCATCGATGCCGAGGAAGCCGTGCGCACCGCCGCCGACATCCTCAGCGATCAGCTGTCGGTGTTCGGTGACTTCACCCACCGCGACCGCGGTGCGGCCAAGCCGGCCAACAACGGCGTGGATCCGGTGCTGCTGCGCCCGATCGACGATCTGGAGCTGACCGTGCGTTCGGCCAACTGCCTGAAGGCTGAAAGCATCTACTACATCGGCGATCTGATCCAGAAGACCGAAGTGGAGCTGCTGAAGACCCCGAACCTGGGCAAGAAGTCGCTCACCGAGATCAAGGAAGTGCTGGCCCAGCGCGGCCTGTCGCTTGGCATGAAGCTGGAGAACTGGCCGCCGGCCGGCGTCGCCAGCCACGGCATGCTGGGCTGATAAAGCCTCCTGCTGTACCCGGAGGCTCCACCGTCAGCGGTGGAGCCTTCACCGCAAGATGCCATGACGAACCGCAGGTTCGCGGGCAGGTCGTCCAGGACGGGCGGCCAGGACCATCCGCAGTCCGTGCAGCAACGCCAGGATGGCGACAACGATCCACACAGCCACATCATTAATCAAGGAACATCACCATGCGTCACCAGAAGTCTGGCCGTAAGTTCAGCCGTACCAGCGCCCATCGCGAAGCGATGTTCAAGAACATGGCCGCCTCGCTGTTCAAGCACGAGCTGATCAAGACCACCCTGCCGAAGGCCAAGGAACTGCGCCGCGTCGCCGAGCCGCTGATCACCCTGGCCAAGGTCGATTCCGTTGCCAACCGCCGTCTGGCCTTTGCCCGCCTGCGTGACAACGAAGCCGTGGGCAACCTGTTCACCATCCTGGGCCCGCGCTACGCGAACCGTCCGGGCGGCTACCTGCGTCTGCTGAAGTGCGGCTTCCGCGCCGGCGACAATGCTCCGATGGCCTACGTCGAGCTGGTCGACCGTCCGGCCGTGGCCGAGGAAGTGGCCGAGTAATCGGACCGCTCCAACGCGACACAGTGAAAGCCCGGCATCTGCCGGGCTTTTGCGTTCTGGTAGCGCCGGGCGATGCCCGGCGTTTACGTTTCCGCTGCACTCGCCGGGCATGGCCCGGCGCTACCTGCGAAGGGAAGTGGCCCGCACCGTTCCGACGAGCGTCACCGGCAGCGGTTCGAATGGCAGGCGCGGTCGGTTACGCTTGGCGCCTGATCCATTCGAGCATTCACGATGAATCCTCTGCGCTGGCCCTTCCGCGCCCAGTTCCTGCTGGGCTTCCTGATCTGCGTGGGCCTGCTGGGCTATGCGATTTTCCTGCAGCTGAAGATGGGGCTGGAGCCGTGCCCGCTGTGCATCTTCCAGCGGCTGGCCTTTGCCGCGCTCGGCCTGCTGTTCCTGCTGGGCGCACTGCACGGCCCGTCGAACCGGCCGGGACGGGTGACGTACGGCATCCTTGCCTTCATTGCGGCAGCCGTCGGCGTCGGCATCGCCGCGCGCCATGTCTACGTGCAGATGCTGCCGCCGGAAATGGGTGCCACCTGTGGTCCGCCGCTGAGCTTCCTGCGCGAGACCATGGGCCCGTTCGAGGTGTTCCGCACGGTGCTGACCGGTACCGGCAACTGCGGCAACATCGACTGGACCTTCCTCGGACTGACCATGCCGATGTGGTCGGGCGTGTGGTTCGTGCTGCTGGGGCTGTGGGCACTGCTGGTGCCGCTGCGCAGGGTCAGGCGCTGAGTAACTGACGCGCCCCAGCAGAGCCGGGCATGGGCTCGGCTCTGCCGGGGGCAGCGACATCGATCAGAAAACCTGTTGCAGGCTGAGATAGGCGCCGCGTCGCGGCCCCCACTGGGGGGCGAACACGCCTACGCCGCCGCCATCGCGCAGCTGATAGCTGCGATCCAGCGCGTTGACCAACGCCAGCTGTGCATGCAGCGGATGGCCGCTGTCGGCGTTGAAATCGTGGCCAGCACTGAGGTTCACCTGCAGGTAGGACGGCAGCTCGCCCCCATTGGGTACGCTTTCGGTGTCCGAGCGCAGGCCACTGCCGAACACGTAGTTGGCACCGATCCGGTTGTGTCCGGCGAAGGCATAGCTGACACCGCCCGACGAGGTCAGCTTCTGGTCGTGGTCCAGGTGGATCCAATGGTCGGCCACGTAGGCCAGGGCGTCCGGGTCGAGGTTGTACTGGCCGGTGATCACCTGGGTGCCGATCGCCTTGTTGCATGCGGCGTTGAAGTACGCGCTGAACGGTCCGTCGCTGTAGTCGGCGCTGAACTCCAGGCCGCGGATGTGGCCGCGACGATAGTTGAACGTCGAGTAGAGGTAGGCGGCGCCGAACTGGCCTTCATCCTGCAGGCGGGCGACACGCCGGTCATACGCATCCACGCCGAGTGTCAGGTGCTCGCCGATCTGCTGCGAGATGCCGAGGTCGTAGTAGTCACTGCGCTCGGCCAGTGGCGTGGCGTTGCCATCACTGGGCTGCTGGTTGCTGGTGCCGTCGTACAGCGCGATGTCGTCGGAGGCGATCAGCTCGCTGGCCGGTGGTGTGAAGTAGCGCGCATAGCCTGCGTGCAGGGTGGTGCTGTCGCCGGCATTCCAGACCACGCCCAGGCGCGGGCTGAGCTGGCCTTCGGTCCGCCCGAAGGCCGTGTAGCGGTCGCCGCGCAGACCATAGTTGACCGTCCAGTTGTCTCCGATCTTCCACTCGTCCTGCACGTAGAGCGCCAGCGTGCTGGCGTGGAAAGCACTGCGGTCGGGAATCAGCAGGGGCGTGGTGCTGGCCTGCTGGCCGGCGTCGTCAACCGGGAACACCCAGCTGCTGCTGTGGGCCCGCGCGGTCTCATGATTGCCGTACAGGCCATAGCGCAGCGTGTGATCGCTGCCCAGCGGGGTGGAAACGTCGGCCTGCACGGTGTTGGCGCGGTTGCTGCGCTGGACCTGTGAAGCAACACCGCTGAATACCAGATCGCCCGCCACATCGGGATTGAACCCGACATCGCTGTAGCGTTGGCCGGCCGACAGCTGGTACGCGCTGGCGCCCAGCGTCCCCTGCAGCACCAGCATGCCGAAGCGCGTGGTCTCGCGCTGGGTCTCATCCAGCTGGCTGGAGTCGAACGTGGAGGTATCGAGGTAGCCGAACTGCGGTGTCTGGCCCGGGTTCACCGGAATCTGGAAGCGGTTGTTGGCAATGCCGGCAAACACGCTCACGCGCGTGTTCTCGTCCAGCAGATAGGTGAGGTCGGCGAACGCCTTGCCCTGGTGGGTGTCGTCGTGCAGCGGCCGGCGCGAGTTCGTCGGGTTCTCCAGGCCGACCTCGTTCTGGTCGTAGTTGCCGGTCAGGAACCAGCTCCAGCGTCCCTGGTTGCCCCACCAGGAGGCGTTGGGATTGACCTTGCCGAACGACCCGGCAGTCAGTCCGGCGCTGCCGCCGTTGCCCAGTTCGGCGCCACTGCGGGTGGTGATGTCCACCACTGCGGCGGTGCGTTCGCCGAACTGCGCCGGCAGTGCGCCATCCATCAGCCGGATGCTCCTGATGGTTCGCGTATCCAGGGTCTGGCCGAAGCCGGAGATCGATTCGGGCAGCAGCACGCCGTTGATGCGGTACTGCAGGTTGGCGTGATCACCACGCACATGGACACCGCCGTAGGAGTCCTGGACCACGCCCGGGGCCTGCAGCAGCACCTGGCTGAGTGCGGCGGAGGCGCCGAGCGGCTGCTTCTGGATGTCCTCGGCGGTGATCTGGTACTGGCTGCTGCCGATGTCCGGCGACAGCGCGTTGCGGGCCTGGTCGAGGTGGGCGCTGACGGTGACCGCATCCAGGTTCTTCACTGCGGGCCCGGCGTCATCCGCGGCCGCGGCAAGGGGGGGCATGCTGGCCAGGGCCAGGGCGAAGGTGATGCTGGTAGCGAGGCGTGAGGGCTTCATGGGAGAGAGCAGGGCCTGGGGCGTGGAGGGGGCCGGTCCATGACGGTGAGTGTTACTCCGTAACAGATCATGCGCCTCTGGCGGCGCCGCCGACCATGCGGTCTGTGGCTGCTCGGCGCGTGCTTTCCCTGGCGTTCAGGCATCGGGCCGGAAGGGCTGGCCCTTTGCGGCGGCGGCCGGCTCTGCGACCATGACCGTCCCCCACCCCGGAAGTCTGCAATGAGCCTGTCCGCCGTTTCACCGGTTCCCGATCCTGCCGCAACCGCTGCGGGTGCTGCCTGGTCGCCGGAGAGCTGGCGCGGCAAGACCGCACTGCAGATGCCGACCTATCCCGACCCGGTGGCGCTGGATGCTGCCCTGCATGAGCTGAAGCGGCTCCCCCCTCTGGTGACCTCGTGGGAGATCCTGGCGCTGAAGCAGCAGCTGGCGGAGGCGCAGGAGGGCAAGCGCTTCCTGCTGCAGGGCGGCGATTGCGCCGAGAACTTCAGCGACTGTGAGTCCGGCACCATCTCCAATCGGCTGAAGGTGCTGCTGCAGATGAGCCTGGTACTGGTGCATGGCCTGCGCCAGCCGGTGATCCGCGTCGGCCGCTTCGCCGGCCAGTACGCCAAGCCACGCTCGGCTGATACCGAGACCCGTGATGGGGTGACGCTGCCCAGCTACCGGGGCGATGTGATCAATGCGCCGGCCTTCACCGAAGCCGCGCGCCTGCCCGACCCGAAGCGGATGCTGCAGGCCCACGCGCATTCGGCGATGACGATGAACTTCGTGCGGGCGCTGATCGATGGCGGCTTCGCCGACCTGCACCATCCCGAGTACTGGAACCTGGACTGGGTGCGGCATTCGCCGCTCGCCGCCGAGTACCAGAAGATGGTGGCATCGATCGGCGATGCCGTGCACTTCATGGAAACCCTGGCCGGTGCCCGGGTGCACAACCTCAACCGCATCGACTTCTACACATCGCACGAAGCCCTGCTGCTGCCCTACGAGCAGGCGCTGACCCGGCAGGTGCCGCGCCAGCAGGGCTGGTTGAACCTGAGCACGCACTATCCCTGGATCGGCATGCGCACGGCTGCGCTCGACGGCGCGCACGTGGAGTACCTGCGGGGCGTGCGCAATCCGATCGCGATCAAGGTGGGGCCGTCGGTTTCGCCGGACCAGCTGCTGCGCCTGATCGATGTACTCAATCCGGACGACGAGCCCGGGCGCCTGACCTTCATTCACCGCATGGGCGCGACGCAGATAGCCGAAAAGCTGCCGTCGCTGTTGGAAGCGGTCAAGCGCGACGGCCGCCGCGTGCTGTGGGTGTGCGATGCCATGCACGGCAACACCGAGAGCACCGCCAATGGCTTCAAGACGCGCCGCTTTGACAACGTGCGCCGCGAGGTGGAGTTGTCGTTCGATCTGCACGCCGCGGCAGGTACGCGCCTGGGCGGCGTGCACCTGGAGCTGACCGGCGAGGACGTGACCGAATGCACCGGTGGCGCGCGCGAGCTCACCGAGCGTGATCTTGAGCGCGCGTACCGTTCCACGGTCGATCCGCGGCTGAACTACGAGCAGTCGCTGGAGATCGCGATGGCGATCGTGCGCAAGCAGGAACAGGTGCGCTAAGGGTTTTTCGGCAGGGCTTGCAGCCCTGCACCTGC